>JAGMDE010000002.1 GCA_023128855.1 Thermoplasmatales archaeon | reverse complement strand
ATCTATTTTGAAGAGCGGGAGATGTCTCAAACAGCTCTGATGGAATTAGTTTCTAATTTTAAAGATCACGGCAATCAAGATGGTGAAGGTGCTGCTCTTTTTTCTGTGATTGGTGGTAGAATAAGCGAGGGAATGGATTTTCCAGCTGAACAATTAGAGATAGCAGCAATCGTTGGTATTCCCTATCCTAAGCCAACTGCTCGACAACGAGGACTTCAAAGGTATTATGATATTAAGTTTGGAAAAGGTTGGGAGTACACAGTTGAGGCACCTACTGCTAGAAAGCTTCTACAATCTATTGGTCGCCTTATCCGCGATGAAAAAGATCGTGGTGTAGCTGTCATTCTAGATAATAGAGCTCCGCGTTTTAAAAAGTATATTAGAGATATTGATGAATCAAACGATATTATTAAAGATATAAGAAATTTCATGAAAAATTAAATTTTTTGTTGTTGTTCATAGTAAAATATTCTTGTAAATGCTATTTTTTTGTGCCATATGTTCCATATATAACAAAATATCGTCTTTTTGTGATATTTATAACACCATATTTAAATATACTAAAAATTTATAATATATTGGCAAGGTCGAAAAACATGAACGCAAAACTAAACAGTCTGTTAAATGAGACAGGCGAAATGCTAAAATTGGGAAAGAGTGAAATATCCATGGCCGTGAAATCAAGGAAAAATATAGTGATTGCCAGCTTATTCGCATTCTTTGCAATAGTAATATTACAAAATATTGCATCTAATGGATCGCGTTATGCTGGTGGCAGTATAAATGATTTCATTCAGATGGGTAGGTTTTTATAAAATATAATATAAAAACCTTCTCTTTCCTTATTTTGAGAGTGATTTGGGATGTTTAAGAAAAGACTTGTTCCTTATTCTACTGTTATTGAACTAACCCTTGAATGCAATATGAATTGCATGCACTGCGGGTCATCAGCAGGTAAAACCAGAGATTATGAGTTATCATTTGATGAAATGAAAAAACTTTTCCAGGATTTATCTGAGCTTGGCTGTGGATTGGTTACATGTATGGGCGGTGAACCATTCTTACGTAAAGATTGGTATGAAATCATGAAAGCAATCAAAGATTATGGAATGAATTTTACAGTTATGTCAAATGGTTATAACATTAATGATGAGATCGTTAAGAAGATTAAACCTCTTCAGCCATATGCAGTAACTGTTAGTATCGATGGTGCTACAGCTGAAACCCATGATAAAATAAGAGGCGTCAAAGGTAGTTTTGATAGATGTATGAATGCTTTAAAATTGCTTAGAACTGCAGATATCCCCACCAGCGTTATCACAACGGTTCATAAACTAAATTTTAAAGAAATACCCGATATGAAAAACTTCATTCTAAACAGAAATATAGCTTGGCAGATTCAGATAGCAGATCCGATTGGTCGTTTTCCAAAGAAATTTCATCTTACTGAAAAAGAGTTTTACTCTCTTGCCTTGTTTATTGCAACCAGTAGGAAGAAGTATGGCATAGAAAAACTACCAGTTATGGGTGCACATTGCATAGGATATCATTCAAAGGTTCTTCCCAATGTTATGCTCTCTCCTCGTTGGGAAGGGTGTCAAGCTGGCATGAGTGTTCTTGGTATCCAGAGTAATGGCAACGTTATTGGATGTTTATCTCTACCTGATAATTTTGTTCAGGGTAATATTCTGGAAAAAAGCATCAAGGAAATATGGAATGATTCTAGTTTTTGTGCTTTTAATAGAAATTTTTCAAAAGAACAACTAAAGGGTAACTGTATTGATTGTAAACATGGTAAAAGCTGCAAAGGTGGTTGTGCGGCTGTTTCTATTTCAACCGCTGGAAAGCTTCATTCTGATCCGTTCTGCCTTTACAATATTGAAAAGCAAGCTTCATCATAAAAATAAATTCTTGTCTTATTTCGGTAAAAGATTAGGAATTCCATCTTCTATCGAATAATCACAATTACACTTTTTACAAGTAAAACTACCTTCGATGATCTCTCCTTTTTCTTCTTTTTTAATGTCTAATTCTAAATTACCTTTGCATGTTGGACAGCAGAGAATTTTAACCATATCTTTCTTCATAAAATCTAATCCTCACCTAGATACATTGATCTCTTCATACCAACATCAGAATCCCATATAAATGCCCATTCATCCTCACTAGTTTTTCTACCTTCCTCAATAGTTTGAATGAAATTTTTAACCTGTGAATCCATCAAATCAGCTGCATGAACAATACAAGCTTCAATGGTTTTTGGCATACGTGGTGAACCAAACTCGTACTTTCCATGGTGACTAAGCATGATGTGGCATAACTTATCCTCAAGATTCTGATCAAAATCTTTTCCTTTCTCTCTAAGTTCACCTATTTTTTCCCGAATCCATCTGTCGCCCATTACAATATGGCCGATAAAATTCCCCTCATCAGTTTTATCAATAGCTGCCCCCACTTTATACTCCTTGATTTTACCAATGTCGTGAAGAATTCCACCAGTTATTACTAAATCCTTGTTGATATTCTCATACATCTCACAAATATTTTTACAAAGTCTAACAACACCAACACCATGCTCAAGATTTCCACCGACATAATTATGATGATGAGTAATAGCAGAAGGAGAATGAGAATAATCCTTCACAAAATCAGAATCATTAAAAAACAGATTGAGAAGAGTCTTAAGTTGAGCGTTTTCAACACTAGCAATATCCTTTTTTATTACTTCTAATAGCTCCTTTATTTTTTTATCATCAAGTGACGGAATGAAATCTCTAACATCATACTCGTTCGGACTGCATCTTCTAAGTCCACCAACGGTTTCATTAATAGATATCTGGGGTTTATCTTCATAAATCTCTACGTTTCCAAGTCTTACTTGGATAACATCACCGACTTTGAAACTATCATAAAGTCTCTTAACACGCTCCTTGTTATCACCGCCCCAGAATTTTACGCTGATTTCACCTGTTTTATCTGTTGCAACAAGGCCAAACCATGTTCCTCTCTTATAGGGTCGTGGAGGATTTTTTATTTTAACAGCATAAAGGTCGTTAACTACATCTCCTTCACGAAGATTTTCAACGAATTGTTCTTTTTTTCTTTTACCTGTATCTGTTTCTATCATGGTTTGTTCATCCTTCTTTTTACTATATTTGTAAAGATCTGGCATATTCACTCCCCCAGATAAACTCAAAGTTTATTTTACAATATTTTTAAGGTTTATACAGTTTTCTTTATTCCAATAAGTTAACGTCATATATAAAACAAATGTCATATTTTGTATCAAAATTTGGATAAAATCATGTAAATTCCAAAAACGAAACACCAAATAAACCCAGGAAATAGCATCATCGCCTCAGGAATAGCAATTCCACTTACAAAAATCAAAGAAATTGGTGCAATTGCTGCAAATGCAACAACAATTAATGCAAAACCCCCCATTTTTTTCAAAAAATCAACTTGATTTTTATAATTTTTAATCCCAAATACTAAAAAACCAAAGGTAAATGCAATAAAAAACAACCCTGATAGATCTATATGTTCAGAGGTTGGTAGTGGATAAATACCTACTCCTACCAGATAAATTGCACTTAACGCAAAAACAGTTGGTCCAACCCTTTGGGTCTTTAATGCAAGATTTAATCCAATTGAAAAAACTAGAAGTAAAATTCCAATTATAATTAATCCAAAGTTAAAATAAGAAGTGCCATAACCGATTCTTCCAAGATCACTTATCGCGTTTTCAGTCCAGCTAAAACCTGTAACTCGACTCATTGAACGTAATATGAATAAAAATGTAAAAATTGGGAGAGTAACTCCACAAAAACCAGAGGTTTTAATCAATAAACTATGTCTCATATTTTTTTCCTTCTTCTACAATTTCAACATTCATATTTAACTTTTTGAACATTTCTGGATGTTCTGTATGAATAGGAAATACCTTTTTTGGATTAATGGTCTCGATTAAATCATATAAATCCGGTCCACTAATATGTCCAGAGCAATGCGATTGGACAAATTTTACATCAAAATGATTCAGCCAGTTATTCATCCTTTCATATGATATTTCCATTTCTTCGTTAAACGGTTCAGATAGTGAATGAATGTATGTCCCATTTTTAGGTTTTAAATCAACGAGCATGTTGAAATAATAAAAGTTCAAAACAACCACATATTTACTCGGGTTCCTAGCTATATCTTCAGCAAGGATAATATTTGGATAATTCAGACGTTTTTTAATATACCAATCTGTGTAATCCTCATCTATATATGTTCCAGTTAGTCTTTTAGGTTTCAATAAGAGTATTTGATTATCTTTGCTATCAGGTGTTCTAAGTTTTTTATCCCTGTGATATCTCTCAAGAAAACATGCATGTTTGAAACTAATTACAAGCTTTTTATTCAGATCTTTAGCCATCTTATAAAATGTGGTAAATCGATCCACATCTTTGAAGTTAAAATCAACAATTGATAGATTTTTGTTTTTAGATAACTCATTTTTTGAATCGTTGTAAACCTTCTGCTCAGATTCATCGGTTTTTTTAAGATCTATCCTCGTCCCTTCTGTTATCATTGCAATTGGTTTAACCTCTTTGGAGGCATTGATGAACTCCTTTGTCATATATGCATGTGTTCCATGCATCCGTAGATCACCAGTATAAACCACAGCTCCTTCAGATGTATAGATTATAAATCCATATGCTCCGGGGACACTGTGATCTACTGCGATAGGCTTAATTTCTAGCGAATCAATCTTAAATTTATCCCCAGTTCTAAAAGTATTAATTTGTCGCTTTATAGGAGGATTCTTCCTATCCTTATTGTAAAGCGGTCGAATTTTAAAGTTTAAAACCTCATTTTCAAGATCTCTCTGGGTTTGCTCGTCAACTGCTTCAAGGATGTATTTACATGTTTCACCGCAATAGATTGTGATGTCTTTGTGAAGAAATGAAATATAATTTGCATGATCAGCATGTGCATGAGACAAAACCACTCCTTGTACAACTGGATTTTCTGGTTTTCTGCCTAGATGTTCTAAAAGATCTTCACGATAAATACCAGATATATCAGGTGTTAGATTCACTTCAAGAAAATCGCCAATGCCATTTGCAGTTCTCGGTCGTAAAAACTCTTCAAAATATTTTTCTCGCCTACTAAAACTCATGCCAAAATCTAAGAATATTTTTGTATCATTGTCTTCAAGGAGAATCTTGTTTCCACCTATCTCATTGATTCCCCCATAAAATCTTAGATTGACCAGCTTAATCACCGTTGTAATTTTTTAACTAACAACGGGTAAATAAAGTTTATTGAATAAAATATAACAAAAAAAGGATTTAATCGTTATTTTTGTCTTTCTGATGGGCAAGAAATCTTGCACGTTGTCCAACTACGAAAAGTTTAGCAATAAAAGTAATCTCGTTTGCTTCTTCTTTACTGGATACTTGCCCTACAATTAACATTGTTATCAATTAAAGGTTTGTTTTCTTGCTTTTAAAGGGTTGTTGTACAAATGTTACCGGATATCTTGACAATAATATCCAAAAATATAATTTCTAAAAAAACATATGGTTTTTAGAAAGGAGGGAAAAAATGGAAAAAAAACCAACCAATATCTATATTTTATTAATCTTATGGATTGGAATAAGCATAATATTTTCCGGCATACTAATTATCCATACCCTTAGATACTTAGATACATTGAGTTTTCATAGCGGTTCAATATCTGAATTGGATCTATACATCTCTTATAGTTTTATTTTATATTTGCTGCTATATTTAGGCATAATAATTTTATCAGCTGTATCATCTTACGGGACGTTATTCAATAAAAAATGGTCATGGCTTATCGGGATAATGTTTTCATCATTCTTAGGATATCATGTATTTCTTGGAATTTATATGGTAGGAATAATGATAATAAATGAATCTTTTGACAATATCTTTACAGATATTCAAACAGGCTTTCAATACATAGGTTACATATTTTTGATTTTTTTAATACCAACTTCACTCTTTATTTTAACAAGAAAGGAAGTAAGAGCTTACTTTGGCAAATAATAAACAAACACATCGAAACTATTAAAATAGTTATGGTTATTCAAGGGGTGTAAGGGTGTCGCCGTTATGACCAAAATAAATGTAAACGACATGCTTACATCTTACGATAAAAAAAACCTTAGAATAGCCACTGTCTGTTCTCATTCTTCTCTTCAGATTTTTAATGGTGCAAGAAAAGAAGGACTCAAGACAATTGGTATTTCAGTCGGTGAAAAAAAGAAATTTTATGATGCTTTTCCATTAGGTAAACCAGATGAGTTTCTTATTGTTGATAATTACAAAGATATTTTAAAATTTACAGAGGAATTGAGAGAAAAAAACGCTATCGTTATCCCTCATGGCTCTTTTGTTGAATATCTAGGTGCAGATAAATTTTCAACACTTGATCTTCCAACATTTGGAAATAGAGATGTTCTCAAGTGGGAATCTGATAGAAACATGGAGAGAAAATGGCTCGAAGGCGCTGGCCTTGTAATGCCTAAGGAAATCAAAGACCCCAAGAATATTGATAAACCTGTTATTGTGAAATATCATGGTGCAAAGGGTGGTAAAGGTTTTTTCATAGCAAAAACCTATGATGAATTTAAAAAACGAATTGAAAAGGGAAAATCTTACATTATCCAAGAGTTTGTTATGGGCACTCGTTATTACATTCATTATTTTTATTCTCCAATTCAAGATAACGCATACAAGCTTAGTAAAGGCAGTCTTCAGCTTCTTTCTATGGATAGACGTGATGAAACAACCATTGATGAAGTTCAAAGACTTGGCTCAATTGCTGAACTTGAAGAACTTGGCATTCATCCAACATTTGTTGTAACTGGTAATATTCCTATTGTTATGCGTGAGTCTCTTCTTCCTAAAGTTTTTAAAATGGGTGAAGCAGTTGTTGAAAAATCTTTGAAGCTATTTGGCGGAATGATAGGATCTTTTTGTTTGGAAACTGTGGTAACTGAGGATTTGGAGTTTAGAGTCTTTGAGATTTCTTCTAGAATTGTTGCTGGGACAAATCCTTATATTGCAGGATCGCCCTATTCTGAGATGATTCAACCTGATCTTTCAACTGGTAGGAGAATAGCTCAGGAAATTAAGTTTGCTGCAAAAAAGAATCTTTTAAATGAAATTCTTACATAGTTTGTTATAGATTCTCTCTAAAAATAGAAAAGAGATAGTTGAATCTCTTTTACATATAGAAATTTAATAAAGGCTGAAGCAACTTCTCAAGCTTGGGAAATACTTCTAAGAAGTTTAGTATTATTTTTACACGTTTTGGAGTGTTTTTTACCTTTACATAAATGTCTAATTTTTCAGATCTAACGTGATTTTCCTTTTCTGCATATATTTTATATGATCCAACTGTTCCAATGGTTGCTGTTACTTCCCCATTTTCATCTGTTGTGTAAGTTTCTGAATTTATGTAAACTGTTGCTCCTTCAACTGCACCATCACTTAGGTTGGTTATCGTTACCGTAAACTCTTCGTTTTTCTTTACTACCTCTTTATCAAGTGATATTTTTAATACATTTACTTCCCATTGTTCTAGATAACCAAATAATATATCTTCATCATCTTCTGTTAATTCATAATCTCCTGTACCGACCATAGGGACTTCATAATCAACTAGATAGTGCCACCAGTCAGAATCATCTCCTATTGTTTTTACAAGAAATGCATCCCAAGCTGGCCAATATTCAATAAAAATATAAAAACTACCAATATCTGAGGCTTCTACCAAAGCTCCCAATACACTTGGGAACGAGATATAATACTCTTCAATTTCTCCGGTATCTACATTCTTTGCGTTAAAATATGTCTCATCGACGGTTACGACGTCAGCCCATACTATATCATCTTTTCCTTCGATTCTTATATATCCTGTCCACTCATCTCCTAAAGTTTCGGTATTTATGCTAACTTTCGCAGAACAACTTGTAATTGTTGCGCATAGAATTGTTGCACATAGAATTGCTGCAATTATTATTGTATATATTTTTTTCATTACAATCACCCTGTGGCCAGATAATGAATTTCATAATATAAAGTTACCGTAATAGATAACGTATGTTACCTGTTTTGATAACATATTTATTACTACCAAAATTTATATACATCAAAGTAGTTAACATCTGTTAACTATTTAATGGGGGTAAAATAAAATGAATAGGAATAGAATTTTTGTGAAGCTTTTGATTGCTACATTAATTAGCATTGCATTAGTGATACCTACAAGCGCAAATGTTTTTGTTACTAAAGAAAAAGCAGCAAGTTCATCTATGGGAGATCCACCAAGCTCTTATGATTTACGAGATGTCGGTGGGAATAATTATGTGACAGGAGTTAGAGATCAAGGAGGATATGGAACCTGTTGGACTCATGGAGCAATGGCTTCCATGGAAGGAAATCTGCTAATGACTGGTAATTGGGATGCCGCAGGTGAAACAGGAGAACCTGATCTTTCAGAAGCACATCTTGACTGGTGGAATGGTTTTAACACCCATAATAATGACGATGACCCTGGTGGGGGAGGACTTGATCCACACTGGGGTGGTGACTATATGGTCACATCAGCTTATCTTGTCCGAGGAGAAGGTGCTGTAAGAGAGGAAGATGCACCATATGAGAACATTGAAATTCCATGTGATAGAGACGATCCAAGCTATCATCATTATTATCCAATGGATGTTGAATTTTATGTTGCAGGAACTGACCTTAGCAATATTAATACAATCAAATATAAGTTAATGTCAGAAGGTGTTATTGGTACAGCAATGTGCTGGGGCTTTTTTGACTATGAATCTAATTCGCATTATCAACCTCCAGAAACTTCTGATCCCCCTAATCATGCTGTTGCTATTTGTGGTTGGGATGATAACAAAAATACCCAAGCGCCTGAACCTGGCGCATGGCTATGTAAAAATAGTTGGGGAATAGACTTTGGAGAAGAAGGTTATTTCTGGATTTCATATTATGATAAATGGTGTGGTCAACACCCGGAAATGGGGGCTGTATCAATGCAAGGTGTAGAATATGAACCCTTTGACACAATTTACTATCATGATTATCACGGATGGCGTGACACAATTACAGAATATTCTGAAGCATTCAATGCATTTACAGCAGAATCAACTGAAGCAATTGTTGCTGTAAGCTTCTTTACTTCAGAAGATGATGTCGATTATGAAGTAAAAATCTACGATGATTTTACTAGCGGGCAGCTACAAAACCTTCAATCTACAGAAACTGGAAATATAGATTACTATGGATTTCACACAATTTATCTTAACGACCCCGTTCAAGTAACAAGTCAAGATGATTTTTACATATATCTATCCCTATCTTCTGGAGGACAACCAATTGATAGAACCTCAGAAGTTCCTGTTCTTTTGGGAGCATCCGCACGTGTCACTGTTGAATCTGATGCAGATCCGGGAGAGAGTTATTATAAGGATGGATCGACTTGGGATGATCTATATTATTATGATTTCTCTAATCCATCTTGGGATGGAACTGCAAACTTCTGTATTAAGGCTTTGACAGGGGAATATATACCAGAAGATCCTGATTTAAATGTTGAAGACCATGAATTCTGGTGGGTTGGTATAAATCCTGGAGAAACTATTACAGATAGCTTTACTGTTGAAAATATTGGAGCATCTGGTTCTGAGCTTGACTGGGAAGTAACTGAATGGCCTGACTGGGGAGGATGGGTCTTTTCACCAATTGGTGGCAATGATTTAACACCCGAGGATGATGGAGTTGAGGTAGATATGATATGTACAGCACCATCGGAAAAAGATCAGACATTCACAGGAGAAATAAAAATTGAAAATAAAGATGATCCAAGTGACTATGAAATTATTCATATTATATTAACAACACCAAGAACCAGAGAATTAAACATCTTTGAAAAACTGTTGTCTCATTTCCCAATGTTAGAACAATTATTCAGTAGAATATTTAATATCTAATTACAACTCTCTTTCTCTTTTATTTACAAAGAGTTACCATAATTGCAATCTGAGCCCACATTCTATTTTCAGCTTCATCAAAAATTACAGATTGCTTTCCATGTGCAACTTCTTTTGTAACTTCATAGTCATAATAAGCAGGAAGGCAATGTAAGAAAATCGCATCAGATTTAGCGTGGCTCATTAATTTTTTATCAATGGTGTATCCTTCGAAAGCTTTGATTCGTTTCTCTTTTTCAGATTCATCACCCATTGAAACCCAGGTGTCTGTTGCAACTATGTCTGCATCTTTAGTTGAATCTTCTACAACGTCAGTAACCTCAATTTTTGTACCAAACTTCTTTGCTTCTTTTACATAGTAATCATCTGGCCAGTATTGTTTTGGAGCAACAATTTTTACATTCATTCCTGCAATTGCGCAACCAAGAAGATATGAATGTGACATGTTGTTGCCTCCATCTCCAAGATAAACAAAGTTCAGCTCCTTCAATTTTCCTTTATGCTCTTTAATTGTCATTAAATCGGTAACAACCTGACATGGATGTTCCTTATCATCAAGACCTGATATTACAGGAACCGTTGCATGTTTTGCCAGTTCTTTCATAGCTTTATTGCTCATAGCTCTAAACATTATAATGTCAACATATCTAGATAGTACAAGAGCTGTATCTTCGATTGTTTCTCCTCTACCTAGTTGAATATCATCTTTTGAAAGAAATACCGCATGACCACCAAGTTTAGTCATTCCAACCTCAAAAGAAACTCTAGTTCTAGTACTAGACTTTTCAAAAATCATTCCAAGGGTTTTTCTCTTTAGCATTTCGATTGAGATACCACTTTTTGATTTTCGTTTAAGTTGAATTCCTAAATCTATAATATCTTCTAAATCATCTTTAACATCAAGCATTGAAATAAGGTCTCGTTTCATCGTTTCCGCAATGCAATTTCCTTCTTTAAAAGTATCGCTACTAGTCCAATGTTTTAACAGGCATAAGTTTTTTCTGATTACCAATTAATAATATTGAAATCAAGATACTTAGAACGCCTAGTATGAAGAACGGTGTCCAAATTCCCCAAATATCAGATGTGACACCACTAATAAACAGAAGGAATGTGCCACCGCCGAGTTGAACGGTAAAGAGGTATCCAAAGACTTTCCCCTCATAAGCCTCATCTGTTTTTTCAGAAACATAGGAAAAAATTGCTGGATATGTAAGAAATGTTGATATTCCCAATATTATCATGATTATAATTAAGATAAATACTTCTGTAAATATTGATAGAGCAAATCCCATCAATCCCATACCTATGTATGAGAAAATTATCACTTTTTTACGTCCAAAGAATGATATAATTTTTCCATAAAAGAGACATACAATTGTTCCGACACCTATCCAAATTGAGACAACCACTCCAATCATCGATAATGATAAAACTGTTTTCTCATCCAGTAATAATGGAAGATAGCTTACAACAATTCCCCAAGCGGACCCGCTAATTATTAATCCGGGTATAAAAAATTTAACCGCCTTCAAAATTTCTTTTTCTTCTACTAATTTTTCTTTAAAAGTTATTTTTTTCTTTTTGTTTTTTTCATTATTTGTTATGTCTTCTTTAATACCTCGTGTTAGTAACAAGCCTGTAAATAAACAAAAGATTCCAATTATTGCCCATACGTAGAATGGGTATGACCAATCTCTGAAATCAACAATAAACGCGGTTGTTAAAATACCAATAAATGCACCAAAATCTCCTAGAGCGCTTTGCATGCCCATTGCCCAGTCGAGCTTTTCTTTTTTGAATATTTTTGATATCCATCCAATTCCAACAGGGTGAAAAAAACCAGCAGAAAATCTCAATAGAAAGATAAAGACTAATAATGTTAGGAAACCCTGAATTTGAGTTAGTAATAATAATGAAGCACTCAAAAATAGTACACCTAGTGAAAGAATCATTCTACGGTTTTTCTTGTCTGATAATAATCCAATAAAAATTTGCGTTATTAGTGTTATTAAAAGCCCTCCACCTGTAATAATTCCTATTTGGGTGTAGGATAGGTTGAATAATACTTTGAAAACAGGAAATAGAATTGGTATTATGACTACTGCTCCATCATTGAAACCATGGTAAATTCCAACTGTTGATAGAATTTTGTTCTTGTTGTTCATATCTGTTATATTCCCGTGTCTCAGAAAAATGAGACTTATATATAAAATCATCTATAAAATAAAGACTTTATCAATTAAATTAGAATATGTTTTTAAGGACTTAATCATTATAAAAAATGTTAAGATGGGAGTTGATATTGGGGATCTCTTCAGATGGGAAAAGATTTCATTTAAGGATTTACATGACAGAGTAATTGTTATCGATGCTCACAATGTTTTACATCAGTTTTTATCAAGTATAAGACAGAGAGATGGAACACCTTTGAAAAATTCCAAAGGCGAAATAACCTCACACATTTCAGGTCTTTTTCATAGAACTGCAAATCTTGTTGAAGCTAAAATTCGACCTGTATATTCATTTGATGGAAAACCTCATCCTTTGAAGGCAAAAACACTGGCAGAACGAAGAGAAAGAAAAGAATTAGCTGAAAAAGAATGGAAAGAAGCACTTGAAAAAGGAGATCTTGAAAAAGCTAGAATAAAAGCCCAACAAACATCTAGAGTAACAGATGAAATCATCAAGCAGAGCAAAGAACTACTTGATGCCCTTGGCATACCATATATTCAGGCACCATCTGAGGGTGAGGCGCAGGCAAGCTATATGGTAAAAAAAGGTGATGCTTTTGCAGTTGGATCACAGGATTATGACTGCATATTACTTGGTACTCCAGTTTTAGTTAGAAATCTTACATCCTCTGGAAGACGTAAACTACCTGGTAAAGAAGCCTATGTAAAAGTTCATATTAGACAGATTAGATTGAAAACAAATCTCAAATCACTAGGTATCACACAAAAACAACTGGTAGATATGGCGATTCTTATTGGAACTGATTTTAACGATGGAATTAAGGGCATAGGTCCCAAAAAAAGTTTAAATCTGATTAAAAAGAATGGTAATGTTGAAAACGCAATAGCGACAATTTCATCTGATAAATTACCAACTTCAAATGAAATTAAAGAGATTAGAAAGATATTCTTAGAGCCAAAGGTTACTGATGATTATTCTCTAAACTGGCCAGGTCCAGATAAAGAAGCTGTTTTAAAGATACTTTGTGATAGACATCAATTTACACAAGAACGTGTAGAACCTGTTCTCGCAAAATATTCAAACATTGACCAGATGATGAAACAAAAAACCTTATTTTAAAAAAAGAGAAGGACTGTTCTATAGCCCTAATCACTGTAACAATATTTGTAGTATCGGAAACATATTTGAAACAAGTTATGTGTTATGAATTTTATCGTTAAAGTAAGAAATCCAACGAATCACCAGGTTTATACTCCTTTGGTTCCATATTATCCTTGAAAATCCTAGCGCCAGTAGTACCTTTCAAAGTAATCTTATCTCCGATAACATGAAGCATTGCTCCTTCACGCAGTCCAACAACGTAATCACTATTGAAAAAATGAAACTCTTTTATCCTTGTTTCTCTGGTTTCTCCTTTATGTTTTGAAGTAGGATCTGGATCAAGATAATGAGGATTAATATTAAACGGAGCTAGACCTAACGCATCAAATGATGGAGGATATACAATAGGCATATCGTTTGTTGTTTTGATACTTTTACATGCAACATTTGATCCGGCACTTGTCCCAATGTAAGGTACACCACTCTTTACCTTATTTCGAATTTCATCTAAAATATCTGCTTTATACAATCCGCTTAGTAAAACAAATGTATTCCCACCACCAATAAATATTGACTCTGCGGATTTTACAGCATCTTTAGGTGACTTAGATTCATGAATTCCTTTTAATTTAAAACCCATTTTTTCAAATCGTTCTCGAGCAATTTTTGTATACTCGTCATGAGTAATTCCGCTGGGACGTGCATACGGGATGAAAAGAACGTTTTTTTTATCACCTAAAATTTTTTTGATTTCATCTGCGCAATGATCTAAATATCCACTTCCATGAAGAGTGGAATTACTAATTAATAATAAATTTCGAGTCATGATAGTAAGATTATGTATGTTTTTATAAAACTTATGAGAAAATGTTCTATTATAGTTACTTCTTTACTATCTTAAATTTGTCAATCCCTGCAAGTAAAGCTAATTGTTCTCCATTATCCCAATTAACCCAGATAAGTTCTTGTTCATCATCAATCTTAAAGACAGTTCCCTTTGCTCCAGGTTTTAAATCTGTCATTGTATCATCTGTTTGAATTAATTCTACTCTATCTCCAACCTTCACCATTTTTATATCTCCTCTTACGTAGATGACAAATTATTACAATTTTAAGGCATTAACTCGCCAGCGACATGTTGAAGGAGGTAAATTAAATTCTCGTTATCTAACTTATCCTCGCCTTCTTGTTGTATATTCCAACTACATTCTTTTACTCCATCGTACTCAAAATTAATAACAACCTTTCCTTTGAGCATTAAAACACCTCTTCTCTACATTTTAAAATTACAAAACCGTTTAAAAAACCATCCCTTCTTATCATAAGTAATAGATGAGTCTGACTAATTAGTCAAAAGCTAATTGGTCAAATATATAAAGTTAACTATTTTTGAGATTTATGGGGGTAGAATTTATATATCATCTGGTGTATAGATATTTGTATAGAGGGAGGTAATACTTCTGAATAAAAACATCCCTGCAATTGGAATAATAATCCTGTTTATCGTTTCAACAATATCTCCAATAGTATTTGGATATAATGTTAGCATATCAAAAGAAGAACAGCCATCTACACTTAGTCGTGGTAAAACCTTGTATGTAGGTGGTAGCGGAGAGGATAACTATACAAAGATACAGGATGCAATCGATGACGCAGATGATGGGGATACTGTATATGTCTATGATGATAGCTCGCCATATTATGAGCGTGTGGTTATAAATAAAACGATAAATTTGATTGGTGAGAACAGAGACACAACTGTTATTGAGTTGATTCAATGGTTAATTATCGATATTACTGCTGATAATGTGAATATCTGCGGGTTTACGATACGATATGGTGAGGCTGGTATTTATATAAATTCAAACTATAACACTATTACTGGCAACAATATCTTGGACAACAGTTGGGGTATAGGTATCATAAATTCCAGCAGCAATACCATCACAGGTAATAACATCTTAAACAACTGCATCATGGACATTTACTTATGGTTTTCCAGCAACAACACCATCACAAATAACAACATCATGAACGACTATTGGAATGGCATTTCATTAGCTTTTTCCAGTAACAATACCATCACGGGTAACAACATTACCTCGAAAGACATGCATGGCATACATCTCTATGATTCCAGCAACAACACTATCACGGGTAACAACATTTCAAACAATGATTATGGCATAGGGCTCGCATATTTCAGCAACAACAACATCATCACTGGAAATACCATCACCTGGAACAACAAGAATGGCATACAACTCGTTGGATTCAGCAAATACAACATCATTTATCATAACAACTTCATAAACAACACACGGAATGCCAATGATGAATATAACAATACCTGGGATGATGGCAAGTATGGTAACTACTGGAGTGATTATGAAGAAAGGTATCCAGATGCTAAGAAGAAACCGTTTAAGGGTATTTGGGACACACCGTATGAGATACCAGGTGGGGATAACAAGGATATGTGTCCTTTGATAGAGCAATGGCCAAACTCAAAACCTAGAACTATACAAAAGGATATAGCATCATATAGTTCCTACTTGTTGAGGTTTTTAGAACATTTTCCATTACTAATGAGATTGTTATCTCTTGTAAAATAGACTTTAAGAGCAAAAAAGATTATAAGAGCAAAGCCAATCTTGACTAACGCGCTTATGCTAATTAGACAAGAAATCCTGACTAATTAGTCAGACCCATAGATATCTAATGGTTTTTTACCATAAGCTTAAAAATAATGAGAAAATTCATTCTCCTCTTGGATTAAATAATGAATATCGTTAAAACAGGTATGAAATTATGTTTGTAACAGATAAAATGATTTACCTACAGATGCATAAAACTGCTTGTACACATATAGCATCCTTGTTATCTAAACATATAGGTGGAGAGCAAATCGGAAAACATAATTGGCTTGAAAATTTTGAAACAAAAAAGTCAATTTGCGGATCTATTAGAAACCCTTGGGATTGGTACGTCTCATTATGGGCCTTTGGATGTATTAATGATGGAGAAGTACGTGGAAGAGTAATTGTCCGAGATCATCAAAAATTTTCAGAGTTGTTTAAATATAAAGTAGGATCCAAGTATAGCCCATATAATTCAAATAATTTTCAATTAGGTGATATGTGGTCTCACATAAAAAATGAGATAAAAAAGCCAACATATCTCTGGATTGATACATATAAAGATAATCAAAGTCCAGAAAATTTTCGAAAGTGGTTAAAATTAATGTATAATCCTTCACGATTCAAGGATTTTTTTGAAGGGTATTCTGAAAGCTTCATTAGTGAATTTGCGGGTCTTATGACTTATAGATATTGTTATTTTTTCATGAAGGATTTTTTTCAAACAAAAAACTTCAAGGGTATAAAAACTCTTGAAGAGTTAAGAAAATTCGATAAAACCAACAATATTTTGGATTTTACAATAAAGACCGAATCACTTGAAAATGACTTCATTCAAATGCTTGAAAAATTTGGATATGATCTTGATGAAGAGACAAAGAATCAGATTCGAGGCGGCGGTAAAACAAATGTTTCTAAACATAGTAAAGCAAGTTACTATTACGACGAAGAAACAATTAATTTAGTTGCTGAAAAAGAGAAGCTTATTATTGAAAAATATAACTATAAACCACCACAGTGAAAAAGAACATTTATATTTTTAATGGGTGCGGATACCGGGATTTGAACACAGGGAATTAGTATAAGGGCTACTTTCCAACAGGAGAAAAGCCACCAATTCAAATTTTACTTACCACGAATAGAGACTTAGACAAATACCTTGCCATTGGATACATGGAAGAAATCAATACAAAATGGCGAGAAGCATGTAGACGGCGGAGAACTCGTTACTAATTGATACTATCAATATAGCTAGGCCACAGCCACAGATATCATAAACGTTATTAAAATAAAATAAAATAAAAACTATAAATTTAAATATGACTTTGATTATAAATATTATATAACTTGGAGACATTAAAAATGAAAGTAAATACTTTAATATCTATATTTTTTGCAACTCTTTTACTTGGAAGCATTATTTTTCCTGTTGTAAGCGGAATAAAAATTGCATCAGAAAAACTTGAAGAACCAACTCAACAAGGAAAAATCATCAATTTAGAACCATTGGACGATCTTCCATCATATTTTAGTTGGCGCTCTGCTGATTTAGACGAAAATGGATATGGTATTCCTGGTGATATTGATTTTTCGACGCCAGTAAAAAATCAATATGCCTATCCTAGTTGTGAATCATTTGCTTTGACCTCTGCCCTTGAAGCAATGGTTCAGATTGAAGTTGGTTATCCTTTTGGGTGTGACCTCTCTGAGGCTCATTTGTTCTTTTTTAGTGGAGGTGTAATTGATTGGGGTTCTTATCCTGAAACTGATACTAAATTTCTAAAAGAGCATGGTATGCCAGATGAGGCATGTTGGCCATATCCGCGTGATAAATATCAATATCCCTTAAACACAACATCTCCAGATTGGCAAAACAGAACTGTAAAAATCTCAGATTGGTATTATCTTCCAGAAGATATAGAAGTTATTAAAACTGCACTAATTACAAATGGACCTGTTCCAACCTACTTTCTCGTCTATGAAGATTTCGCGTTATATAAGAAAGGAATTTATCAACATAGGCGGGGGTCTGCAAGGGGCCCACATTATGTTTGTATAATGGGCTATAATGATGACCCTGGATATTGGATCATTAAAAATAGTTGGGGGCCAGAATTGCAGAACGAGGGTTGGTTTAATATTAAATATGGTGAATGTGGCATTGAAAAGAAATCATTCTATTTGACAGGCGTTTACGGTCAATTTCCAATTGCCTATGTCGATGATGACAATACAGCAGGACCATGGAACGGTACCAAGGAGTATCCTTATAAAACCATTCAAGAGGCTATTAATGAAGTCTACCCAGGATATACCATCTATGTAATGAATGGAACTTATAATGAAAACCTCATTGTAAACAAATCTGTCAAAATAGATGGAGAAGATAGATCTAACACAATAATTGATGGAGGCGGTGTCGGAGATGTAATAACAATCTCCGAGCCACAGGTAAGAATATCTGGATTTACAGTCCAAAATAGTGGAAATCAGTCTTTTAATGCTGGGATAAAGACCCTTACTTTAAGATCAAATGCAACAATTCGTGATAACATAATTCAAAATAATGATATTGGGCTTTTCTTGAATTATGCCTATGAAGATGCCTGGAGTATCGTACAAGATAATATCATCCAGAATAATCGAGAAGGAATTTATGCACATTGGATAAATAACAATGAAATAATAGGAAATACTGTCAAGATGAATACCGCTGTTGGCTTAGAGATGCAATGCTGTGATTTTTCAAAAATCACAGGAAATATAATAAGTGATAATGGAGAATGCGGGATCTATCTTAGGGGCGCATCAAACAGTAATATCATCAATGGAAAAAACACAATTAGAAACAACAGCATAGGAATAAAAATAGCTGAATCAAACAAAAACCAGATCACTAATAACAATTTTATTAATAACTCCAAACAAGCATATATTTACAATGCTTTTTTAACTAAGTGGAAAAATAACTACTGGGATGACTGGCCACGACTCTTACCAAAAATAATCAAAGGACATATTGGTCATAGAAAGATTCCTTACATTAATTTCGACTGGCGACCTAAACGTAATCCATATAGTTAATTAAAATAAGCTATGCGGATACCGGGATTTGAACCCGGGTGAGTGGCTTGGGAAGCCACTATCATAACCACTAGATCATATCCGCAATTTAATGTTTTATGAAAAATTGAATTAAAATAAATGTATTTAACATTCACCAATCAGTCACTAAATATTTTACAACGTTTAGAATTATTTCGCCAGTTACATTCACGTCTTCTGGATCAAAATATTTTAAAACATCACCCTCTGTATGGTTCAAACCGTCTCTATGATGAAATTTCCAGCCACCATCTTTTAAAAAACAAACTGTTTTACAATCTCTTCTATTAGTAGCAAAAGGTCCAGAATTACTTGGGCCGCCATTCTTCACCCAAATGGGCATTGCTTTATCTGAGCTATTTACTCTTTCTCCATAATTTGCTTGTTTTACTATTTTCCATATTTCACTTAGGAAACCTATTTTATTACAGATAATATTAAGTGTTAATTCATCGTTTTTTTGCCAAAAACCAAGTTGATTCAAGTCAATAACATATTTTATATTTTCATCGCTATGTATATTTTCATAATAGTTTGATCCAGCGCAAAAACCATGTTCTTCACCACTAAATCCAATAAATTTCAAGTTATATTTAGGCTTGATATTATTATCACAGAAGTATTTTGCAATTCCCATTACCATTGCCATTCCGATGGCCGCATCTGCAGTACCTTGACACCACCATGAATCGTAAAGGCAGTCAATAATTATAGTTGCACTATCTGAATCAGTAGCATTTAGCTGCCCGATTACATTGTAACTAATAACAGAAGTATTCAATCTTTGCTCTAATTTAAAATCAATTCTAGTATTTTCACAATCCTCTAATATTTTTTTACCAATAGTTCCATTTATGAAAATAAATGGCATACGATTCGTATTTTTTAAAAGATTCATATCATAGCAGCTATCATTCATGTCATACAATAATATCCCTTTACAGTAATCCATATGTTTATTCCATAACCATGAATATGCTATTGTAGCAATTTTCTGTCTCACTCTAATCATATAATAATTTACATAAAAATTATTTAAAAATGGATAATACTCTACGATAGTATCATCATTATAAAAAGCTTTATTTTTTAGTAATATTACAAAAGGTTCTAATTCTCCTTTTATTTTTTGTTTAATCATATATAAATTTGGAAAAAGAGGAGGTTCAATTACTTTTAAATTGCTATAATTATAAGTATAATTTAAATCATGATTATTTTCAGAGTTTTTGATCCATACCGGTGCAATATAAGAATCAACAGTCTCATTGTCTATTTTAACATAATAATCAACAATTTCAATTTCATGTGTTAAATATGGGTATTTTTCTGTATTATTTATTTGTTCTTTATAGGTGTAAAGCCCTAAGTCAGTCATATTATCAAGTAATAGTTTAGCGGCACGATGTTCACCTTTAGTTCCATAAGCTCTTCCTTTTGCAATTTCTCCTGCTGATTCGTTGTATTCGGTAAAGATAATATAACTTAATGCTTTAGTTATATTGTAAATATAGTCGATATCCAATACACTTTCATTAGGTATAAAGCTGGTTGATCTACATCCAAAATCATTGTTTACACAGTTCATTTCTCCGATGCCGCCACTTATATTCGGTAAAACACTTATTCCAATAAACAAGATTATTATTCCCAGAACCAAGCCTTTTCTAGACAAACTATTCCTAATCATCTATTTTCACTAACCAGTATAATATATATTGTTATCTTTATATATAAATATTTTTAAAAACTCGATTTGCCAAGAACAATAAAAATGGCTTTTAGTAATTTAGTCAAAAATCCCACCACTTTTTTTGCGAGCTTTTTGTTTGTTCATAACCACTAGATCATACCCGCAAAAGTAAGGAGATAAATATGATTTTTGTTTTTAAAATCTGTTACGTTGGAGCATACTGTTTTTCAATTTTCTTTTTCATAAGAGAATTTAGAATGACTTCACGTAAATATTCAGAAATCTTCAGAATATAATTGCCGCTCAATTAAGTCAGCTAATACTTTTTTATCTTCGCTGCTAATTGTGCCCGAGCTAGCAGATCTCATGAAATTCTTAACTCGGTTTGAGAAACTAACATAACGAATTACATCTTCCAAAGTAAATTTCAAATCTATTAATAAAGCATTGAGGGTGAACAACGAACTTTCATTTTCAATATAAGTCTCTGAACTATAACCACCTATTAGATTGCTTAATCGTTTGCACTCATTAACCCAATCTTGAAAATTGGTTTCAATCTTGGTATAGTATTCAGCATCCCCAACCATCCATTTCTCAATTGTTTTTAAATCCTCACCAGTTATTTGATCATCTCTCTTTAATCTCTTAATAAGCTCTTTAACAGATTCACGTAGATTGCCTTGTAGAGATTCCCTAATATGATTAGTCAATTGTTCAAGAGGAGGCTTGGCAGCCTCGAGAGATTCAATGTCTTTACCATCTAAACCTTTTAACAAATTATCATTTATCATTTTTATCTTATCTGAGATATATAGACTCAACGAAATCACCTCGCGTTCCCTTAATAAATTAATTAGTTAATAAACATGCGGATACCGGGATTTTGACCAGGCTGAGTGGCTTAAGAAACACCATATTCTCATTTGATAAATCACTTATTTTTAAACTGGAAATACTTGAAAATAAAGATTTATATACTTCACTCTTTATGTATAATGCGGAGGCATCAAATTATGAGGAAAATAATAACATTATTAATACTATTAAGTTTAGTCATTAGTGGACTAGGAGCTGTTGCCGTAAACGAAAGCGAGAAAGAAGATTTCATATCTGAAACAATTATTTTTTCACAACCAATAATAAATGAAGAACAGGATTATGTTTTAATTGAACTTGAAGAAGCTACAACTAATTCTTGGGAAACAGGTAAACCAACATTACCGGTTGTTACAAAAGTTTATACTTTTCCGTTAGGAACAATAATTGATAATGTTGAGGTCACGTTTTCTAATACTATCGAAAAGAAAATTTCTAAGCCTGTTAGACTCTCACCCGAAGTATACCCGGATTCTATAATTACGATGAATGTAAAAAATTCTGAAAAAGAAATTTCATATTTAGGTATTGACATCTATCCAGAACAACGATATGGTTACAGAACTGGAGCTGGACTTAAGGATGGAGAACGAGTTATTTTTCTTACTATTCCAATTCAACCGATCCAATATAAACCACAGGAAAACTTAATTTTATACTCAGAACTTGTTACAATTAAAGTAGATTACACACCACCAGCAAGTCCTATTACTTTTCCTAGTGAGTATGACCTGTTGATATTAACACCAACTGAGTTTGAGGGAGCATTACAACGACTAGTTAATTATAAAAATGATTTGTCTCCACCAGTTAATACAGTTATGGTAACACTTGATGAAATCCCATCTGGTGTTGGTGTTGACGAGCAAGAAGATATAAAATTCTATATTAAAGATGCAATTGAAACATGGGGTATTACATACGTAATTCTTATTGGTGCTGGTGTTGAAGGTGAAGAGATATTTCCGGTAAGACAGGCATGGATTAAATCTGATGAATATGAAGATTATTTCCCAAGCGATCTTTACTTTGCAGATATCTATAATAGCACTATGGGATTTTCAGATTGGGATGTTGATGAGGACGGTAAATTTGCAGAGTTTCCTGGAGATATGGCTGATATAGACGTTCATCCAGATGTTTATCTTGGAAAAATTCCATGTAACAATGTTAATGAATTAAATGTTGTAATAGACAAAATAATCTGGTATAAAGATCACAACAAAATGATCAATAAGATCCTTCAAATGGGGGGAGATTCTTTTACTGGGGATAGTATCAATGAAGGTGAATATGCTAACACAGTTGTATTAACCAAACTACCAGGATATACTGCAACTCGTTTATGGGCATCAGATGAGACTTTAACAAAGCCAAATATTGGAGCTGGTTTCAGAAGCGGAGTAGATTTTGTTGATTTTTGTGGACATGGTAGCTGGGCTAGTATTGCGACACATCCACCAAAAGATAAGGAAACTTGGGTTCCTGCTAAAACATTGATTTCACCTTACACAGGATTTCTCTACCTTGATTTTGACTTATATTTAGTGATAAACCCTATGAAATATCCTGTCTGCGTTTATAAGTCGTGTTCAAATAGCAAATACTCGGAGTCAGATACCTGTTTCAGCTGGAAAAATCTTAACAAGAAAGACGGAGGAGGCATTGCAGTTTATTCAGCATCAGGTATCAGCTATGGAGCTACCGGAACAGATATTGTAGCTAGAACCACTGGATGGATGGAAGTCAAATCATTTGAGGAACTTGTTAGCACAAAGATATTTGGAGATGTATGGGGGAACAGCATTTCAGCTTATTACAACACATTTTCATCTGGTTTTCAAATGTCAGATTGGAAAACAATGCTCGAGTGGTCATTATTTGGCGATCCAACACTTGCTGCAGAAGATGGTATCGATCCAATGAACAAACCAGTTTACAGACCAGTTCAATTTAGATTAATTAGTGGATTACTAGATAGATTTCCAGTATTTGCCAGACTACTAGAACTAATATAAAAACAACCTCTCTCCTTTCTTTAGTAACATGCGGATACCGGGATTTGAACCCGGGTGAGTGGCTTGGGAAGCCACTATCATAACCACTAGATCATACCCGCAATTTACAGGTTAATAATATAACAGATTTTTATTGATAAAAGCATATGATTTATATCTTTTTCATTTTTTGTACACAGAAAATTTTTTAAAAAAAGAAGAAAGAGATATTAGGTTAACAAATATTTTATTTTAGTCCTAATCTATGAAGAAGTTTTTGTAGGATCGGAAACATATTTGGGTGATTCTCTAGGAACTGTAGGAATGGTCTGTTAATTATTTTGTTCCGTGGCATTGTAACTGTTAGTGTTCCCAATTCGCTCTCAGCACCATTTATGTCTTTTGCTTTTGCTTGAATAGTAAATATTCCGTCTGTACTCCAAGTTTTTGATAACGTTACTGTAGTTCCTGAGAATACAAATTCAGTCCAATCACTAGTTGTATCGTCTCCCCAGTTGACAAAATAGGATATAAAATTACCTTCTGGATCAGTTGAAATAAAGTTATAATCATAAGTTACTCCAGTTTGTCCATTTGTCTCACCTGTAATAGTTGGCGGATTTGGTGGTTCATTCGGCGGTTCTTCTTCGGTAGTAAAATGCCAAACAGGTCCACGAGTTACCCTATTATGGTTATCTTTAGCATGAACTTTCCAATAATAAGTAATACCCTTATTAAGAGTCCCTGGGTCAAATGTAGTCTCTGTTTGATCGTCAGAAACTAAAGTAGTTGGAATAGGATTATTTGCATCTAAATAAACATCGTAAAAAACAGTATCATCAGGGTCAGGATCTCCACCTGTCCAGCTGAAATCAATATCAATATCACAGTCTATTGCACCATCGGCTGGACTAGGGTTACTAGGCTCATATGGAGCATTATTGGGTGGTGAACGAGTGGTGAAATCCCATATTGGACCTGTTGTAGATTCTCCAAGATCATCTGTTGCAATAATCTGCCAGTAATAATGTGAGTCATAATCCATTGTTCCAGGATCATAGGTGGTTTCTAGTTGATCATCTGATACCAATACATCTGGTGTGGAATCGCCTTTCTCAAAATACACATCATAGGTAACTGTGTCACCATAGTTTGGATCCCCACCAGTCCAGCTCAAATCAGCCCAAGTTTTTACACCAGTCTCTCCATCTTCTGGATCAGGATTGCTTGGTACATTTGGCGGGTAGTTTTGAAAACCACCGTAATCAACCCGGACTGTTCTATATCCAACACTGCTAACACCATATTCAATACGCATGTATCCACCTTCTCCCCAACCAGATCCCCAAGAGTTACGTAAAAACCATACGCCGTTTGTTCCTTGGTTGTCATCCCATCCAACAAGAGCTACAGCATGATTTATACTACCACAGCTAGGACCACTGAATATTCCACCAGAATAGCCCTGAAAAGCCGAGTTCACACATACAGCAACTGACACTGGACCGTATTCATAGATTGCCTGTTTTATTTGTCCAACTGTGGCAACACCATTTATCGGACCAACATATGCCCAATCATCAATGAAATAGTCATGTGGATACGGACAATTACATGGCGCGTCATATGCAACATATGGGAAATATTCCTCTAAAACAGCTCCGGAATCACCACATGGATCTGCCTTATTTCCATCTAATATAAAATATTCATGGCACCACCAGCCACCACTGCAGCCATATCCATCTACGTTGCAAGAGACAAGCCATTGCTCTGAAAGATCGTCTGTTACACCATCAACAATTTTTATATTACATTCCAAAGGGGCAATTGTTCCAAAAGCCCAGCAACTTCCACATCCTCCCTGATTTTTTACTGGAGGTAAACCACCAGCTACCACACGCCAGTCAAAAGAATCTGGTAATGCGCCAGCGGGCAAACATGGATCAAACTCGGCTCCAACCCACCAGTCCTCAGGCTCAACTAATCCACATAACTCATCTATAGAATATTTTGTAGCTGGATTTTCACTAACAGTATATGTCCACCCCTCGATTTCTGCCTGTTTCTGCAAAGCGGCTATATCTTCACTAGTAAGCCCTTTAGAGGTCGAATCCTCACCATCAATAATAGCTGGTTTGTTTTTTTCACAGTTGCAAGTACTAACAGTAATATCGTCCCATCCTTCACTTTCGGTTAAAGTCCATTTTGTTTTATTAAAGTTACAAACACCAACACTAGCTCCAACAAACAAAAATATTATGACAAAAACTAAACCTTTATTAAACAATCTACTTCCCATTTTTATGCACCTCTTTAAGAATAATAAATCCATAATATCTTATTTTAATATAAACTTTTATCTTAGTTTATACAATGAGGACAATGTCAAATAAAAAAATAGGAAAAAAGAGGTTTTTAGAAAAAACCTATCCATAATACTATCTAAATTTTAACAATTCTTACTTAAATCATAACCACTAGATCATATCCGCATTTGTAAATAAAGAGAAATATAATGAAAATATTTGTATTTAATCATTAAAAATCTGTCGTTAGATATTTTACAACATTTAATATTATTTCACCGGTAACATTAACATCTTCAGGATCAAAATATTTTAAAACATCTCCTTCTGTATGGTTTAAACCATCCCTATGATGAAGCGTCCATCCATTGTCTTTTAAAAAGCATAAAACTTTGCAATCTGGATGGGTATCAGCAAAAGGCATTGGATTACTTGGAATTGGAATACCTTTTTTTATCAAAATATGGTCGAGACCAATAGAGCTATCAACACGATTTGCATAATTTGAATCTTTGCATACATTTTCAATTTCATCTAAAAACTCCCCATCATTACCAATTATATTCAACACAAGTTTCGGATCAGTTTGATTAAAACCTAATTGGTTTAAATCAATCATATAAACAATATCTTCATCAAGATGAGAAGATGCATAATATTTTGCTCCCCGCAAACCTGCTTCTTCTCCTGAAAATCCAATGAATTTTATAGTGTATTTTGGGGTGATATTGTTTTCTTTGAAGTATTTAGCAATTGCTACCACCATTGACATACCAATTGCGGAATCTGCAGTTCCCTGGCACCACCAAGAATCATACAGACAATCAACAATAACTGTTTTATTTTCGTAAGTTCCATTTATTTGCCCAATTACATTATAGCTTATAACTGAAGTATTCAACTGTTGGCTTAATTTAAAATCGATTCTTGTATTATCGATATTCTCAAGAATCTCTTTACCACAGCTTTTATTAATATAAATGAAAGGAACACAGTTTGCGTACTTCAAAAGGTTCATATCATAAACATCTTCATTAAAAAAATCATACAAAATTAATCCTTTAAAATAATCTAGATAATTTTCCCAAAGCATTGAGTATAAAATGGGAATGGCACATTGCAGTTGGCGGATTACATAAAATTTGAATTTAAAGTTGTTAAGAAATGAAATATTGCCTAAAGGATTATGTGGATAAAAAGCCCTATCTTTTAAAATAATTACAAAAGGCTCAAGTGTCCCTTTAATTTTTTGTTTTAAAAGGTATATTATAGGATTTATTTTTGGTTTTATAACTTTAAGGTTTGAATAATTATATGTGTAGTTTAAGGAATAATCGTTTTCAGAAGTTTCAAACCATACTGGTGCAATATACGACTCAATTTCTTTTTCATCTATCTTTACAAAATAGTCGCTAATTTCTAACTCATGGGTTAATTCTGGATATTGTTCTGTATTATTTATTTGTTCATAGTATGTATAAAGCCCTAAAGCTGTAAAGTTATCATATAAAATTTGTGCTGCTTTATGTTCGCCTTTTGTTCCGAATGCTCGTCCTTTTGCTATTTCACCAGCAGATTCGTTATATTCTGTAAAAATGATATTGCTTAGATTCTCAGTTATATTGTAAATATATTTTAAATCTAAAAATTCGTAACTATATTCATAATCTGAATTTTTTATTATCGAACCATTATCTCCTAGTCCTTGAAAAACAAAGGAATTTAATAACAAAAAGAATACAATTAGAGTGATTCCGCACTTAAGTTTATTATTAACTAATTTCATTAATTTATATTGTTACTTTGAATGTTAATAAATGTTTCCTTATAATAAGCATCTATAAATAAAAAAACAAAATTATTAATCAAATTCCAACCACGGAATTTCAATTACAACTTTATCTCTTTTACCACCATGGCCGTAATTGCCTTTTTCTCCTAATCTCTCTCCATGATCCGCAGTAATAATTATCTTCTTTTTAGGGTATAATTTAATTAATTTTTTAACATGGTTGAGAACCAATTTCAAATCTTCTCTATACCCTTTTTCTATACCTTCTCGACCATATTTAAACCATAATTTACCTAGATCCCATGTTGGGGGTCTACCTAGACTTTTACCAATTTTCCATATAGTTTCCTGTGAAAGAAACTTATTTGCTATTTTTGAAAAGATGCTCAAATCTGTTGGTGGATTTAGATTTTTTTGCATATTCTGAACTGGATGCATATGTGTCTTTAGACCACCATAGAAAATGTAAGGGGAATGCGGTTGCATATAATGGATTATGTATCTAAACTTTGGACGGACATCCATTGATACGATTGCTGCTTTATTTACATCAAGAGGATGAACTGTACTGATATCTGGGTTCCAACCTGTGTCCCAAACGTCAACTATTTTTTTAAAATGATTTTTTCCATTAAAAGAATAACCACCCTGTTCAGGTATTATTCCTTTTGAATTTACAAAAGGGTTTGAGGAAACATAAATAACATCTGAGAAATCTTGTTCTTTAAATGTTTTATCAAGCCATTCAACTGTCTGAGTTGCTGGACTTATCATCTTTGTTACTTTACTTTTCCCTAGTATCTTTTGAGACATTTCTTTAAAAATGTCATATCTGCAAGCATCAAGGATGATTAATATGTCCCAGTCTCTCTTTTGAATAAATTCTGTTTGTTTTATTTTAGCTCCCTCTTTAGTTTTATTACTCATGGCATTTAGATAACAACATTTATAATTTTTGTCTTTTTCTTTTTAACATCTTAATTTTTAAATTTTAATTAAAATGAAAAAATTTTTATTTCAATAATTAATTCTGGCCTTGGGGAGATAAACCATTACTAATGGAGAGATAGTAATTCATGTTGGTATGCATAAAACTGGAACTACATTTCTACAGTGGAATGTATATCCTTTTTTAGATGTAAATTATCTCTGGCACTTCTTTTATAAATCTCCTTTTAACGACATATTAAACCTTAAAAAAGAAGTTGACTATGAAAAAATCAAACAAAAACTTACTAAAGTTCTAAGTAAGGATAAAGTAAACATCATTTCTGAAGAAAATATCTACACTTACCAGTTTACAAAGAAAGATGACAGATTCAAACGTTTAGATAGAATAAAAAAAGTATTTCCAAAAGCTAGAATCATTTTCGGCTCAAGAAAAGCAGAAGACAGCCGTATCTCCTGGTATGTTGAATATGTTGCTGTTGGTGGCGTGCTGGATTATCAAGGATTTCTTGATAAATATATGAATCTCGATAAACTTGATTATGAACTGTATATCAAGAAATTGCATGAATTTTACGGCAAAAAAAATGTTTTTATTTATTCAATAAATGAACTTAGAAAAAATCAAGATCAAGTTGTAAAAAATATCTGTAGGTTTATCGGTGTTGATCCTCCTGAAAACTATAGACGTAAACCTGCTAGAATAGGCTATGGTTTCGGTCTTCTCAAATTATCACTATTCTTAAACAGGTTTTTTAAGACTCGTGTAAATGAATTTGGTATCATTCCATTTTGGGGTCCAATTCTTCCTCAGAATGTTGTTTTTCACAGCTCTATTGTTAAATATTTTCCACAAAAGAAAATCACAATGGATGATTTGCTTTCTCTGAGGATTCCAGAGGAAGAAATCGTAAAACCACGAATAGTACCTCCTGTAATACCAAAGGAAATTAAAAGAGATGTTCCCCTTTTTTCTGTTAAGGGGTTTGTTTAATCCCTTGCAATTAAAGCTAGGTTTTTAAATTTATTATCAGGAGGGTCATCTTCTTTTTCAACAGTAAAATATATTGTAAGATTTAGTGCAAGTTCACCGGTTACTTCGGTATCTGTCCAGTTAAAAATATCAATTGAATCTCCGTGTGTATGATTTATTCCATCCTTATGGTGACCAAGCCAGTTGGGTCCATCAACCTTAACTCCTGTTTTTACAACGAGTATTGTGTCGCATTTTCTACGTCCTTTAGTAATATTATGGCAAAATGGATGTACATTGCTCGGTCCAGATTCAGATTCGAATACTGACTGATATTCTATCCCAGTTCTATTTGTATAATTGCTTTCAATAGGAAATTTATCCAAAGTCGAAATTAATCCTTCATTATTTGTCCACATCTGGAATTTAAGGTAAGGTTCTTCAGGTCCTACAGGTGTAAAACCAATCTGATTTAAGTCAATTATATATGAAATGTTTTCTTCTTTGTGAGTATTCTCATAATGAAAGGCTCCTTTAAGTCCATATTCTTCACCACAAAAACCGATAAATTTCACATTACATCTTGGCACGATATTGTTTTCTTTGAAGTATTTAGCAATTGCAACAACCATGGACATACCAATTGCAGCATCTCCAGTTCCCTGACACCACCAGCTATCATATAAGGAACAAACTATTATTGTTTCATCTTCATTTGTTCCGTTTAATTGTCCGATTACGTTATAACTTTCTACAGATTCATTCCAGCTTTGATTGAGATAAAAATCTATCGTATAATTTTCCGGGTCATCATATATCTTTTCTCCAACTGTTTTATTTACTCTAATTACAGGAATAAATGAGGTAGAAGGTCCAGTATTATGGGCATCATTGTTAGAATCAAATTTTATTATTCCCTTACAATTCGGATGGAATAGAGTCCAAATAAAATATTCAGTTGGTCCACCGAATGCGTCCAATAACTTTGAAATAATCTTATCATACAATATTCCATCAAAAACTGTCTGTTCTGCAGGAGGCCAATTAGTAAATTCATAATCTCTGTCGATATACACAAATGGTTCATCATTATCAAAATATCGGATAATGTCTTTTGTTAATGAATAATAGGTTGGTTTTGGAAGCACCTTTAAACCTTTATATGAAAAATTATGCGTCAAACGGTCAAAATCATAGAGATTAAATCTCCGATCAAAACTTCCATTATTACGTAGAATGAAGGATGTAATTATTTTTTCTAAAATTGTGCCAATTATTGGATTTTGACCTTTAAATTCATCTAGAAAAAGCTTAAAATAAGTCAGATTTACTCTTGGAGAAATATAATAGTCGGAGACATTAGTTATAGATTGAGAATTTTTATCAATAACTGTTAAACCTCTTTCATTAATATCTGTATTAGTAGCCAGATAAGGTTTTTCTTTTGTATTTTCTAATTTTTCATAATATGTATAGAGTCCCAGATCTGAAAAATTTTCAAATAGCATTTGTGCTGCTTTATGTTCTCCTTTAGTTCCAAATGCTCTTCCTTTAGCAATTTCACCTGCAGACTCGTTATATTCAGTAAATATGATATTGCTTAAATTCTCAGTTAAATTATAAATGAATTGAAGATCAAGCCCATTATCACCCTCTAAGGAACCAATTGCTTGATTTCCTTTATCATAAACGCCATTTTCAGACACATTTCCATTTATACTTGGTATTATTGAAATTCCAACTAATAAGATGAAAACACTTAGTACAAACAGCCTTTTTGTTAAATCTTTACCCCCATAAGCCATAAATATATGTTATGGGACCAACTTATATATAATATTTTTTATAATATTCCATAAGATAGGCATTTTCTAAATCTACTTACTTTTAAGCCTGTCCTCCTCAACAGTTATGGCTAATGTAACATTTAGTGCAATTTCACCTGTAGCACTTGTATATATCCGATCAAAATATTTAAAAACATCTCCCTCAGTATGATTCAAGCCATCTCTATGATGCCATATCCATGGAAAATCAGTTAGAAAACAAACAGTCTTACAATTTGGTCTATTCTGACCAAAAGTAGCATCATCACTAGGGGCTCCCTCAGGCCACCATCTCTTTGCTATGTCTCTAGTGTTTCCTGTTCTTTCTACATAATCAGTTCTTTCTGCAACCTTCCATACTTCATTCATGAAACTATATTTGTTACATATCAAATTAAGAGTGAGACGCGGATCTTTTTGATCGAATCCTACTTGATTCATGTCAATTACATGTGTTATATTTTCATCCTTATGAGCCGCCTCATAGTATCTTGCCCCTCTGCATCCTGTTTCTTCACCGCCAAAACCAATGAATTTAATGTTATATTTCGGTGTGATATTATGATCAGTAAAATATTTTGCAATACCCATGACAATTCCCATACCAATAGCACTATCGCCAGTACCCTGACACCATACTGAATCATACAGACAATCAACAATAATCGTTTTATTTGGATTTGTTCCATTGAGCTGACCTATCACATTGTAACTAATTATTGACTCATTGTAACGTTGTTTTAGATAAAAATCAACAGTATAATTTTCAGTATCTTGAACGATTTTTCTCCCTATTGTCCCGTTTATGAGTATATTAGGCACCGCCTGTCCTTTAACTGAGATGTCGCGAGTATCATCAGTAAAATCATAAATAATCAGACCTTTACAGTTAGGAAAAAATTTTTTTAAAATTGCTTTCTCTAACCTCCTTAATGCGCCAAAGCGTCCTACCATTATTTGTTTAATTGGGTAAAAAAATCGATGGAGTATTTTTACACCTATAGGGAAAGTTGCATTAGGGTTGCGAGAAAAACCCAAATAACCATGTTCCTTGATGAGGACATAATCCTCCCCTTTTTTATCTTCAATAAAAGCATTAATCCGTTGAAGAGGTTTTGTGGGTCTCTTTTTAATCTTGAGTCCACTAAAGTTGAAATAATTTACTTGTCCATGCTGTGGAGATTCTAACTTTACTAGAGTTATTTGACAATCAACAGATTCCACATGTCCACTGGTTGTATTTGTGATTTTTAATTTGTAGTCTGACACCTGATATCCATGTGTTAGTTCTGAATAATCTGGCTTATTTGGAATATTTTGGATTTGCTCTTTCCAAGCATAAAGTCCTAATTTTGTCATATTCTCAAGAAGTATATCTGCTGCTTTGTGTTCCCCTTTAGTTCCAAAAGCTCGTCCTTTAGCAAGCTCAACTGATTCGT
>JAGMDE010000192.1 GCA_023128855.1 Thermoplasmatales archaeon | reverse complement strand
CCAGATTGTGGTGGGAAAAATCCTACGCCCTGTATGGAAATCCAGTATTTAACACCTGCATTGAAAACAACTGTTGGTATATCTACATCCATTTGGAAGTAGCCATTTCCAAGATCTACTTTATTAATGTCGTCCCATGCAAATACAAATGGACTTCCACCATAAGGAACATCACCAGGTTCACCACCAGCGTCTTTATAGAACCTTATACGCCAGTCAAATGGTGCGGAACCTGGAGGATTCCAGTAGCCCCCAACCCAATGGACGTCATGTACTGCCTGAGTGCTAGTGAATTTGAAGTCATCAGCCATTTCAGACAATAAAGGATATTGTGTATCATCTTGTGCTGAGCCCATATTACTATATGTCATTCCGTTGTCCCAGACAATGTTGGCATTAATCGGATCTCGAGTGGGATGTTCGAATTCTAATTGTTGAGCACATATCTCTGGATCAACAATAAGACCTATAGATTCGCCTCCGATTCCTAAAGGACCTTCTCCGTTATCTTCATTTTCAATCACTGTAGTCTTTTCATTCATATTCATTGTAATTCCTGTTACTGCGCTGCCCATCAGAATAGCAGCAACCAGTAACGTTACAAAAGTCGTTGTTTTCACCAGCTTCTTTCTTTTGATAGAACATTTTCTATCTATCTCTCGCATATTTTTTTACCTCCCCTTAAAAAAGGTTAAGTTAAGAATAGCAATGGGGTTTAAAAGATTTTCCCTTTAAAAATAAAATAGTAAGAGTTTTATATAATTATAGAGAGTAATAGGCTCTAGGGGGGAAAGAGCAAAATATGCGAAATTAGATAGAATCTAATCGCAAAGATTTTACTTTCTAGACCCTAGAGGAATATATTTTGTCTCCCATATAATATTTATCATTCAAAAAATATGCGAAATATATAAATGCCAGATATTAATTTAGTCCATATTAACTTGTACTATAATTATTTTATCTATCATATATTAGAGGGTTATAATAGTATAGAAAAAAAGAGGGATTAGTTTTTAGGTGGGTTATATAGTCCGCTTTTATCTGAGTTCACTAGTATAAATGATCTTCGTTAGGTTTTGTACTTAACTCCATCCTTGACTCATCGCTATTCTCATTCTTTTTTTACTTGGGAAAACATTTAAATTGAGCTATATCATTGTATTTTTATATTTTTATGGACAGGGAGGCGAAAAATATGCAAAATAAACTGTTTAGAAAAATCTTTGTTTTTACCATAATGGTTTTGTTTGTTGGAGCAGGTGTTACACCAATTACTGGTTTTGATATAGGCATTTTTAGTAAAGATAATAGTTTTGGTAACACGTTGTATGTTGGTGATGGAAACTGGCTGCCGTTGACAGAGATAAAAGTAGATACGATTCTACCAGAAATTTATATTTATGGTCCAGCAGTAGTCTATGTTGATGATGACTATAATAGTTCTATTCCTGGATGGGGTGTTGATCATTTTGATAGTATTCAGGATGGTATTGATGCTGTTGATGTG
>JAGMDE010000191.1 GCA_023128855.1 Thermoplasmatales archaeon | reverse complement strand
GCCATTCGTGATATGGGACAAACTGTTGCAGCAGGTATTTGTTTAGAAGTAGAAGAGGCCAAGTAGGCGTCTCTCTCTTTTTATTTTACTTTAATTTAATTAAAATTTTTGGAGCACTAAAGAATGGCGCAAAAAGCACGAATATCGCTGGTAAGCACTGATTCAAAAAAACTAGACGAGGTTTGTAATCAGATAAAGATGATTGCAGAAAGAACTGGGGTTGAAATGGGTGGTCCTATTCCTTTACCTACTAAGCATCTTAAGGTTCCATGTAGGAAATCTCCTGATGGTGAAGGCACAGAAACATGGGATCGTTGGGAGATGAGGATCCATAAAAGACTTATTGATTTGGATGCTAGTGATAGAGCACTCCGTCAACTTATGAGAATTCAAGTCCCTGACGGAGTAAATATTGAAATTGTTTTAAGATCATAATTTTTTTATCAGAAACTCTTTTTATCTCGTTTTGTTTACACAATTTTAAATTCTTATGCTGAGGTAGCAAAGTCTGGCCTAATGCGCCGGTCTTGAAAACCGGTTCTCACACGGGAGCGGGAGTTCAAATCTCCCCCTCAGCGTAATTTTACTCATTTTTACAGGAGAAAACATAACTTTTTGTAAAAAATGACCGGGCTCTTAATTTTTACAAGGATAGTAGTTTTTTTTCATTTTGACATTTTACCACGGCAGACTTATATACAGTCAATGATAAAGAATAGCATGCTTGGAGAGAGTTGATGGGGATATTTGGTATCTACCATTTTTCTCTCCCCTGGTATGTTTCAGAAGGAATAAAGATGAAACGGAAATGTGTGGATAAATTAATTGGTAAATACTGTAAAATCGTTACAAAAGAGCCAGGTGAAGAAAAATCTTATGTTGTTGTTGGTACTGTTAAGGATGTTGACCATGATGCAGGGTTTATAACAATTGAATCTGCACAAGGGCTAAGTTGTCTAAGTATAAACACTATAATCGCGATAAAACCAAAGGCAGAAGCATAGGACATTTTGGGATATAGTTTTTTAAAAGAATAGATGTTACGAGATAGGAGGAGATGGAAAATATGAAACGAAAAAATTCGTTTGTACTAGATGAAAAGGATGATAAAGCAGTTCAAATATTCGGAGAGCTAGGTATGCCAAAAAATCTAGCAAAAACCCTTATGTATATCTCCCAGGTTGATGAATGCCAAGCTGCAGAGGTTGAACAAGCAGCAGATCTTCGACAGCCTGAAGTAAGTATTGCTATGCAAGAACTACAGAGGAGAGGATGGGTAAAAAAGCGGGATCTTAATAAGAAAGGAAAAGGCAGACCGGTTCACATCTATACGCCTACTAAGAATTTATCTGAAATATTGAAGGCCTTTGAACATGAAAAATTAAAAGAAGTTGAAACTATTAAAAATGATATATCAGAACTTAAAAACAATATCAAAAGTAGATAAATTATTACTTTTATTTTTCTAGGAAAAACAGTGTTTTTCAACATCTTTTCATCTTATCCAAATCTATATACACTACCACAA
>JAGMDE010000190.1 GCA_023128855.1 Thermoplasmatales archaeon | reverse complement strand
TTTTTACATACTTAAACATTTTTTTGTCCTCAGTCATTAGCCCTCAAAAACAGCATTTACCTATTTATAGAGTTTGATTTTTACCTCTTAAGAAAAGATAGTGTATCCAAAGAAGATATACCACATAAAAACGGAATAGAGTGCTAGCATGAACACCCCTTCTTTTCTAGAAATAACATTGCCGGTAATAAGTATCGGAAACATCACAAGAGTTACCGCGAAAAGAATCCAGATATGGTTCAAGGACACCATAGCATTAAGTGGTATGAAAAGAGCAGCGAATCCCAATATCAAAAAGATGTTAAATACATTTGATCCAAGAACATTTCCAATCGCAATATCATGTTCATTCTTATAGGCTGCCGTTGAAGAAACAACGAGCTCGGGAAGTGATGTTCCTACTGCTACCATTGAAATTGCAATAATAAATGGATTAATCTGTAAGAACTCAGCAATTGTCACAGCTGATTCGATTAAAAGCCATGCACCTGCAATAACACCAATGATTCCTAATATTATGAAAAGGATATTCTTTAGATTTTTCCCGGTGTCGAGTTTTTTTTCATCTTTTCTTTCCTTTTTTGCACAAATTACAAAATATGTAACAAATGCTGCGAATAAAACAAGGAAAAATACTCCCCCGATCCAGTGATGTACATCCAATAATCCAAAAAACGATGAAATCAAAAGGACAGCAGTAGCGCCAAACATTATTGGAAATTCTCTTCTCATGACACCTTTTTTTACCTTTATAGGTCTAACAATAGCAGCAACTCCTAATACAAGTAAAAGATTGGCAACACAGGAACCAATAATATTTCCTAGCGATATATCTGAATTGTTTTGAATTGCAGCACCAACAGAAATAGCGAATTCTGGTGCAGAAGTGCCAAATCCAACTAGTATTACAGAGATAATCAATGATGAGATGCCTAAATGTGCAGCAGTTTTTGATGTGCCATCCACTAGTATTACTGAACCTTTCCAAAGGAAAAGAACTCCAACAATAAATACTGGAAGTGCCAATACAATAGAAATCATGGTGGTGCGTAATCAAAATAGTTGTTTAAATATCTAGGTAATAAAAGTTTTAGGATACCTTCCTTTAATCTTCCCAATCTGCGTCATTAGGATCAATGTTTTTTATTCAGCTTTTTTTCTTTCAGTTATATCACGTGATAAACATTGAGCTCCGATAATCTCTTTGTCTTTGTATAATGGTTTACCGCTGGGTAGTAATGAGGGAGGAGACAACTTGCGTGAAGGGGCTTTTGACGTCCTTCTCCTCACCATGCTCTATCACCATCCAAAACCCCTCACATCCCCTATTTTTTTATAGCTTCCTTATAATGAATAGTTTTATTGTTAAAACACAAAGCATAATGTAGCTAAATAATATCAAAATCCCAGGAAGCCAAAAATCAGTAATAAATACTAAAATTATTGATAGAGTACTAAGAGCAAATATCGAACCTACAATTAGTCGAAGTTTCATTAGTGTATCCATTTTTCTGATGGACATCAGTTCC
>JAGMDE010000019.1 GCA_023128855.1 Thermoplasmatales archaeon | reverse complement strand
AAACGACTAAGGGTGCAAAGCCCCCTTTTGGGAAACTTATTTATAGAATAAGTATTGACACGTATCGTTGGATTTCTTTAGTCACTATTTGTGTCGATTTCAATAATCTTTTGTTGAGATGAGGGCAAAGATAGTGCCTTTTCATAGGGCTTGATGAACTTCATCAATTCTATACCCCTTAGCATAAGATTATATGCATGTGTTTCACGTCTCTGTGATGTAATCGATTTCTTTTTAATTATATGAAGTGCCTATAGCATATTAAGTCGTCTTTCTAATGTTGTATGAATCCCGATTCTAAATGAATGCTTCGTAATCTTTAAAAAGAGGGCTACAATGTTTATTATTGCACAGAGCTGCCAGAGGCCATTTCGTATGTGTCAAGTGTGATTTTTGTCAAAAGATCACTTTTTCCAGCTTGGTGCAATTGAGGGTAATGGTAGCTCTGTGCAAAAGATAAACACTAAACACCGAACTTTTTAAGTGCAAAACTCCCCTAAAAATAATTCCAAAAAGAAGGTTGTCTCTGCGTGGTGTACATTCAACACATATTCAATGTAAATGAAAAAGAAACTTTTCTTATTTCTTTTCTACTATCATCCTTTTTTTACTAGGTTCTATTGTTATCTTTACCTGTTCTTTTGGTTTGAATGGAAACTGTGAATCTTTATAGATATCTGCTGGAATATATAGGATCAGTTTGCCTTTTGTATGCTCCCAAAATCTACCAAGTCTTTCTAACACCATTTTGGTCAACCAATTAAGACAACTATTTCTGTCACTTGAGATACTTTGACAATAATTTTGGTCAACTATAATGGTCAGCCGAAAGAGATAAATAGATGGTGAATAATTGTCTTAGTAGCGGGTTGGGATGAAAAATGAAGAAAATAATATCAGTTTTTATGATCATATTAATGACAATAAGCGGATTTGGTACAATTCCATCGAGTGCCCATGATCTCCCCAGTGAAGATTTTAGTGACTACATTCAACCAGTTGATAATGCAGTTCAACAAATCGTTAGGAACAATTGTAAACATCCTCTTGAGGAAAATCTGATGGACAATATCAAAATTCTTTATGGATGGGTATGTGACAATATTGATTATAAATCTGATAATGATATATGGAGAACAAGAGACTACTATCAACTTCCTTCTACTACCATAAGCAAGCGTTCAGGAGATTGTGAAGACCAAGCTATCTTACTTGTTTCTCTTTTAAGGGTGGCAGGAATATCCAATGATAGTATCCAAGTAGTAATAGGATTTGTATCAGAGATAATTGGAACTAAGAAGAATATGGGTCATGCTTGGGTTGAAATCAAAGAGTCAACTGATATTCAATCAAACTTGGTTGCTACACCTTCTTCTATAGGAATAGAGGAATGGAAAGGAAAAGAAGTAGTTATTCATACTAATGATGGCAATATTTATTCCAATTTTACAACTGAAAATCTTGATTTAGTGCAAACAGCTGGATATGGAGAACGAAATGGTTGGATTCCATTAGATACGACTATGACCGATGCTCTTACTGGTTGGCATGTGCCCTTTGAGTTTTGGATGTGGTTTGGATATGGTAACTACTTGCTTTTTAACTTGAAGATCGATATGAAGAGTTTAAAGTTCTATTTTGATGAAGAAACAGAAGCCAGTGTTTATACAAGTAACGGCACATTTTTCAATCAATATTATCCGCTAAGGGGAGAAATTATCTTTGGCATCGAAAACAATGGAGAAGAAACAATTTACGTATCTGAGTGCTGCGTCAAAAAGAAAGTTGGTGTAAAATGGGAGACGGTATATACTCAACCGGACGATTCTTATTTTATAAGTGGCGAAGGAGAATTGAAGATAGATGATAGGACAGTTGTTCCTGGTGACAAACGAGAATGGTCATGGAATCAAACACAGTCAAATGGAGAAGATGCTGAATCTGGAGAATATTGCGTTGTAATAAACTATAACGTGTGGAATAACTGGGAATCGTCAACAGGATATGCCCTCTTTTCAATCTGCCCAGACTATCTTATCCCGCTCCCTACCTCTCCCGAAGCTCTCTACATATATACAGATAAAGAGATATATGCACCTGATGAAAATGTTAGTATTACTGTTCAGAACATTGGAGTTGACTCTTTATTTCTAATAAAATGGTATGTTGAAAAGAAATCCTTAAGTGGAATATGGGAAATAGTTTATGAATCATCTATTTTTTCCAATTATGTCTTATTCCCTGTAAACGATACATTTGTTGTAGCCATTCCATATAATGACACTACATTAACAGTTCCGTCAGATGGAACCGTTATAGGTCTTCCTAATGCAACTATTAGCATCTGGGGCAATGATACAGCTATCATAGGAAACTGGACTACCATAGCTCCTCTTTTAGGAAATCAGAGTAGCGGGATTTCCATCACAGATTCGATTAGTAATAGTAATATTACGGGTTGGATTATAGAAATGCCTCTTATAAACTGGAGTGGCGGATCTTCAGGATGGATTAACTATACCACTGTAACGAATGGTGATGCAGGTTTGGATACTCAAATATCTATAGGTCCAGATGTAGATTTAACTGTTGTTAATTTTGATATATTTTCTACTGACGTAACGGGAACAAATGACAATTCTTTTACAGGAAAAAGTCTGACTTTCATAGAAGGAGGAAATTGGTTTTATGGAGCTTCTATTGACGACCTCTACGGAACCCCACTTACGATGTTGCTACCAAATCAAAAACTTACATGGATCTGGTCTCAAATAACTTCAGATGGGGGTGAATCTGGCCTTGGGGAATATCGTGTCAACATAGAATATGATAATAGTTATGTTAATTCTGAATCGTTTAACATAGCATTCTATTTACAACTAAAAGAAACCTCCGTACTAGGAGTAGAATCTCATCTCGATGATGGCCGTTATATAGTTTGTAATCTCTCTGAGAATTCTTTGGTTGGAGATGGTTTGTCATTTCCCGACTCCCCTTATATATATGACGGATTTCTTATTGATCTTGAAAACGATGGAACATATGATGTATTTCAGAGTATTGTAACTGAAAAGCAAACAGATGTTAAGCAAGATGACAGCGAAAACTATTTGATAGATACTGATGGAGACGGTCACTGGGATTATACTTATGACCCAGTAGCTGGAACAACTAATTCTTTCATAGAGAAAAAGGAATCAGAGACATCTGGAAAAATCTCTTGGACAATATTGGGAATCGTAAGCGCAGTTTTAGTATTACTAGTCGTCATTGTATATTTCTATAAGAAACAACGACTTTAAAGGAATAGTTGTTTTTGATATTGTAGTTTGAGGAAGGAAAAATGGCTAAACGCTGTTCTACCTGTAGTGAAAGAATTTATTTTTTGAACCGAAATTTTATTTAGAAGATGGTTCCAAGATTTGCGGAAATTGTTATAATAAATTTGAATTAGAAAAATGGAGAAACCTTGGTGGGTTTTTTTAGCAAGTTAAAAAGTATCTAAAAGCTATTTCTCTCTGAGAAACTTACCTTATTTTCCATGGATGTTGCAGTTGAACGGAACAAGTTCCTGTACTATCCATAGCTTTCCTCTTTTTTGAGCGGAAAAATAGGACAAAACAATCATATCCTAAATAAAAACCGTCATAATTATAAACTATAAATATAATAGATATCTAAATAATATAATACTAATAGTGAGATGAAAAAATATGGTAAAGAGAAAAAATGATGGAAGACAATGAAAAAAAGAATTAGATAGGGATAAAATAAAATTAAGAGGCGATTCATGGGCAAATATTATTTCAGAAGGAAAAGATTAGAAAAAATAAGAGATAACAATTTTGAATTTAGATGCGTAACTCCCCAAAGCCACAAACTCTTGTTTGAAGCTTTGGCATATGAAGATCGGTATTTCAAGGATATGACAATGCAATTAAAAAGCATTAAGGATTATTATATGTGCTATTATTGTGATGAGGATGGTAAGATACAGGGTAAAGGAAATCGCGGTGATCCACCTTATATTTCTATAAGCGATTGGAAGATAGTTGAAAAGAAATTAAGAAAACGAGAAGGCTATTGTAATGTGTGCAATCTGGAAATTGCATTAAAACAAGGACTTTCTCCAAAAGAACGAAAAATAACATTTTTTCATGAGATGATACATGCTTATGAAGCAGAGTTACAATGGGCTGAACAAGATCATGCAAAGGAATTGGTTTTTATCTTTTTGTATAAAAACCTCATAAAGAAAGTAGGAGAGAAAAAAGCAAATTCTTTCCTGAAAATAGTATCGGGGAGTATGTTCTGGGAGTCCAGTCATTCTGTTCTTTTTACTTTAAAATCATTGGACTTTGATATTCGTTTGAAGCTTCCCTTCGGATCTGTATTCTCTTATGGAAAAACAGATTTTTTCCCCAAGAATAAGGATAGGGTGAAATAAATGGAAGAAGAATTTTATGGTGCCCATGGCCGTGGGGAACCTTTTCGGTTCGTTAAGGCAAGATCGAAGCATACCTGTGAATTATGCGGTGAATCTATTATGGCCGGTGAAAGATATATAAAATATACAGAAAGGCCAACTGGTTGGGAGAAAAATGCTTGTATAAAACATTTCAATGGAAAAAAACAAGAAGAATGGGATGAAAAAAGACGAGAATACGGAAAAAAAATAAATGAAGGTGACTACATAATGCTCGAAAACGATGCTTCTGGCAGTTATGGACAACGCTGGGCTTTTGTAGTTTTCCATGGCGATAAGGAAATCCATCGTGCCCATGGATACACAGAGGGATGCGGCTCAATAACGCCAGCTGAAGGATTTGCAATTATTAAAGCTTTAGAATGGCTAAAAGAGGCTGACTTTTCTCCTCATTTGCCGATCATCCTCACGAATGATAATTACGCAGTTTTATCTAAACTTCATTCCGGTTCAGAAAAAGGGACACACCGAGATTTATGGCATCAATTGAACGAACTGTTTGATCCGTTACGTCGTAGCGGACGTTTATTTATACTAGGACATGCTACTAGAGAGGCTCACGGGTATGCACAAAAAGATCAAGTTGGTCTAAAGCAATGATTTTGAGATAAAAATCTGTAGTTTGGCTTTACCTTTTCAATGTAAACGTTCGATCAAGGTAGAAATAGCTACTTCTTCCAGTTCAGTATACTTCCTTTTCTCATCATACATTTTTTTTAGAAGCCTATTAACCTCAGCCACAAAACCCTTGTTTAGGTAATCAACAAGAGCATTATATTTTTTGATATGCTCATCACGCCATACCTCAACTTTTTCCAGTCGTTCTAATACTTTCTGATACTCTTCGGAGGATATAGATACCGATTCCTGTGGTTCTTGCATTACTACTTCCTCATCAGCAATGTTTGCAATAGTATTCCTAGACATATGCAGGAGTTCCGCTACTTTTGACCTGTTTCCACCATAAATATCCAAGAGAGATATAACTGCTTCTTTCAACTTGGGATCTGTTGCCATTGCTACCCCCTCACACGAACACCGTAATGCTCTGCCTCCTGATGAAGAATTGGTAACATGCACTCATTATCGCTCTTGGAAATCAAGTTTTCATACTCAAGTTTCCCTAAACCTGATTTTGAGAGCATAAATTTCCATGGAACTCCAAAGTGTATCGGTTTTGATCTATCACGGATGATATAGAGATATCCACGTTTTGACAAGCGTTTAGTGTGCTCTTTTAACGCCCCTTCAGTTAAAATACCATGTCTCTTTAGGAAGAACTGATCGTAGTAAAACAAATGGCGCACCGTTACTGGTGTTTGATTACGGTGAAAATAGCGATAAAAACAAAGAAGAGAGGCTATCCACTTCTTTTTGACTTCAGTCTCTATTATATACAATACCTCCTGGTTACTTTTTTCAAATTTTTAGATTTTAAATATCCCTCATTATGCGCTACATAACGCTTTACTTCACGTTTGAAGATGTTCAGAGCAACGCTATGCAGAGCAGCCCTAAGTTTTAGCCATACTTCAGCCCTCTCACCACAACTGCTCCAAGTATCTGTAATCCTCTCTGCCCTTACTGCACTTTCTCTCGACCCTTTTTGCTCACTCAAAATGTCCAACCTCCAACACAAAACAGACATTTAGCAAAATTTGAGCTAGAATTTAGACTAAAAAACACAAAAAATGTCCAAAACATCAATAAGAAATGGACAAACCCTGTGAAATAAGAAATAAAACGATTCTTACCGATTCTGGCTTTATCACAACTAACTACATTAACAACCATGTGTTTCGTTTTCTCCCTTTTTTATTCTGGCTTGTAAAAGAGAATTAACATTAAGCAGCTCAGAAAACTCATTTTTAGTCTCTAAAACCGCGCTCTGCAAGTCTTTGAACTTACCACCATAGCCATTTCTGCGATTCACCGTGTCTAAAAGCATGGCGTTGTAAATTTGATTCAAAGCACTTTCTAAACTTCCACAATAGGCCACGTGATGACGCTTATCATCGGATTTTTTTCTCACGACATAATTATAACTTGGGAAATTGTTATCAACTTCTATAATCCAACTTCGATAATCAAGCAATACCATGCTTTCTTTCTTACGCCCTCTGGCTTTTTTCTTCATTTGCCTAGTCCTCTCTCATGTTTGTTTCTCCTTTTCTCTTTTCTTTTAACATTTTTTTGCATTGCAATCTCATACCTCTTCCCAGAATGCAATACCTGCTTGTGAGCAAATCCTCAAGAGAACAATCATATTTCTGCATCAGATGTTCTATTGCCCTGCGGCAAACTGGCCTTTCTCTGTATTTCCTCAGTTAAATCCCCTCTAAATCAAAATGAATAGTACCACTAGTACCGCTGGTACCGCCCATATGTATATGTCCAATTGGGGGTTTATGGTCGTTTATTGTTTTAGTGATATAGTATAATGATGAATATATGATAAATGGAAAATACGAGACAGAGAGCGAAGGTGGTACTTGGTTATACATATATAGGTGGTACTGGTGGTACCCGAAATTACAGCACATTTAATCATCCACTCCTGGTAATTTTGTTTCGGCTATTTTTTCCTTTAAATTTTTAGGTGTTTCATAGCCAGGGACATATTTCGGGAAAATCTTGTCCAGCCGATACATATTTTTTATTATCATAACCCCTCGGTATTTTCTCCCATCTACTTTTTTTTGCGCTAAAGTATCTTGTTGCATTCCCCGCCACATTTTAGCTATTTTAGAAGATGAAAAAGCTTCTCCTAGTGCCTTGTTTATCTGCCTAAGATTCAATGGAACATTGATCATTTCTTTTCTTACAGGAACTGAATTACGTATTGTTGCTTCTCCTTCCTGCAATAAAATATAGCCTACTCCCTCTTTTTCTCTATGTGTTTTTTCATCAGTTATTACATCATAGATAACATTCAACATTAATCCTTCTGGACTTGCAGCACGTTCTTTAATTATTCTTTCTTGCAGCGCTACCGCCAGTTTTGATACATTCTTAAATAACTCTGGATCTTCATCTTTTAATCCCTGTAGGACTAATAATGATTCTCTTACTCTAAAACTCGAAATATTTGGTATAATCAACTGTGTAGGCATTTCACCGTCTAAGTGTCTAAGCTTAAAAAGCAATAGTTTTCTCTGTAGTTTTTTTCCTTTTTCCATCCATTCTTTCGGCGGTATTAAATGATATTTCTCTGGGTTGTCTGTAGTAGCTGTAGGCATTACGGTACATCGTGATTCTAATCCATCATCTGTGAATCCTTCTCTTGTAGCTAATACTGTCATCCCAAAAGATTTCCACCATTCTGTTCTTCTTGAGTCTGTGCTATATCGTGGTATTGGTACGCCATCGCATCTGCTATTTAGAAATTCCACTAGTTCACTTGATAGTGTACTATCGTTCATATCTGCTTCATCAAGAATCAAAGTACCTTCTAGCGGTGCTATAGCTCTGAATAATGTCGGTACTCTGTTGGTTTTTAACCCATATAAACTGTGGTATGTTAACCATCTTGCAACAGTAAGAAATCTTTTTTTCCCTGTTTCACTCGGCCCTCTCGGATTTACAATCGGTATAAATTTCTCTGCCGTATATTTCTGCCATACTGGAGAAATCCAACTTGTGAGAAACAAGTTAATCGTAAGCTCATATAAATCTCGATCATCTACTGGATCATATTCCTCCATTGCAAAGTCTAACATCTCTTTACATAACGATTCGAGTGTCCCGTATTCTTCAATACCGTCTGGGAAAACAACAGCATCTCTTTGTTCCAAGTCTATTTTATATGGCCTTATTGGAGTATCACCGTACATGTAGTCGTTTATTATCTCCCATGTATCATTTTTTTTATCGTATAAGATAAATCGTTCTATTCCATCCACAAGGATTTCTTCAAGATGTTTCCCATCTGGGAGACTCCGTGTGCTGACATATATTGATAAATCTTCTTTTTTATTTCGTGGGCATTGGTCGCAGTATTGGCTTACAATAGTTCCGCATTTCCTTTGTATTGTAGGGCATAGCCAGTCATATTGTTGGTTTTCTCTAGCCCAATTTATTTGTTTTTGTGTTATGTCGTAGTTATATTTTTCTCCTGATTTTTCATCATGCGTTTTAAAAAATTCATGGATTTCTTTATCTGACCAGTTCTTGTGTATAAGTTCCGCTACTGCTGATACTCTGAAGTCATGTCCTTCTGTGCCTCGCCATTCATCTCCGCTGTCACGCGATTCTAAATAACAGTATCTTGGTCTGCCTTTTGGTTTTTTTACAGGTGTGCCGTCTTTTTTAATTCTACCTTCTACTTTAAAATCAAATTTTTCCCTTAATCTCCTAACTATATTATCATATAATTCGTCTGCATCTATTGTTTCCAAACTAGGAAGTTTCCCATTTCTGTCAAGGTTAAGCCATTTGTATTTTATCCCTGTTGGATGTGTGCTCGGAGGCAGTATTGACCCTTGCCCTTCTCCTCTGTATTCAACATGTGGATATGTTGGATTTCCTTTTTTGTCAACACCTGTTTGTTCATTGCTTACCACTTGGTCGTCTTTATTTCTCGGTTTTTCTGCTCTGCAATATATTTTTTTTTTCCCTGCACTACTTTCAGCTATCCATACTTTTTTCTTTGCCGCTTCAACATCTTCAAAAAGGTCATCAAGTTCTATATCTGGTACATCAGCATCAATTTCTATCGTATTATTACTTATACTGCCAAGTATAAGGAAAATATTTTCAAATTTACCTTTTTTGACCCATGTTTCAATTGTTTCATCATCGACAAATTTTTTTTCGTAATCCTTCCATTTAATTGATGGGAATTTTGTTTTTTTAGGTGCGGGGATTACATTTAATCCTTCTTTGCGGTAGAACCAAATCCAAGATTCCGTTTCAGTTGCAGGTTGCTCCTCTTCCTTGGTCTCTTTGAGTGTTTTTATCTGTTCTGCTTTCTTACTAGGCTGGCTTGTTTTAGCTAGTTCTTTGTTTATCTTTAATGCCTCTTCTTTTGTGACTTCAAAATCTTTTTTGTCAACCTTTGATATTATCTTAGCATTACCAAATTCCAAATTAGTGCCTATATATCGTTTGAAAGTATCTTTGTTCTCATCGAGACACGTCTTAACTTCTTTTCCTTCTGCTACTGTGACATGCTTCTTACTATCTAGCAAAAAAACAAGTTTATTGCTGTATATCTTAACATCGGATATTTTCCCTTTTTTTATTCCCTTTCCTCTATATTTTTTCAAATTAAGTTTATCTATATCCTGTGGTTTTTCTATAGTGAGATGATAGATTTTATAAGGCTTAAATGAACCGTCATAAGGTATTAGATCGTATTGCTTTATGATCTCAGGTATTTCTCCGAATACTTCTAAATTTGTTACTAGTTGACCAATAAACCCCGTCCGTTTTGCCTCACCGTTTTTTCCGCAGTCGTTCATTTATATCATCTTTTCTTAATTCATTAATTTCTTCAATGAGCCTAAAAACGATTTCAGGAGAGTTTATGTCTAGATCAGGACAAACCTGGTGGTGGAATCGAACCAATGCCGCATTAGGTTGCATATTGTCACTAGTGGTCATTCGCTCCTCCTTTTTTAACCCATAGCGGATCGCCACTTATCGTTGAAAAAACAATTTTAATTTCCTTTTGAGATTCCAAAAAATCGGCAATTTTTTTCAGATTTGCAAAGCTACCACGCAAGACAATTGCAAAATTCAAAGTTAGATTAATAGCAGTTTCAAAATCAGAGATTGAGTCATTATTTATATCTTTCATTTTTTCTCAATCTATTTGTTAATAATATAAGAGTTATAAAGCTGTGTGCACGAAACCGAATACATTAGATATACATTTATATATATGGAAACGTTAACGTATTTAACATGTTTTTGTTGTAGCACAGGTTAACAACATATCAGATACAAAAAAGGTAAGAACCAAAAAATAAAGAAAGGAGAAATTCCTGAAAAGATTAGTCTTTCGTTTCCTCTTGTTGTAGTCTTGCCCATTCCTCAGCCATCATGTTCATCATTTTCATCATAAACTCTTTATCTTTAATCATATCCTGCACACCGAGACCTGTTTCTGTTGCGGTCATAGTAATCTCTTCTTTCGATGGGTTAAGATTAGAACCACAACGTGAACAGAACTTGTTAGTAGGAACGTTTTCTTCTTGGCAATTCCAACATTCAATAGTTACAAGTTTACTCTTATCTATTTCTTCTGGTTCTTCAAATCCTGTGATAACTTTTACTTTGTTTTCAATAGCTTCATCAGTTGTATGAATATACCTACTTGGCATCTTGGATTTCTTACTCCAACGATAACGAACACGAAGCTCTGGTTCGTTGAAACCCATTTCCCAGGCACGAGTAGCACTAGCATGACGAAGATCATGTGGCCTATAGTTACGAATACCTGCCATCTTACAATACTTTCGGAGTATTCCCTCAATACCGGGTCTGCTAAGTCTAAGTTTTTCAAAATCAGCTTGAGTAACAGTTCCCTTATTTGCTTTGTCAAGAACTTTAAGATAAGTACGCATATCTCGTGTATAAAACAAAGGAACATTGAACTTGTCTCTAAACTTATAAAATGGATGATGATTAAGAAAAACTTTCATGTATTGAGTTGAACTTGGCATAATAAAAAGTCTAACTATTCCACGTCCTGTTTTCTGTTCTCCGCTATCAAAGTCTTCCATACGTGGTAAAACAAATTTTACACCAACCTTGTCAATAGTCACAGAGTCACAGTTAAGAGAAATAAGTTCACCGCATCTAAAACCTGCATCATAAAACCCAGCTCCAAACATAGCCTGATCTCTCTCATTTTCACATACTTCCAATATTTTTAAAATATCATCTTCACTTGGTAGGTCTTCTTTGAATATTTCTTTGCTTGTACTTGCACTAGAGATCCATGCTACACATTCAGGATATGGTAGGTTTTTACGTACCTGATGTCCTTTTTTGTATTCTTCCTTGTTATAGAGATATTTATAGAATCTTTTGATATGTATCAGATATTGTTCTATTGTAGTATCACTAAGTCCTACCGTCTTGTTTCTTTTTTTAGATTTACCAGGAGCTGTATATTTTTCTCTTAAATATTCTTCAAATTCTACTAGGTCTTCATGTGTAGCTTGTTTGTATGGTTTATTTTTTAAAAAAACATCTAATGCTAGAAGTGATTGTACATCATTTCTTAATGTATAGTTTGATAGTTTTCTATTCTTATGATTCTTTTCATATCGTATTCTTACATTCAAAAATTCTTCAGTTGTTTGTCTATGCTGGTTATTTAGAAAGCTTTTAATCATATTGTCGATATACCTATCGACATCATTGGAAGCATTTGCCATATCTAAAATTACCATATATGTATGGGCAAACTAGTATAAATAGTTTAAACCTCCAATGGTATTATGGGTACAAGTTTAAACCTGCAGAGATGAAATAATGAATATAAAAGACACTTTATCTGAAAAAATCGCCGGTGAAATAACTCTTAGCCCAAGACCGGGTCAAACAATTCGCAAATGGAGAGGTGTTTTTGGCATCAGTCAAACCGATCTTGCAAACTTTCTCAAGTTATCTCCAAGCGTTATCAGTGATTATGAGTCTGGACGAAGAAAGTCCCCGGGGATTCAAACTGTAAAAAAGATAATTGAGGCTCTTGTAGGGATAGATGAAAAACACGGCGGAAAGATTTTACAAAAGTATAACTCCATGGTTGAGATTCAAGAAGGCATCCTTGAAATTATGGAGTATCCGTATACTATTCCTGCTAATCACTTTATTAAAGAGATAGACGGAAATGTTTTAACGACTAGTGAACTAGGACTTAAGAAAAACGTAAAAGGCTTTACACTTGTAGACAGCGTAAAAACCATCGAAGCAATAAATTCTGGAGATTATAACCGTCTCTACGGATGGAGTACAGAACGGGCAATAATCTTTACAGGCATAAGATATGGGCGTAGTCCTATGATTGCTATCAGAGTTCACCCTGTTAAACCAACAGTTGTAGTTTATCATAGACCCGGATCTGTTGATGCTCTTGCAATTAAACTTGCTGATCGTGAAAATATACCACTTGTCACCACTAGTCTTCCGATTGATGAGCTTAAAAAAAGATTGTTAAAAATTGGAGAGAAATAATTATGGATTTGGTAGGGTTATGTAACATATGTGGTAAACCTGGTGCGATGTATACTTGTAGTTTATGTGGTAGACAGGTTTGCAGCATTTGTTATGATACTGCACATGGTGTTTGCAATAGTTGTAAAGTAGGAAAACATTAGATATATTTCTTAATAAAAAAAAGAAAGGGATATATACAACTTTAAGGATTTAGGGATTAATAGGTGGAGGAAATATGGCAGTAAGTAAATGTGTTAAATGTGGTGCTAATATCCCAGAAGGAGCAGGCTTTTGTCCAGCTTGTGGAGCACCAAAGGCAGAAGCAGCACCAGCACCAGCAGCACCCCAACCAGTAGTTCAACCAGTTCCTGTGAAACGCGCGGGCCCAGGTCTTCAAGGAATGATAGATACACTATTATCACCCAAATTAATAACAATCGGATTATTTATTGGAGTTTTAGTTGCATGGATTTCAAGGATTGTTATGCAATTTTTATTTGTTGGCACTGCCCCATATAGTGCCCTGTTAATAGTTAGGTTTACATTTATGGTAGGAGTCGGTGGATTACTATTATGCGGTGGACTTTTAAATGCAAAGTTAAATGTTTACGTAAGAGCAGCCTTAATTGCTGCTGGTGGAGTAATTATTGGTGTACACCTATAATCTTTCCTTCTTTTTTTTATTTTTTTGCATTTTATTTTAAAAAACGATTGTTAAAAATTTTGTTATTAAAAATGAGATTTCATATCTTGATGTGTAACATATTCAATTGCTTCTTCTGTTAATTCTACCTCATCGTCAGATGTATGTTTTAGAAATCCAAGAAATACTAATTCATCTACGACTGTTTTTAATTCATCTGTTGAAATGCCCAAATAATTTTCAACATATTCTGCATCAACATCATCTAAGTACATCATCTTTAAAAGTTGATAATATAGATCATCTTTTTTTGTTTGCTCAAGCATCATTTGTACTAAAGGGGAAAATTGATTTTTATCTGCAGAATTATCTGTAATTTCTTGTTCCATTTTCGTCTTTTGAAACCTTTTTTTTAGAAATGATTCTGACATATACTCCTCAAAACCCCAATTCGAAAACTGTTTACCTGTTAATAGATTTTGTTGTTATAATTTCATTTAAGCAGGTTCAATAATAAATAGCCTTTTAGAAGTTTATTCTAACTGAATGAGATGAATACCAATTTCACTTGTTGTTTTATTAAAGACCCATTGCTATATTTATGCTTCAAATCTATTTTTTTATCACCTATTTTATTAATAAAAAATCGTTTACTATTCTACAAATTGGGGAGTCTATGATAAAAAATATGAATTTGACCGAAGAATTACTTGTTTTTGACGCTCATTGTGATACAGCTAATGTTTTATATGATCAATCATCCTATTTTATCAAGGAAAATAAAAGCCATTTTACTATTGATAAAGCAAGAACGGGTGGATTAAAAGCCCAGATTTTCGCTTTATATGTTAATCCTGCTTATGCACCTTATAGAACAATAAAAAAAGCATTATTGTTGTATAATGCCATGGAAAATAAGTTGTTTTCTTCAGGAAATGCAGTAAAAGTTACTTCAACAATTGAAATGGAATCAGCACTTAAAAAAGGAAAACTTGCTTGTTGGCTTTCTCTTGAAGGTGGACATATAATTGAAAACTCAATTGAGATATTGGAGTTATTTTATAAGCTTGGTATTAGGTGTATAACTCTGACTCATACCAAAAACACTGATTGGGCTGATTCTTCTGGTGACGAACCATTACATGATGGATTAAATAAACTTGGGCGGAAAATAATCTCTAGAATGGATGAGTTGGGCATGGTCATAGATGTATCACATTCATCTGATAAAACTGTTGTAGATGTGCTAGATGTTTCTTCAATGCCAATAATGGCGTCTCATTCTTGTGCTAGGGCATTGTGTGATATTCCTCGTAATTTATCAGATGATTTGATTAAAGAAATTGCACATAGAAAAGGATATTTTGGTGTCAATTTTTTTCCAGGGTTTCTTAAAAAAAGCATTAATGAGCAAGTAATGAAGAATATTGAAAAAAATACAGAATGGTTTAAAAAAGAAATCGAAGGAAACGAAGATGACCCTGATATCGTAAACAAAGCTGAAATGGGGCTATACTCAAAAATTGTTGAAGGAAATGATAATGTTGATTTAAATGCTATAATTGATCATATTGTTCATATTGCTGAAATTGGTGGAGTTGATTGTGTTGGGCTTGGAAGTGATTTTGATGGTATTCCTTCAACTCCTACTGATTTAACAGATGTTTCATGTTATCCCGTATTAGCTAATGGTTTATCCGATAGAGGTTTTAAAGAAAATGAAATTAGAAAAATCATGGGCTTGAATCTGTTTAATTTTTTAAAAAATTTTGATAAAAAATAAAATATCATGTTTTAGCAGCTGTTTCTGAAGTATTAAGAACAACTCTGCTATTTTTACTATCAATTTAACCACGATAATTATTATCATGGACCCAAGGCGGGCACACCTTACAAAAGTTAAAAGCCCAGTACTATTTTTCTAATCAAAATGACTAATCAATGAATATTGTATATCTTTTTCAGTTTTCAGAATTCACTCTTTTACTGTCTCAAAACAGGCAAATGTTAATGTTTTCCCTACGCCTTTAATATTACGTATTCTATCAATCACTATCTCACCGATTTCTTCAAGTGATTTCCCTCTTATTTTTAATAATAAATCATATTCGCCAGATATAATATGGACTTCGGATATCCTTTTTAATTTCGATATGCGTTTTGCAAGCTCTCTCTGAGATATTTCTGCGCTAGGTAAAAATGAAACAAATATGAATACTTCTGTTGGTAATCCTACTTTTTTAAAATCAATTGATACATCAAATGATTTAATAATTCCATTTTTTATCATTTTTTGTATTCTGTCATGGACTGTTACTCTAGGAATTTTTACATTTCTTGAAATGTCTTTTGTTGTCGCTCTTGAGTTTTTTTTCAATTCGTCTAATATGATTTGATCCTTTTTATCAAACATAATTGACATTATGTCGATAAAACTATTTATTACTTTCCTTTTTTCAGTATATTTGTCGAAATATTTGACAATATGCTTAAATAACATATTTGATAATATTATTAGTATGAAAACGAAACAAATTGAAAAAAAGAAATCTGTGTTGAGAATCCAAAGCGAAATCAGAAAGGTACTTGGAGAAGAACTGAGAAAAAAAGATTTTATAGAAATATCACCTGTGATACTATCACCAATAACTGATCCATTAAACCATCCCACGGCTCCTGCAAGAATAGATTGTTACGGTAATGAGTATAGTGTAACTCAAAGTATGATCTTTCATAAACAATTAGCACTTCGCACCTTAGATAAGATATTTGTTTTCTCTCCGAACGTAAGATTAGAACCAAGTGGGAGAAAAGAAACAGGGCGACATCTGTTCGAATTCACACAATTAGATTTAGAGGTAAAAGATGCTACAAGGGAACAAGTAATGGAGCTTTGTGAAGACATATTCATAGAACTAATTAAATCAATAAAAAAAGAATGTGACAAAGAATTAAAGGTATTAGATAGAAAATTAAAGGTGCCAAAGAAACCATTTAAGAAAATAAAATATGAAGAAGCATATCAAAAATATGGGGAAAGATTTGAAGACATAATTTCTAAAATCCATGATGAACCAATCTGGTTAATTGATATCCCTCTTAAAAGTAGAGAGTTTTATGATAAGGAAGATCCAGAACATCCTGGAATCCTACGGGATATGGATCTAATCTACCCTGAAGGATATGGCGAGGCGCTATCCGGTGGAGAACGCGAATACGAGTTTGAAAGAATTAAAACAAGAATACATAAGAAAGGTCAGACGCTGGAACAATTCAAAGATTACATTAAGTTGGCAAAAAACGGATTACTTCCATCTGCAGGGTTTGGAATAGGAATAGAACGATTGACAAGATACATCTGTGGATTAAAAACAATAGATGAAGCATCATTATTCCCTAAGATACCTGGAAAGAAGTGTATTTAATACTTATTAGCAATTTTTAAATCGTACTAATAAATATCATGGGCCCGAGGCGGGATTTGAACCCGCCACAGAGGATCCACAGTCCCATATGTTGCCAGGCTACACTACCCGGGCCATGTTTTTAGATTGAGGCAATAATGAAAGAAATACTTATAATTTGCTGGTTAAAAATATTTTATAAGCGTGTGGGTCTAGATTTGGTGGAGATGAAAAATAAAAAAGCTTAGATAAGCCTAATTTCTCATCAGTCTAGACCCCACGTATCAAATGTATATTTATTTTTTATATAAATCTTACGAAATAAACAAAATAGGTGAATTTACCCTTTATTTATTAAATTATCACTATGTTTATAGAAATATTTATATATTTATAAGCTACATAAATTAACAGTGATACTAAATATCACCTTAAAGAGGGATATAAAAAAGAGTTGGGAATATGGTTAAAATAAAAAATTTAAAAATAAGAAACAATGCTGTTTCTGAAGTTTTTGGAACTTTATTAATATTGGTCATCTCCGTAAGTATATTTACTGTTGTATATGCTTCAATTCTATCAATTCAAATTGATCGGGCAACTCCCTCTGTAAATATAATAGGCAGCATAGAGGATAATTATCTTGTAATCAATCACCTTGGTGGTAAACCATTAGACCTTGATACTCAAGTTATATTATCTCAAGGTAATGGAAATACAACAAGAGTCAATGTTACTGATTATTTAACAAATGAACAAAAATCAAATAATAAATGGGATTTAGGTGAAAAGATAAAAATCAATCTTAATTATTTAGATGGTTTAGATGGTTTTGAAAGATTTAGCTCTCTTGACTTAACAGTTGTAGATGTAGTTAGCAATTCAGCGGTTTTAATGGGTAATGTTCAAGAAGATAGATATGCTGATATCAATATTTCTTTATCTGTTTCTGATACAACAGTTACCTATGATCAAACTATCGATATTACAATAGATACAACTAATCTTGGACCTAGTAACGTTTCAAATGTAACTGTAAAACTTGTTTTACCAAGCGGATTAAACTATGAAACTCCAATACCTACGGGATTTGATAATTCAACAGGTATTTGGGATGTTGGAGATCTTGAAGGTAATAATGATTCAGCTCAAATTACAATTTATGCTAGAGTCTCACCACCTCAGAAAAAGTTGGTAAAATTATGTTTTTTAATTGATGGATCAGACGCTATTCCACTTGGAGATTTTAACTATATATTGAATGCAATTAAAAATGCAGTTTTAACTGGAAAAATACCTAACAAGAATAATACAGAACTAATAATTATACAATACGGAGAAAATACCCAAGAGGATCCTTATCCATATGGAGAACTTGAGTTAAAAGAGTTAGTTTATCCTGATAATATTGGTAACATTGTATCTAAAATAAATAATATTAATAAATTTGGTGGAAATCTTAGACCATTAGCTCATGCTTTTTATTATGCTAGATTATGGATCCCAACAGCCTATTCATCATCAGCTTATGTAGATACAGATAATTGGCAAAAAATAATTAATCTTGTAATAGGTGGAAATCCAAATGTTTTATTTCAGCCATCTAAATTCACTTCGGATACTTCCTCCGCATGGTCACATGCAAAAATTCAGAGAAATTTGTTAATAAACTCTTATAGCCCTTATCCAAAAAGTTATATTGAATTAGATGCAGAAGCAGTTAACTGGGAAGATGATGATCTAGATGTTGTTTATCTAACAACGGATATTGTATATCCACAACCCGGCGAATTTTGTGACCCTGGAGAAGAACCAACAGGACCCGGTTGGGTAAAAAATATTCAAAGCTCAACTGATTTTGAAGATACAATTTCTAAATTTTTTAGTACAATATTTAGTGGTGGAAAAATTGTTGCAGAATTAGAATCATCAAGCTATAGAGATCCAAATCCAGAAAATGATAGAGCAGAAGTTACAATTGTAATGAAAGGACCATGACACGTGGGGTTAAACATATGAAAACATTTAGGAACTTTAAAAACTCAGAAGACGGAGCTGCTGGCGTGGTTGTGGCAATTCTAATGATTGGTTTATTCATTTCTTTTTATGCACTTGTACAAGCAGTCTATGTTCCTCAATGGATGGAACAAAAAGAAGCAGAACATATGGATATTGTAGCAAGTCAGTTTACAGATATTAAATCATCAATTGATATTTTGTCAATCTCCGAAAAAGAGTATATGCCAATATCAAACCCAGTTACTCTTGGAAGTAAAGAAATGCCATTTTTCACCACATCACGGGCGTACGGTACAATAGATTTAAAACCAAATAATTTTACAATTAAACTAGAAAATAGTGAAAAAACTGCTACACATTCTCTTGGATCCCTTCGATACTCTTCAGAAAATGCCTATTTTGTTGACCAAGAATATGTTTATGAAAATGGAGCTTTGATTTTAAGCCAACAATCAAGGGATATAATTATAGTTGAACCTTCGATCTATAAAACTAAACTTGATTTATTAAAGATTTGTTTAGTTAAATTATCTGAAAATGGTAGAAGATGTTCTGCAAGCGGGTATGGAACATATCCTGTACAAACAAAGTTTTTGAGTAAAGAAGATATCAGTTTTGGAAGTTTAGAAAAAATTACTATAACCTCCAGCTATAAAGATGCATGGGGTAGATATTTTAATGATACCTTTAGTAAATATTATTATGATTTTACTATTGCAAATACAACTGATAATACTGGAATAGAAATAGAGTTTACTGATCCTGATGGTCATTATCCAACTGTAAATATTGAAATTTTTGAGATAGAAGTTCAAGTATCTCATGGCTGGTTTGAATAATTTGTATAAACGAAGACTAAAATAATGATTATTTAATCTCTGTCCTTGCGCAGGGGTAGCCAAGCCTGGTCAACGGCGCAAGGTTCAGGGCCTTGTCCTGCAGAGGTCCAAGGGTTCGAATCCCTTCCCCTGCATACCTTGGTTTTCAACAGGAGAAAAACTATGAATTTTTACGTGTTCATATCGTTGAGGTCAAAAAGTGATTTAAACCCTAATACTTTGAAAATTGGCGTTCAAATCCCAAATCACCACGGTATTTTGTCTGATAGATATGAGGATGATTGATATATAATAAAAACCTAAGAAAAATATATATACCAAAATAAATATGTTTGAAAAGGAGGATACAAATGAAAAAAATAACCACGATTGTATGTATTCTGTTGATTATGGTTTCTTTTTCATCTGCTGCGTTAGTTCAACGACAAACCACGTCTGATAATTATGCAGAAGTTGATATTACTAGTGTCCAACTTATGCCTTCGATATATTCAAAAAACTATGACGAAGAACTAGAGAATATTGGTCTTTTAAAATGGAATGGACCTCAAGGATCGTATGAAGATTATATTAAGAGCAGAGATGTCAAACTGTTTTCTGTTCAAAAAATCGCGGAATACCTAGATGCCATAGATGAGACGGTGGTTATCGTCTTTGTAGATTCTGATTTAATGCCAAATATTGAAGAAGATATAGAGGTTTATAGTTCAACTTTGACGAGTATTGGATATGATGTTGTTGTCTTAGAGGTTTCTGGAGGGACCGTGGAGGATTTGAAAAATCAGATTGTTAGTTATTGGGATACTGGTTATAATTTAACAGGAGTTGTTCTCATCGGTGATTTTCCTGTTGCATGGTTTTATTGCTACGAAGAGGGGTTTCCTTGTGATCTTTTTTTAATGGATTTAGATGGTAAATGGATTGATTCAAATAACGATGGTTTATATGATTCTCATACTGATGGATCGGGTGATACCGCGCCTGAGATCTATATAGGGCGTATCGATGTGTCAAATATACCAACTGGTACAAAAAATAGGATAAGTATAATTAAAAAATATCTGTATAAGGTTCATGAGTTTTGGATGGATAATATTTCCCGTACCCGTTCTGCGTTGACTTATACAGATTGTGATTGGAAGGGCTGCGAGGATCTTAAACATGATATTGGATATGCGTATGATGACTATGAAACAATAGTTTATCCAGATGTTAATCGAAATGATTATGTTAACAATCGTCTCCCTGATTCCTATGAATTTATTCAGCTTGCTTGCCATTCATGGTCGTTTGGGCATTTTTTTGACAATGGTGGTACCGCTTTTAGTTTTAATATTCGATTGGCTCCTCCTATGGCTCTTTTTTATAATTTATTCTGTTGTGGTGCTTTACGGTTTACTGATTATAATTGCTTAGGAAATGCATATATTTTGAATACAAACTCTCCATCTCTAGCAGTAGTTGGTAGCACAAAAAGCGGCTCTATGTTAGATTTTAGATTCTTCTATGAGCCAATCGGGTTGGGTTATTCATTTGGAAAGGCGTTTCAAAAATGGTTTGAACATGAATATCCATATGGCGAGGGCGATGTTAGTTGGTTTTATGGCATGACGATTCTAGGCGATCCTACACTCATCCTGTATAGAGACTTTGGAGTCCATGCATATGGACCATATTATGGTCTAATAGATGAACCAATACAGTTTAGAGGATCAGCGAGAGGAGGCGTTCCACAATATGCATGGCATTGGGATTTTGGTGATGGTGATAGTTCTTATGAACAGAATCCAACACATATTTATACAGAACCTGGGAATTACACAGTCATATTTACTGTAACTGATAACACTGGCAACTCAACCAGTGATACCACCTGGGCTAAGATAAAAGAATATAACAACCCGCCAGACAAGCCGAGTATTTCTGGTTCGACATATGGTAAAAAAGGTCAATTTTATGATTATGATTTTGTTGCGGTTGATCCCGATGGAGATGAATGGGTCTATTACTATATTGACTGGGGAGACAATACAAGCACTAGATGGATTGGACCCTACAATTCTGGTGAGACGATAACTAGGTTACATAAATGGACAAATCAAGGGACATATACAATTAAATGCAAAGCTAAAGATTCATATGGAGCTGAAGGACTAAATGGTGAACTAACGGTTACCATGCCAAGAAACAAAGCGTTCAATTTCAACTTTAACCTGCTGGAATGGTTGTTTGAACAGTTTACAAATGCATTTCCGGTACTAAGACATATAATGGGACTATAAAGTTTGTCCTTCTCTTCTTTTCTTTTATAGATTGATACCTAACAAATAAGTATTTCGAGACATAGCCAGGAGTATCTTTGGTATAATTTTGTAAAAAGTTGCTAACAGGAGAGACCCTATATTTTTTGCCATTAAAGTGGTGTTCAAATCCCTTCCCCTGCACTCATATGGTGCCAACAGGAGAAAAATGACCAATTTTTATGTGACCATATCGTTGTGGTCAAAAAAAGAGATTTAAACCTGAATCTCTGGTAAAAGCCAGTTCAAATCTCGTTTGTCTGATAGATGTGAGGATAATCGAAAAATCAAGGGATGGATTGCTTTCAAGAGGAAAAAACAAGGGTTTTACAAAGATATAGTTTTTTTCATTTTGACATTTTACCACGGCAGACTTATATGCAGTAAATGATAAAGAATAGCATGCTTGTAGAGAGTTGATGGGGATATTTGGTATCCACCGTTTTCTCGCCCCAGGCGTGTCTTAGAAGGGACGATATGAACCAGAAATGTGTGGATAAATTAATTGGTAAATACTGCAAAATCGTTACAAAAGAACCAGGTGATGAAAAATCTTATGTTGTTGTTGGTACTGTTAAGGATGTTGACCATGATGCAGGGTTTATAACAGTTGAATCCACACAAGGGTTTGGTTGTCTAAGTATAAACACTATAATCGCGATAAAACCAAAGGCAAAAACATAGGACTTTTTGGGATATGGTTTTTAATAAAAAAAAGTTGTTTAGAAATGTAAATAGAAAAGTTAGCGAGGAACAAATCTAAGGAGAATGAAAATGACAACAACATTATTCTTCACTGTTTTCTTTCAGAAGAATACAAAAATGCTTGAGAGGCCCTAATTTGATACGGTCCATCTTCTTATCAACATAACTATAGCTTAAGTTAAGTTCCTTAAAAATCTGTTCCCATTCCTCCCATTTTTTAAAATTGAAGAT
>JAGMDE010000189.1 GCA_023128855.1 Thermoplasmatales archaeon | reverse complement strand
GTTGGTAAAATGTTTCTCAACCCTGGAGATACTGCTATCTGCGGGCTTCCAACCTATTTGGGTGGAATAAATGCTTTCCGAAGTTATGAGAGCAATTTAGCCGGTATCCCTCTTGATAAAGATGGAATGAGAATGGACATTTTAGAGGATACAATTAAAAAGTTGATCAAAGAGGATAGTATACCGAAATTCATCTATGTTGTACCAACCTTTCAGAACCCTGCAGGGGTTATAATGCCAGAATCAAGAAGGAAAAAGCTCATTGATATTGCACATGAATATGATCTTGTTATCGTTGAGGATGATCCTTACAGTAAACTTCGCTATGATTGCCCTCATATAAAGCCAATTAAATCTTTTGATGATGAAGGTCGCGTAATTTATATGTCAACCTTTTCAAAGATACTTGCTCCTGGGTTTAGAATTGCATGGACCGTAGCTTCCGACGATCTTACTAGAAAGATGATTATATGTAAACAGGCACTTGATCTTTGTACAAACCCGTTTACACAGTTTATTGTCTGGGAATTTACTAGAAGCGGTTCTTTAGATTTACATATTTTGAAGATTTGTGAGATGTATAAACCAAAACGAGATATTATGATGAACGCCATGGAGAAATACTTCCCAGATGGCTATGTTTGTTACAAACCTAGAGGTGGAATGTTTGCTTGGGTAACTCTACCTAAAGGTATAGACACTGAAACAATGTTTCTAGACGCAATCAAAGAAAAAGTAGCATATGTACACGGCAAGGCATTTCACGTAGATGGCGGTGGCGAAAGATCAATGAGACTTAACTTCTCCTATTCATCTGATGAACAAATAGAAATAGGTATGGAGAGACTAGGAAACGTGGCGAAGCAAAAACTTGAAAAGAAGAAAGTTGTTTTATAAATTGTATGCCTCTAACAAAAAAAGTCATTTTCAGCTCAGTGTGTATAATAGTCTTATGTAGTTCTTTTTCAGGCTGTATACTTGAGAATTTACTTGGTACTAGTTTTTCATTGATCACTTGGAGAATATGTGATGATGATGGTTTTGCTGGTTTGAATATAACATTTACTTGTTCAGGCCGTGTAACTGTAAAAATGGTAGGGCCTGATTCTTTTTTACTCGACTCAGATTCCTATTTTAAAGGAGAACATTCTAAGATTTTCTATCTAGCAGAATATAGAAACTCTGTTACTGCTGGACGGTATAACTTAAAAGCTTATGATACTGATAATAAGGAGATATTTACACAATCCTTTTCTTTCGGTGGAGCAGATTTAAATATTTCAGATTGTGAACAAAAATGGTGGAAACGGGATTCATGGATTGATTCAGATTATTCATTATTTGGTTTAAGGTTAACTGTTCAAAACAATGGTGATGTACCAGCTTACCCTTACAATGTAGTATTAAATATGGATTCTGTAGAAAACTCTAATCTAGCATTACCCTGTGTTATCATGCCTGGTGAAAGTAAAAACGTTGATTGTTTTGTTTACGAAAAATACGAACCAGAAGATAGCACATTTACTGTTGATTTAGAAGATAAAGA
>JAGMDE010000188.1 GCA_023128855.1 Thermoplasmatales archaeon | reverse complement strand
AAAAAAGATGGTGGAGAAATCTACATTATAACAAATGGTTTTCCGTTTTTTGACGAAAACGGCAATCTTTTAGGATACAGAGGTGTGGACACTGATATAACTGGTGAAAAAATTGCATATGAAAAAATTAGTGAACTAAAAAGGGAATTAAATGATCTAAGAATGGAGATCACTGGACTTTTAAATGAACGTGAAACGGGTAAAACAATCGGGTCAACTGATACAGATAGAAAACAATTTGACGAAAAATGGTCTGAACATGAGTTTGACTCTGTGTTTTTATTTGATGAAAAAGCAAACATTATAGATTGCAATGAGAACATGGCCAAAAGACTAGGTTATAGTAAAAGTGAAATGCTTACTTTGAATATGACTGATTTTGATGCTCTTGAAACAAAGAGTGATTTGATGGAGAAGATAAATCAGGCTAAAAAAGATGGCGTTTATAGTTTTAAAACAATCCATAAGAGGAAAGACGGATCTGCTATCCTTGTACAAGAGAACATTCAATATTTTAAAAATAAAAAAGCATTCAAATGTATAGTAAGAGAGGATTATTCACTTAAGAAATCCTCTTAATTTTAAAGTATTTCTACCAGCAAATTTTTATTATACATATTTATATCAGGCCAACATGGATATTATGCTTAAAGCTGCAAAACGCTGTGAAGTTATTTCTTATGCAATTAGAGAAGTTGTTATACCTGCTAGAAAGCTAGAAAAAAAAGGCATTAAAGTAATTCGTCTGAACATCGGAGATCCAAATAAATATGATTTTGACACACCTCAGCACATGAAGGATGCATTATATGAAGCTGCTAAAGATGGACACAATGGATATGCTCCCTCTGAAGGTGATTTTGAATTAAGAGATGCAATAATCGAACGTGAAAAAAAAAGAAATAATGTTGACTATACAATTGATGATATCTGTATTACTACTGGTGTGACTGAAGGTCTTCAAATTCTGCTAAATTCGTTTTTAGAATCAGGAGATGAACTATTAATTCCAGGCCCGACTTATCCGCAGTACACTCTAATTACTAAATTTAACAATGCAAATCCCATTGCTTATAGATGTATTGAAGGGGAAAATTGGCAACCTGATGTTGATGACATTCGTAATAATATATCTGAACGTACAAAAGGTATTGTTCTAATTAATCCAAATAATCCAACCGGAGCGCTCTATTCTAAAAAAGTCATAAAAGAAGTAATTGATATTGCAGGTGAACATCAAATTCCAATTATTTCTGATGAAATTTATGATGATATGACATTTGATGAAAAACAATATGCTACTGCTTCGCTTGGAGAAGATGTACCCATAATAACGTTTAATGGTTTTTCAAAGGTTTATTTAGTTCCAGGATGGCGTATAGGATATACCTTGTTTCATCATTCAGGTGAACTTGATGAAATCCAAGATGCATACATGCGTATTGCTAGATCAAGACTTTGTGCAAATTCAGTTTGCCAAAGAGCATGTCTTTCCGCATTAAAAGGTCCACAAGATCACATTAAAGAGGTAAATAAAAAGCTGACAGCTCGTCGTGATTATTCATATAAACGACTAAATGAAATAGA
>JAGMDE010000187.1 GCA_023128855.1 Thermoplasmatales archaeon | reverse complement strand
GGGCATCGTCGGGAATGGCTTCTTCTTGGATGAGCTTTTTGGTCGGGATTTGGTCAATTTTGTCCTGCAGAGGTATGTATCTGTCCAGGTAGATACCCATATCCAGAATGACGGCTTCTTTTCCAATCTCTAGGCAGGTCATGTTTCTGCCCACTTCTTCATACCCGCCGACAGCGTGCAATACAATGTCCATTTTTAAGGACATGCAGGAATGACTATTTATGTTTGGTGGGATATGGCTACAACAGAATGCCGTTATCAATCAATTGTAGAAAAATCCCAAACTACCCCTGACAGTAAATATTCATATCCGGAGTCGAATATTCACAATATGCTTCAAAATCTTGATATAATCAAAAAGAAACCCATTACATCTAAACGACGAGAGAGACACGTATACGATTTTACGCTCAGGGGTATAGAATTAATGAAATTTATCAAATCCTATGAAAAAGCTTTGACTTTGTCTTCTTCTCAACAAAAAGTTATTGAAATTAATACAAATGATGGCTAATGGAACCCAATGATACGTGTCTATACATATCCTATAAATAAGTTTCCCAAAAGGGGGCTTTGCATTTTTATTCAAAAAAACCGTGAATAAAAGTGCAAGTCTGAGATTAAAAACGCCGAGGAGGAGATTTGAACTCCTGAGGGATAAACTCCCACGAGCTTTCCAGGCTCGCGCAGTACCAGGCTGTGCCACCTCGGCAAAATCAGTCAAGTAAACATAGCTTTCTTTTAAGACTTTTTCCAGATTGCAGGATATGTACCTTTTTTCATTAAAACCCTTTCAAGATTAGCACATACCCCCTTATCTTTTTGGATAATTTCTTCTGTAGACATTAAAGTTTTAACTATTGCTACTCCTTCATCTTTCAAAGTCATTACAGCGGCTAACTTGCCTTTTATTATATCTGAGTCTAGCTCTACAACACCAGGAACAGCCAAACTTGCTCCATGACAAAGTGCATCTGCAGTTGAATCACGGATAACTATCTTTGGTAAATGATCAAGTAATCTCTCAATTGGAAAGATTACAGAACGGATTTCTTTCTCGTTTTTATCCTCCTTCCAAAAAACATATGCATCTTTTAAATCTTGTAAAAGAGCAGAATCATCATCCTTTAAACCACCTACTCTTGTACGTCTAAGTTCTGCAAGATGAGCACCGGATTTTAATTTACTACCAATACCTACACACAAAGTTCTTACATAAGTACCAGATTCGCAACCAACACGGAACAATACATCTCTGTCTCTAATTTGAATAACATCAAGATAATAGATCTCTCTTTTTCTCTTAGCTCTTTTAACAGCAGATCTTAACGGCGGTAATTGAGTTATTTTTCCAATAAAGCTGTTACATACTTCTAAAATTCTTTTTTTATCAATATCTTTGTGAAGTTTCATCAAACCAACATACTCTTTACCTGCTGGAAGAAGAACTTGTAATGCCTTTGCAGCATCGCCAATGCCAATAGGCAAAACACCTGTTGCGTTTGGGTCTAAAGTGCCACCATGACCAACTTTTTTGATTCCAAGAATTTCTCTAACCCAAGCATCAACCTGATGTGAGGTAGGACCGCGTGGTTTATCTAGGTTAATCATTCCGTTATTGAGTA
>JAGMDE010000186.1 GCA_023128855.1 Thermoplasmatales archaeon | reverse complement strand
GGTGTTTCTATAGAATCAGTTACTGGATATACAAATGCTGGAAAAACAATAATTGAATATCTTGCAATAACAGTAAGACCAAGAGCGGGATCAAAAGATATCGACTTAAGCTTGTGTACCTTATCAGTTCTATATGATAACTTAACAATATTAACACTAAATGACACACTCGTACAGGATGTAAACACAGACAACACAAGTGTATTCTACACCCCACTAGTTTCTGGATCAAACATCACTATTATGAACCTAACAACAGTCAATACTTTCGGTTGTATTGCAATTCACGATCCTGACGGCTCAATAACAAACACACAAGGTATGAACAGTGGAGATAGGTGTATCATAATTGTAAACCTAAGCGCAGTAATATCTGGCGGCGGATTACCTGCCAGAGAAACTGTATCTGGAACACTAGCACCTGAAATCGGTATAAAATCACAGTATGATGTAACAGCACCAGCAGTGTTTTCAAAAAGAATCGTTGCATTAGACTAGATAAGAAACTGAGGGTTAACCCCCTCCTCTATTTTATTATTTTTTTATTTTACTTTTTCTTTTTTTATCTCTTTTATAACAGCGATCTCAGCTTTGTCACCATTAAAAGTTGTTGGTCTATTACTAAGCTCAACTGTGATTTTGTAATTGTCCTTGGTTAAAAAAATGGTTTCATAAGTTGAAATATTTTCACCTTTGATTCTCTTCAAATAATAAGACTCAACACCCTGGAAACCTTCTGGATCGGCAAAATCAAAAATGCTTTTATCTAAAAGTTCTTCACTATTATATCCAAGCAAATTTAAAAAAGAATCATTAACTTGTTTTAAAATACCTCGCTGAACGACTATAGCTGACTCCGATATATTGGCAAGAAAATCAGGATAGTCAATAATGTCTTTTGTTGTAACAAGAGATGATGATTTTAATGGTCTATTTGAACCAGTTAAAATTGCTTGTTTTAATTCCTCCTGTTTGCTGTTTAATTCATCCCCCCTCTTTTTAAGCTCATCTTCTAAAAACTCGAGTTTTTCTCTCCATGTTAAAAATTCATTTCTCCTCTCGTTCATGCTTCTTTTTTCATTAGTAAGTTGAGTTTCACGTTCATCTAATAAAATTCTCTTATCCTCCAATTCCTTCATAATTCTTTCAAATTCCTCTCGTTTTTTCTTCCCACCAACCATATCAGAAATTGAATATATGGATTTACCAATTGGGGAAATATGAGGTTTACCAGATTCATTTATCCTAATTTTATGAGATTTATAATTTTTTAACTCTTCTTGAAGTTCTAAATTTTTATGTTCTAATTCGAAATTTCTTTTTATCAGTTTTTTTGACGTTTTATCGATATCATCATCAATATCCAATTTCTTAAAATTAATTTTAGATTTCTTTACAATAGGTGATTCAGCATCATTCCATGAATTTATAAATTTTCCAACAAAACCAATATCTCCCACATCACCGTTCTGATTTTTAACAGGAAAAGAGGCCCATAATATCATCATTTCATGGCCATGTTTAGTTAATAAAGGCAGTTTAAAATCATCCATTAACTTATCTTTTTTAATAGATTTTATCATGTTCTTCCATTGTTTTTGATATCGATTTGGTATTAGTATGTCTGAAAAATTACTGTTTAAA
>JAGMDE010000185.1 GCA_023128855.1 Thermoplasmatales archaeon | reverse complement strand
CTCCTCTTTAGAAGTGGAGCGGCTAATTGTACTGGTGCAAAAACTATAGAGGATGTAAAGACTTCCATCAAAATAATAGCAGAGAAACTCAAAAAACTAGGTGTAGAGGTATATAAGAACCCAGAGATAATCATTCAGAATATAGTAGCTACGGCAGACTTAGGAGGCGAGCTTAATCTTACTGAAACAGCTACAGGTTTAGGTTTAGAAAACGTAGAATACGAACCTGAACAGTTCCCAGGACTTGTTTACCGGATAAAAGAACCCAAGGTAGCTATGTTACTTTTTTCATCTGGTAAAATAGTTTGCGCTGGTGCAAGAAGTACAGAAGACGCATCAAAAGCAGTAGAGAAATTATCAAAAGAGCTTAATTCTTTGGGGCTACTTCACTAAGGTATACTTCTTTTCTTTACAACAGATGGTGACAAGAATGGGAAATATAAGATCAACTTACATAAAACGGATAGCTAAAGAACTTATCAATATGTACCCAGATAAATTTGTTGCTAGTGATTTTCAGCATAATAAAAAAAAGGTTGCAGAACTAGCTGATTTCGATAGTAAAATACTACGAAATCGTATTGCTGGATATATTACAAGACTTTTAGCAACTCAAAAGAAGGAGTATCATAATGAAACATGATACAAAGAAGAAACAAAAATCTTGGCTAAGAAACCTATTCCACCCAAAAGCTTCTCCAATTAAAGAAGACACCTGGATTAATCTTTCAACGCTTAAAAAACTGGCGACGACAAAAGAACAAAAGGATATATTAAAGCTAATAGAACAGGAGACGATACCAAGTGTCAGAGCAGCATGGATAGATTACTTCCTTGAAAAAACAAAACATTCTAAATACAAAGGTGATTTTTACGCTCTTGAGGTAAGTAAGGTATCAGGAGCTGCTTCTTCATTTTTCTATCCTCAAATCACTTTCCGTTATTCACGTTTTATGCTTCTTCTTTCCTTAAATAAATATTCATGTTTTTCATGATAATGTTTCATTATTGCAAATTGTTCTTCTACTATCGTATAATCAACTAAGACATATGCCCAATCGCCTATTCTATTTAGAAAAGTAAATTCATGTTTCTTCTCTTTATGCCTATCAGCTAATATTTTCATTCGATATATCATAGGTTGATCTAAAAATGTAGGTTCGTCAAGAACAATTTCTACACGGGAAACAAGAAAGAAATATTTTCCAAGTTCTGGATACAATTTCACCATTACCCCGATATTAAGCCATTCAGCCCAGTGAATCAGATGAATATTTTCCATTATTATCAGGTTGTTTTTTACAAGATATGGGTTAATCATATATCCATCTCGGTATTCATCTTTCATTCTAACATCTACAATGTATTCATCGGATGACGGATTATAATCAATAGCATCAAATTCAAGCATATTAATATCTTCAAGTGCTCCAGAATGACTACGCCTTTCACCTACCGTATCCCAGAATGTTTTAAAATCTAGAAAATGTTTCTTTTTATCTGTCATAATTCATTTCCCTCGAACTTCTATCTATATTCATTCATGTCTCACTCTTTGTAGGTAAGTTAAGTATCATTTCTTCTTTTTTCTTTGACCGTTCCTTCTTCTGTTGTTTCTTCTGACATAATTTTTTTCCCATTTCAAACTACAAATTCATAACATCTTGTAAAATCAAATAGTTTCTGCCAGGAAAAAAACCTATTTGCTCTTCTTTTTAGTTGT
>JAGMDE010000184.1 GCA_023128855.1 Thermoplasmatales archaeon | reverse complement strand
TGACCATATGCACCAATTAAAGATCTATCAAAACCCATGTCTCTTGCTCTGTATGCTGGGACTGCTTCTAATTCAGCTGAAATAAAATCTTCCTCTATGAGTTGATAATCTTTATTTAATTTTTCAAGAACTGCGGCTTTTATTTTTTCTTCAACCTCTCCTTTTACAGGTTGACTTCCGACTAGGATATCTAGGCTTTCACCAGGAATTGCATCAGCCATCTTTTTTATATCTTGAACCTTGTGCGACAGATGAGGTAAAAGATCGGGGACAGAAAAAATCGGATCAGATTCTTTTTCACCAAGCGCAAATGTTACTTTTTTTCCATCTTTCTTGCAAATGACTCCATGTAGTGACAAGGGAATTGTTACCCATTGGAATTTTTTAATTCCACCATAATAATGAGTCTCAAAAAGAGCAACATTACAGGCTGTATCTTCATAAAGCGGGATTTGTTTTAAATCTAGTCTGGGACTATCAACATGGGAGATTACAATTTTAAGACCGTCTTTTACAGGTTTTTTTCCGGGAACAATGATAACAGCTCCCTTATCTTTATTGATCTTAATTTTTTTCTTACCGGCTTTTGCAGTTTCATTTATTTTTAGAATTGCTTCCCTCTCTGTTTTTGCTTCATTTAAAAATTTCTTATAACCATTGCAAAAATCGAATGATTTTTTAATTTGATCCTTAGTAAAAATTTCCCATGCTGCTTTCTTTTTGTAAGCATACTTACTCTCTTTGCTTTTTTTACTATCTTTCTTCTTAGCCATATGATATCCTCTGAGAATAGTCATATGATTTCTAAATAAAAAGATAACTAACTAAAAGGAATTGACAAATATAAAAAAAGAGAAGAATATTAGAATTTTATTTTCTAATGAAGTAGACTAGTACTGCCACACCTGCAATTACAATTATTGCAATAAGTGCAATAAACATTGTTAAACCAGAACCTGAGGCTGAGGAAGAATCCCCATCAGTACCGGCTTCTATTGTAATAGTCGTAATATTCAAACCTGAAGTCTCTAGGGCATCGTAGACAAATACTGTCACATTATAAACTCCGGGTTCTGTAAATTCATGGGTCGGATTTTGTTCAGTAGATGTTTCTCCATCATCAAAATCCCATTCCCAGTAGTAAGGTTCTATTCCGCCCTCTAGAGAAGCGGTGAAATCAATGCTTTCACCAGTTTTACCTGTACTAGGTCCACCTATAGCTACTTCCAATAGAGCATCTAGGTCTGAAACGTCATCTGTATAAGTTTCATCATCGATTTCTATTTCTGTTAATCCAATTAGAGATGAATGTCTTTCAGCTTCATCGGTTAATTCAAAAGTAAAAGTTACTTTTGTAGTTCCAAATCCTGAGACAGTAACATAAAGATCATCAGATTCCATGTTAAAGACTATTACTTCTCCAGCACTGTAGCCACCGGTATAAACATCCTTGGATGTAACCAGAAAGAAAACAACGCTAAGCGTATCTGATTCTTCAAGATTACCGACGAATTCAAATTCGATTGAAACCCGTCTATCTTCCTTGGTATAAGTTAGTTGTTTAATATCTATATTCTCTATCTCTGGATGGAGCTCACCTAACTCATCATAAACGTCCCCTACGTCATCAGATAAAATATATGTTTGATCTTCAGCTTTAACTGAAAAGGTTGTAGCAGCTAAAAGGCTGAATGCTATTATTCCTATAATCATTGTTTTTTTCATCATTTTTATCACTTCTTTGTCAGATATAACATTTGATTATATACACTATAGTTTATAAGGTTTATTTAACATTTATTATCTATTTAGGCTGTTGAAAAATTACGGT
>JAGMDE010000183.1 GCA_023128855.1 Thermoplasmatales archaeon | reverse complement strand
GGGGTTCTTGGTTTTGCAATTGAAGCTTATGAGAAAGGAATTATTACTAAAGATGATCTTGATGGAAAGGATATTGAATGGGGAAAACCAAAGAAGCTTGCTAAACTAATTGAAGATATTGCCTATCGAAAATCTAAAGCTGCTGATATTTTAGCTGAAGGAACAAAAATTGCAGCTGAAAAACTTGGAAAGAAATCTGAAAAGTTTGCAGTTCATGTTAATGGTTTAGAAATCCCTGGTTATGACCCCCGAGGTACTTTTGGAATGGGTCTTGCTTATGCAACTTCTGATAGAGGCGCCTGTCACCAGCGTGCTTGGACTGTAAAAGCAGAGCTTTGGGATCCTGAACTTGATAGATTTTCTTTTGAAAAGAAAGCAAAAATAGTAAAAGATGTTCAAGACGAACGAGCTGCATTTTTCTCATTGGTGCTTTGTGATTTCGCACCAATATCAGAAGAAAATTGTGTTGATATGTGGAATTTATCCACGGGTTTTGATCATACGGTTGAAAGCTATCTAAAGTGTGGTGAGAGGATCTGGAATCTTGTCAGGTTATTTAATTTAAGAGAAGGCCATACTCCAGATAACGATAAACTGCCTATACGTTTGTTTAATGATTCGTTTACAAAAGGACCTGCCAAAGATATTCTTCTTACAAAAAAAGGATTTGATAAAAGTTTACAAGAATATTATTCTCTTCGCGGGTGGAATAAAAATGGAATTCCAACAAAAGATAAACTCAAGGAACTTGGGCTTGAAAAATATGGAAAGTTGGTGAAATAACTATGGCGGAATTAAGTAGAGGAGCATATAGAATATATGGTGAAGCGGCCTTTGAAGTTCTAGCAAAAGCACAAGAATTAGAACGTCAAGGTAAAAATATTCTTCATTTTGAAATCGGCGAACCAGATATGGAGACACCTGATAATATTGCAAAGGCAGGAATTGAGTCGATTAAGAACAAAAAAACGCATTATACACCTTCTATTGGAATTTTAGAACTTAGAAAAGCAGTTCAGGATGAAATTGAAAAAACTCGAGGTTATCGTCCAGATCTTGAACAAATTGTTATCACCCCTGGTTTAAAACCTGGAATATTTTTTTCAATGCTTGCTATAGTAAATTCTGGAGATGAAGTAATATATCAAGATCCAGGGTATCCAACCTATGGTTCAGTTTCATCGTTTTTAGGGGCAAAAAGTGTATTAGTGCCGCTTTTGGAGGAAAACGAGTTCCGTATGAACCCTGATGACATTAAGGCAAGAATTACTGATAAAACCAAGCTTATAATAGTTAATTCTCCTCAGAATCCTACTGGTTCTGTTATGACCAAATCTGAATTGGAGGATCTTGCTGAACTTGCTGAGGAACATGATATTTTTGTTGTATCTGATGAGATTTATTCAAAGATGACATATGAGTCAGATCATTATACTCCAACATCAAGAGATGAAGCAAAAGAGAGAACTGTTTTATTGGATGGTTTTTCAAAATATTTTGCAATGACTGGTTGGCGACTAGGTTTTATGGTAGCACCGGTGGAAATGACTGAAAGATTACAGGATTTTTTAGTGAGCGCTGTGTCATGCACTGCTGCATTTACTCAGTGGGCTGGTGTTGAAGCACTTACTGGCGATCAAAGCTTTATATCTGAAATGATGAAGAGATTTAAAGCGAAAAGAGACAGGATAGTAAAAGGTCTTAATTCATTGCCTGGTTTCAGCTGTTTATCGCCAAAGGGAGCATTCTACGCTTTTCCCAACATAAAAGAAACAGGTATGACTTCTCAGGAATGTGCTGATCATTTGCTTTATAATGCTGGTGTTGCTTGTCTTCCAGGTAC
>JAGMDE010000182.1 GCA_023128855.1 Thermoplasmatales archaeon | reverse complement strand
AAGAGATTGGTAAAAAAATTGAACAGGAAGGTTTTCCAGATTCTTTAGTTCCATTTGTTGTAGGATTTACAGGTTACGGTAATGTATCAAAAGGGGCTCAGGAAATTCTAGATGTTTTACCTGTTGAAGAAGTTAGTCCTAAACAAGTTGATAATATTTTTGAGAATCCTTCAAATAAAACTGTTTATAAAGTAGTGTTTAAAGAAGAAGATATGGTCAAGCGAATTTCTGATGATAAAGATTTTGAACTGCAAGAATACTACAAACAGCCTAATTTGTACGAAGGTGTTTTTGATAAGTTTATTCCTAAATTAACAATTCTTATGAATTGTATTTATTGGGACAAGCAGTACCCTCGTCTAATTACAAAGAATTATTTGAAAAAGAATTACGATGAAAATTTTAAGCTTCAAGTTGTTGGAGACATAAGCGTTGATATTAATGGAGCAATTGAATTTACTGAAAAATCAACTTCCCCTGATCATCCTGAATTTATTTACAATCCAATAAGTGATGAAATTAAAGATGGTCATCAAGGTGATGGTATTGTTGTAATGGCTGTTGATAACCTCCCTTGCGAGGTGCCTAAAGAATCTTCTCAGGAGTTTAGCGACTCGTTATTGCGTTTTATCCCATCGATTGCTAAAGCTGATTTTTCTGTTGATTTTGAAAGCTTGAGTTTACCGCCCGAAATTAAAAAGGCTGTAATTTTACATCATGGAAAACTAACTCCAGATTATCAATTTATCAACAAATTTTTATAGCCCATTTCTCTTCGCTGCTTGATTATTTCAATATTTGGGGGTAAACAATGCCGTATAAAGTTTTGATCCTTGGTGCAGGCTCGGTCTCAAGACCAATCGTTAGATATCTCTTAGATCATCCAACTTTTTCTGTAACAATGGCAAGTCGCACAGTTAGCAAGGCAGAGAAAATAATTGATAGTCACCCATATGGAACAGCTGTTGAACTTAATGTTAATGACGATGCATTATTAGAAAAACTAGTCTCTGAATCTGATTTAACCGTAAGTCTTCTCCCATACACCTATCATGTAAAAGTCGCAAATTTATGTATTAAACATAAGAAACATCTTGTTACAACATCTTATGTAAGCGATGATATGAAAGCTCTTGATCAAAAAGCTAAAGACGCGGGCATTATAATTCTCAATGAATGTGGTCTTGACCCTGGTATTGATCATATGTCTGCAATGAGAGTTATACATGAGGTTGAAGAAAATAAAGGAAAAGTTATAAGTTTTAGATCAACAACTGGTGCTCTCCCATCTTATGAGGCGAACAATAATCCATTTGGTTACAAGTTCAGTTGGTCACCCCGTGGTGTTCTTCTTGCATCTCTTAATGCTGCTAAATGGCTTGAGGATGGCAAAGAAGTTTCGATCCCTGGTGAACAATTATTTGAAAACTATTATCTTAAAGATGTTCCAGGTATTGGAACTTTTGAGAATTATCCAAATAGAGATTCTATCCCATATAAAGAAATCTATGGTTTGAAAGATGCTAAAACAGTGTATCGTGGAACATTTAGGATGCCCGGTTGGTGCGAAACGATGAGGAAAATTGTCAAACTTGGATGGTTAAACGATAAACCAGTTAAAGGCTTCAATGGTAAGACATATGGAGATCTTACAAGATTTTTAGTTGGTGCAAAGGAAAATGATGATTTAATTCAAGCAACTGCAAAATTCCTTGATCTTGAGACATACTCAACAGTTGTTAAAAGACTTGAATGGCTTGGACTACTTGGCGATGAAAAGCTACCAGAAGACAAAGACAATCCTCTAGATTATCTCAATATTTTAACTCTTAATAAAATGACACTTA
>JAGMDE010000181.1 GCA_023128855.1 Thermoplasmatales archaeon | reverse complement strand
CCCAAAAAAACATCAGCTTTTGATATAGCATCATACCCCTTAGTCAAGTCTTTGTAATCTATGTATTCTCTTGGAAGATTTTCATTAATCCAAAGTATTCTGAGTTTTGGGTCAACATCTAAATTGGACAGGTTTTCTCGTATAGCCTTTACGTTTTTAGTTTTAAATATTTCCCTAAGTGCATTAAAAATATCTTTTTCCCTATCTCTATATCCTAAAACATTTAACGATTTTACATCAACTTGTGTTTTATCAGCACATAGAGATTGTAAGTCATTGACAGCTGAACGTATATCACCATTGCATCTATCCGATATCGCTTGCAAAACTTTTTGATCTACATTTACGCCTTCTTTCAAACAGATTCTTTTCAACAGTGTGAAAATTGAACTAGAGTAAGGATCATAAAATCTAATAAGTGTACACATCTTCTTTAAGACTTCACCGCTACCTCTCGTTAAACCATAGTAATCATTTACTATCAAAATTATTGGTTGCTGAGTACTTTTTATTGTGTCAATAATTGCTTTTTTTCCACCTTTATCGCTGAGATCATTACCGTTTTGGGTTGATCCTTGAGCTCTCTCGTAAAGGTTATCGGCCTCATCCAATACTATTAGTTTTCTACCACCATCATGTGATGTAATAAATGCTCCGGTATCAGAAAATGTTTCATTCATCGCACCAAAAGTTGCTACCTTTTTTATTTTTTCAGCGTTCCTTACGTCCGAAGTATTTAATTCTATTACAGTCCATCCAAAATCATTAGCTAATGCTAATGCACTACTTGTTTTTCCAGTTCCGGGCCTACCTGACAATACTACTGCTCTTTTTTTAGGGATACCTCTATTCCAAGAACTAGCCCAATTTTTTAGTTCAATAATTGCACGTTCGTTTCCTACGACCTCATCAAGACTTTTTGGCCGATATTTTTCTGTCCAGTCCCCCATAACAATAGATATAATAAGCCCACCATATTTTAATATTTGTTATAAAACCTACATAACCTTTTTATCAGTATGTTTTATTTCTCATTTTCAAATGCGGGGATGGCCCAGCCCGGCACGGCGAAGGATTGCTAATCCTTTGGTCTTACGACCACGGGAGTTCGAATCTCCCTCCCCGCGTAAATTTATAATTATGGTAGAATAAATTAACTGATATTATGAGAAATACTTGAAATTTTGTTTTGATGGTAAATATATATTAATCAAACAATTATTTATTAAAAATCGATTTTACTGATAAATCGGTATTCAAATCTCGTCTTCAAAAGAATAGAACAGCGGTGTTCGTCTGATAGATGTGAGGATGATTGAAAAACAGAGAATGAGCTGTTTTCAAGAAGAAAAGCAAAGGTTTTACAATGATATAGTTTTTTCCCTCTGACTTTTCCTTTTCATCTTGCCTTTTTACGCTGCTTTTTGTTTTTTACATGCTTCCTTTTTAACCGTTTCAATTTAGTAGCCATTATATCGCCTTATGATTCAATCTGCACTTGTGAGCACCTTTTCTGCATAACTTACCCCTTTATAAACTTCATTTTTTCCTTAGATGTGCGTAGAAATAGTATTATAAAGCATCTGTTAATTGGGCTACTCCATAATCGTTTTATCCCTTTGCTTTTTTGCATTTCAGTTTTATCTCTTTTATTTCTTGCTTGTTTGTTCATCAAGCAACTAACGGCATTTTTCTAACTCATTAAGCACCCTAAGATGCTCTTCAATGAGTTCGCCATAACTCCCGCCAAATTTATCATAGATTTCCTTAAATTTTTTATCACCATTCATTTTATCATCCTTTTCTTGTCACAAATGTCTTATAGAACTTACAAAGGATATTGTTGCAGTAAT
>JAGMDE010000180.1 GCA_023128855.1 Thermoplasmatales archaeon | reverse complement strand
CCTACACCACGTACGAGAAAAGCAGTTGAAATCCAGGCATTATGGTACAATGCACTTTGTATAATGAGCAACTTTGCAAAATTGTTAGATAAAAACGATAAGTTTGCTGATCTATCTGAGAAAGTAAAAGATAGTTTCAATTATCATTATGATGATCTTTATGATGTCATTGACACAAAAGATGCTTCAGTTAGACCAAATCAAATCTTTTTGGTTTCACTTGATTATACAATGATTGATAAACAATTGCAGAAAAAGATTGTAGATAATGTTCAAAATAACTTACTTACAATCTTTGGACTGAGAACATTATCTCCAGATAACTCAAACTACAAAGGATCTTTGTTTGGAGATTATAACAAAGATGAAGCATATCATAACGGAACTGTTTGGCCATGGCTAATGGGGCCATTCATCAAGGCATTTGTAAAAGTAAATGACACTAAAAAACATAGAGAATATGCATTTGATAATTTTATAAAACCAATGCTTGACGTATTTGGTGATCAATGGGATGGCTCAATTTATGAGATTTTTGATGGTAATCCAATTTATGTACCTAGAGGTTGCATAACTCAAGCATGGAGCGTAGCAGAAATATTAAGAGCTTGGGTTGAAGATATAGAAAAAATATCGCCAGAACATGAAGAGATTTTTTCTTCACCTAAAATACGCGTTTAAAACGTATTGTTGAATCATTCTATTTGTATTAAAAAATGAAGCATTAATTGCAATGCAACTTCTCATTGTTCGAATCCAATTATCTCTATCATTGTAGTATTTGGGCATTACCCAGTTTTCTAATTTTTCATATAGGTCAGATCTATCAATTTCATCGTCAGATTCTTTTTCTTCTATTTTTTCAGGACCAACTGACCATCCAGTAATGTTTTCTATACAACCCTCAAGCCACCAGCCATCAAGAGTTCCGAACTGTGGCACCCCATTATGAGCAGCTTTCATTCCTGAGGTTCCAGAAGCTTCCTTTGGGCGTCTTGGTGTGTTAAGCCAGATATCTGCTCCTGCAGTCATCATCTTACCAATCATCATGTCATAATTTTGAATAAAAGCAATTTTTATGTTATCATTAATTGACTTCATAACATTAAATATGTGTCTTATTGCATCTTTACCTGCTCCATCTTTTGGATGTGCCTTTCCAGCATAGATTATTTGTATGGGTCCTACTTTTTCAGAAATTTGTTTCAATCTTTCTGGATCTGAAATCAATAATTCCGGTCTTTTATATGGAGTTTGTCTACGTGCAAAACCTATAGTAAAATCATCATAATTCATACCGACGTTGTATCGTTTGTTTACAAAATTTATCAGTTCTTTCTTTGCATCCATATGTGCATTCCATACTTCATCTTTATCGATGCTAAATGCAGATCTAAGGATATACGGGTCAGATCTCCATCCTGGCATATGTTTGTCAAATAATCTTTGAAACGGTTCTGAAACCCATGTCATCGAGTGAACGCCATTGGTTATAGAATCAATGGAATACCCTGGGAACATCATTCTTGATACTTCTCCGTGTTTCTTTGCAACTCCGTTAACATAATGACTAAAGAACAACGCAAGTCTTGTCATGTTTAACTTGTTTTCAAATGTAACATCATCAAGAATAAACTCTGGGAGAATGCTACCAAGCATTGGCTTAGCAAAAGAGAGGTCGAATTGATCATGACCTGCAGCTACTGGAGTATGTGTAGTAAATACACATTGCTGACGTACTTTTTCAACATCGTTGCACCGGTTGTACAACTCAAGAGTTCCAAGAGCAGCGTGTCCTTCATTCATATGATATCTGTCAATTGTTTTATAACCCAGGGCTTGCAGCATTCTAGCGCCTCCTATGCCTAGGATTATCTCTTGAGCAAGACGATATTT
>JAGMDE010000018.1 GCA_023128855.1 Thermoplasmatales archaeon | reverse complement strand
GCAGTAACCACACCATCTTTTTTGAAAAATGGAGGAAGTTTTCCAAGTTTTTCAAGAGTAGAATCTGCTCTAATACCCTCATCTTTGTCAAAAATAATTGGATCGCCTTTTTTCTGTTTTATTTCAACAGGAATGATTTCATCTCTGAACCAGCCTTTTTCTGTAGCCTTTGCAGCCTTTTGGTGACTACCAAGTGCAAACTTGTCACAGTCTTCACGGGTCACATTATGTTTCTCTGCAACTACTTCACCCGTGTTCCCCATATGAAAATCATTATAAACATCCCAAAGACCATCACGAACCATTAAGTCAACTACCTTTCCATCAAATAATCGGTAACCAAAACGAGCTTTTGGTAATGCAAAAGGACAATTTGTCATACTTTCCATGCCACCAGCAACGATAGTATCTGCGTCTCCACATTTTATTGCTTGAGCAGCTAAAACGATGGCCTTAAGAGAAGAACCACAGACTTTGTCAACGTGAAACGATCCAACCTCATAAGGTATGCCAGCTCCTATTGCTGCCTGTCTTGCAACGTTTTGACCAAGACCTGCTGAAACTACATTTCCCATAATTACTTCATCAATATCTTTAGGTTTTAACCCTGCTCTATTTACAGCTTCCTTGATAACAATACTACCAAGTTGCGGAGCTGAAAAACCTTTCAAAGCACCAGAAAATTTACCCTGTGCTGTTCTTACACCCGAAACTATTACAACTTCTTTCATATAATTGCGCCTCCTCCAAATAATAAATGCACTCTGGCAATATGATTTCTACTTAAAACATTTTCCAAAATTAACTTACGTTTACTTTTAATGAACAAATATCTCCAAGTTCTGCTTCTAATACATCCCCCGTTTTAATTTCTCCGACACCTTCAGGTGTACCAGTCATAATTAAATCTCCAGGTTCTAAAGTCATGATCTGAGAGATAAATTCGATTATTCGTTCAACTGAAAAAACCATATTATTAGTGTTAGAACTCTGCTTAATTTCCCCATTTACTTTTAACGAAATATCAAGACTATTAGGATCTGGGGCATCCTTTTTCAAAACAACATCACTAATTGGTGCAAATGTATCAAAACCCTTTGCAATACTCCATGGCCAACCTTTCTTTTTTGTCTCTGATTGAATATCCCTGGCAGTAATATCAAGAGCAAGCAAGTACCCAAGAACATGATCCAAAGCATCTTTTTTTGATACATTTTTACATTTTTTACCTATAACTACTCCTAATTCAACTTCATGATGTAGACACTTCGAAATCTTTGGAACAACTATTGACTCACCATTGAATATAACTGAACTAGCTGGTTTTAAAAAAAGAACAGGGTCTTCGGTTACTTCTGAATTCATTTCCTCTGCATGTTTCTTATATGTTCTAGCAAGACAAACAAGTTTTCCAATTGTTATATTTCTTTTAACACCATCTTTGAAAATGTAATTAGTCATAAATTTGGCATTGAATCTACCAATTTAAAGATTTCATAATAATAAGTTTCTTTAATGTATTCTTGATAACGTGGTTGGGAGTTTATGAAGTTTATTCCAAATTCAAACATCAAAAACAGTATGCTCAAAGAGATTGGGTTGAATAATATCAATGATTTATTTTCAGATATTCCTCAAAAAATAAGGATTAAAAATATAGAGCTAGATAATGGGCTATCGCAACAAGATACTGAAAAAAAATTAAGGGAAATCGCTTGTAAAAACAAATCTTATCATCAACTTACTAGTTTTATTGGTGGTGGAATAAAACCCCACTATATACCATCCTTTGTAAAATCTATAATTTCAAGGGCTGAATTTTACACAGCTTATACGCCATATCAATCTGAAGCAAGTCAAGGTTTTCTACAAGCCATGTTTGAATATCAAAGCATTATTGCGGAACTAACTGGGATGGACGTAGCTAATTGTTCACTGTATGATGGAGTAACCTCTCTTGGTGAAGCTGCCTTAATGTGTACAAGAATAAATAGAAAAAAAACTTTCATCATTCCAGAAAATATTTCATCTGATAAGAAGTCTGTTCTGAAAAATTATACTAAAGGCTCAGAGTTAGAAATAAAGGAGATTCCTTACGATTTAAAAACCGGAAAAATAGATTTAAATCAACTTAAGAAAAACGTTGATGGAAATACAGCGGGAGTTTATATTGAAAATCCAAACTTCTTCGGTGTTTTTGAAGATGATGTTGATACAATCAGCAAAATTGTAAAAGATGCAGGGTCAATTTTTGTTATTGGTATTGATCCAATATCACTTGGGATTACTAAAAGCCCAAGTGAATATGGTGCTGATATTGCAATAGGTGAAGGAAGGGCTCTAGGAAACCCAATGGATTTTGGTGGTTCTAGTCTTGGAATATTTGCCTGTAAAAAAGAATTCTTAAGACAGATGCCTGGTCGAATTATTGGCTTAACAAAAGATAGCGAGAGTAATCGTGCTTTTTGCATGGCTCTTCAGACAAGAGAGCAACACATTAGACGCAGTAGAGCAACAAGTAACATTTGTACAAATGAAGGATTGTGCGCACTTGCAGCAGTTTCATATCTATCATGGCTTGGGGGTAATGGTTTAGAAAAACTAAGCAAGGCTAATTTTGAGAATGGACAAAAATTAGCTAAACAAATTGAGTCAATTAAAGGATTTAAAAAAATGTTTACTGGTGTTCATTTTAACGAATTTGTGATTAAATGTGATGAAGACCCAGATAAAATAAATAAAAAATTGTTGCAAAAAAATATACAAGGTGGTCTTTTATTAGAGAGTGAATACCCAGATCTTAAAAATTGTGTTCTTTTTGGAATAACTGAGATACACAACGATGCTGATATTGAAAAACTAATTTCTGCATTAAAGGAGGTTTCAAATGTATAGATCCGCTATGTATGATAAACCTCTGCTTAATGAAATAGCACACATAAAAAAAGACAAAATTAAATCAATTGATACATTTCCAAATGCTCTTCAAAGAAAAGAAAAAGTCAATATTCCAGACCTTGATGAAACTCAGATTGTGCGTCATTTCTACCGGCTTAGTCAGATGAATTATGGAATTGATTCTGGAATTTATCCGCTTGGCTCTTGTACTATGAAATATAACCCTAAGATCTGTGAGGAGATTGCTGGTTGGGATGATTTTGCAAATACTCATCCATATCAAGATGTTTCAACGGTTCAAGGAAATTTAGAAATAATGCTTGAACTGGAGAGAATGCTCTGTGAAATAACAGGTATGGATTATTTTTCTTTACAACCTGCAGCTGGAGCTCAAGGAGAATTCTTGGGTATGCTTATTACAAGAGCGTATCATGAGTTAAACAAGGATAATGAACGTAACGAAGTAATATTACCTGATACAGCTCATGGTACTAATCCTGCAAGTGTCACTATGGCTGGTTACAAGCTCATTGAAATACCATCTACCAAAGATGGAACTGTTGATTTAGAGATGCTTGGGAAAGCACTTTCAGAAAAAACCGCTTGTTTTATGCTTACAAACCCTAATACATTAGGGATTTTTGAATCTGAAATTATTGAAATATCTAAAATGGTCCACAAAGCAGGTGCTCTTTTGTACTATGATGGCGCTAATATAAATGCAATCATGGGTAAAGCGCGACCCGGTGATATGGGCTTTGATATCGTTCATCTAAATTTACACAAAACATTTGCTACACCTCATGGGGGAGGAGGTCCTGGTAGTGGCCCTATTGGTGTAAAAATAAAATTGGAAAAGCTCCTACCTATACCTAGAATCGCTAGGAAGGACGGTAAATACCTATTTGATTACAATGTTCCTCAATCAATTGGAAAAATCAAAGGTTTTTATGGCAATTTTTCAGTCCTGCTAAAAGCATACATCTATATTCTTATGATGGGCAGAGATGGCCTAAAAGAGGCCTCAGAAATTGCTGTTCTAAATTCAAATTATATGAAAGAAAAAATACTCAAATCTGAAAAATATGATATGCCATACAAACAACTTAGAAAACATGAGTTTGTGTTAAGTTGTGAAAAACTAAAACAAGAAAAAGGAATAACCGCAAAGGATGTTGCCAAACGATTACTTGATTATGGTTTACATCCACCAACAATTTATTTTCCACTTATAGTAAAAGAAGCATTGATGGTTGAGCCAACTGAAACTGAATCAAAAGAAGATCTTGATGAGTATATAGATGTCTTAATTAAGATTGCAAATGAAGATCCTGAACTAGTAAAAAACGCACCAATTAATACACCTGTTAAACGTGTTGATGAAGTTGGTGCTACAAAAAATCCAGTTCTAACTTGGAAAATGATCTAATCTTCTTCCTCTTTTTCCATTAGGGATAATAAGAAACCAATAACACCTGGTATGACTAATACAATTGTTATGGAATAAATGCCAATGTCATACCATATTCCATATCTGAGTCCCCAATAAATCCAAAATAAAATTCCTGCTAATAAACATAGAATTGATAGAACAGTGAATAAATTGAAATTTTTAAAGTTGATATTAAACATGTTTTTTACAATTTCCATATTTTATTTCACCTTTTTTTTAATATGATGGGGGTACTGGGATTTGAACCCAGATCGGCGGGTCTCTTCTTAGGTCATCGCTCCAGTTATTCATCACAGATCAGATGACCCTTTTGTAATCATTCCTAACTGGAGCCCACAATGATGCCGGGTTACACCATACCCCCAGTTAGTTAACCTACTTTTTTCTGCTCCTTTTCTCGCGTCGCATTCGTTTCTTTCGCCATTTCCAGCGCATCTTGTGTCTTTTTTTCCAGACCCTTGAACTACGTTTCATATTGTGTATCCTCTAAAGTTACAGCTTGCCCTAAACGAACTCTTATATTTAATAATTTAGGAAAAAGTTATCTGTTTAAGTATTTATATAAAACTTTAGAGAAAATTAATTAAGCTAATTATTTATGTACATCTGTTTAAGATGGGATATCCTAATTCATATATTCTGGGAGAAATATTGCGTTCTCTCTATCGTGTAGCTGGGAGACGTACCACTCAAGGATTTGCAGCTAAGGTAATTGGCTCAATTGTTAAGACATTACAGCAGAGATATGAATTTTTGAAATATGTTGAAATCAAAGAAGCAGGTGAATTTTCTGAAGATGAAGCTATACAAATCTCTTCAGAAATTGATGATATTGATCGAGAATTAGTTGGAAGAGCAATTGAAGCTATTGTTAGAGTAGTATATATGGATATAATTGGAAAAGCAGGATTATTTTTTATAGCTGAATTAAAAAGACGTGCAAGTGAAGATCTTATCATTGAACTTCAGAGTTTTGGAGTTGATCTCGCTAGCCTTCAAATAGAGCAACATTACCTTTACCGAAGTAGGGAACGAAAAAAACGTAAATCTGGGAGAGGTGCTGCTGGTGAGGTTAGCTTACTTGGCTATACCTGGAAAAATGTTTCTTCTTGGAAATATGATCCAAGTCAAAAGACTTGTGTTCTCTATAGTAAAGACGGTGATGTTTTAGACAATTTACACCTAGATGCAATTATTGAGAGTTACGTCAAAAATTTATCTGAGGATCTTGAGGAGATACCTGAGGAATTAGAAGAAAAAATAGACATTTCTGATAAAGAATTCCAACTATTAGACATGCTTCGTAATAGAGATATGGATGCCGAGTCAGCTATGAATTTACTTCATGTTTCTAAACAAGAATTTGAATCTATGGTGCAGAAACTATTAGAAAGTGAATTGTTACAATATACTTCATATAATGTTATAGAACTAACTGAGATAGGTATCAGTTACCTTTCTGAAAAAGGAAAAAAGGAAGATACTGAAAATGAACAAGTTCTAGAAAATTAAGCTGAAAACCTATTCTTCGTCTTCTTTTGTTTTTTTATCCATCCATACATACTTGCATCTAGTACAATACCAACCTACTGATACCCATTTTTGTTTACCATGTTTAGGATTTATATGCCTGTACAATCTTGCAAGGCCTAAGTCACATTTTGGACATTTACGATTAAAAGATTCATTATAAGGTTCGTTTCCAATTTTATACATAAGTGTTTCAGCAGCGACGTTGTAAGTGTAACCGCACTTTGTACAATGCCATGCTGTTGGAATCCATGTTCTTTTTCTATCTATACTTTTATTTTGGTATAGTTTTACAGCCTTTGAGTTACATTCTGGACACTTTTTCTTGATGTTTTCACCACCATTTTTTTCTCAATGTATCTTATTTCTTTAGGCCAATTACCATCTTATGTATGTAAGGTAGCTTTATTATAAATTTACTTCCTTTTTTAATCTTACTTTCTGCCCAAATTTCACCACCATGTTTTTGGAGAATTTCTTTGCATATAAACAATCCAAGTCCTGTACCTTCATTTTTACGGTCATCACCAGTATATGCCTGATAAAATTTATTGAAAATCTTTTTCAACTCATCTTTTGAAATGCCAATGCCAGTATCTGCAACTGAGATTTCTATATAATCATCTTTCTTATTCGCTTCAATAGTAATAGAACCGTTATCCGTAAACTTAATTGCATTTACTAGTAAATTCTTTAAAACTTGAGAAAGTCGATATCTATCGCCCATCATACTTGGTAAATCTCTAGTGATCTTTATTATAAACTTAAGTCCTTTCTTTTCAACCACTGGTTTCATATCTTCAACAATTTCATCTAAAATCTCAAGAGTCTCAAGTTTTTCCATTTCAAATCTCATAGTATCTGTGTCGAGTCTTGATACATCTAAAATATCATTAACAAGTTTAAGCAATCTTTCAGAGTTTCTAAGACTAATCTTAGCCCAATCCTTAACTTTTTTACTAGTGGCTTTATCAGATATAATCAAATCGAGATAACCCTTAATTGGGGTGACTGGAGATCTAAGCTCATGCGCTGCGATATTCATAAATTCAGTTTTAAGCCGCTCTGATTTCTTGAGTTCTTCTTCTACTTTTCTACGTTCAGTAATATCTCGGATTGTACAAACCATTCCAGCAAATTCATTTTCTTTTTTAAAGGGAGCAATATTTGCTTCGATTGGAATTACATCACCGCTGGAATGAACAAGTTCAAGTTCTACATTTTCAATTTTTTCATCTTTTTTTCTTGCATCAATAAATACCTGCTGGAAGAAATATACTGAATCTTCTGAGAGATAATCTCTAAATAGAGTGGCTAAAACCTGGCTCTTTCGTCTTTCACACATTTTTTCAAATGAAGGATTTACATAGGTTAATCGGCCAAGAGGATCTATTGTTAAAACACCATCTGCGGATGTTTCTGCGAGAACTCTATATTTCTCCTCAAGTTTTACTAACTCATCCCATGCTCTACGACGTAGAGTTATATCTCTACCTCTAAGTAAAATACCTTTTACTTTTGTATCGGTTCCAATTCGATCTGCTGAGAACAGAAATTTATATGTATTTCCATCATTAGATTTTAGATCACTTTCGTAATCACGCATTTTGATTCCACTATTCGCATTTTTGATCGCATCTAGATGTTTTTCCATATCTTCTTCAGAAAATAGCTTCTTTAAATCAGAAAATTTTTCTCCAATTATGTTTTCTTTTTTTACCCCTCCTAAATCTAACGCAGTATCATTTATATCCAAAATGATTTCTTTTTCAAGATAAAGTAGAAGATCACTTGTCCCATCAAATATGTCTCTAAATCTATTTTCAGACTCAATAAGTTCCCTTTCAACTTCCTTTGTTTTGTATCTATCTCTAAGATCTCTCAATATAATAAAATCGCCTACAATCTTACCATTCTCATAGAGTGCACTAGCATTTATCTCAGCTGGAATGATCTCTCCATTTCTAGATACCGTTTCGACTTCATATATTGGAACATCTTCTCCTTTCATCCTTTTTAAAAAACTATCCATACTTTTATTGAGACTATCTTCAGTTAGAATTTTTGCTTCATCAAATTTTTTTCCAATTAGATCTTCTTTATTGTAACCCAGTAATTTAGTAACTTGATCGTTTACATCTACAAAATGTCCTTTATTATCAAGTATAACAATTGGATCAGTAGCCGCCTCAAACAGATGTCTATATTTTTCTTCGGATTTCTTTAGACAAGTAATATCTCTAGATATGCCCATTGTTCCAATTATTTCTCCCGTAATGTTATATCTCGGAATTTTAGTTGTTAAAATCCAACGTTCTACACCTTTATCATTTTTTATATTCTCTAACTTATTGACAATTGGTTTTCCTGTTTCCATTATTTTTTGATCATCTTCAGAACTTTGTCGAGCTTCTTCTTTAGAAAAAAAATCAAAATCTGTTTTACCCTGCATATCTTTTGGTTTTGTTTTTGAATGACTAGCTTTCGCTTTGTTTACTTTTATAAATCTGTTTTTTTCATCTTTGAAATAAATAGAGTCAGGAATATTATCAAGTAGAGATTGCAATAAATTATGTTTATATTCTAACTCATGTTCAATTTTTTTCTGCTCTGTTATATCTTTAATCACACCAATTGAACCGACGATTAAACCCTCATGATTCTTCAAAACACTTAAAGAGATATCTACCTCAATTGGATCTTTGTTTTTTCTTAGAATCTTAGTTTCTAAATGATGTTGCATTCCTTTTTGTCTTACATTTTGCTTACGAATCTTTGTCCATTCATCTGGGGGATATAGAGACTTAACAGGTTTCATGTAAAGGTCGTCTTTACTTCTCCCTAACAATTCTTCCGCGTAATTATTCCATGATATGATATTCTCATTTTCATCAGTGAGAGTAATTGCAACTGCAGAGTTTTCAAAAATTGTCCGATATTTCTCCTCTGATTCGGTTAATTTTCTTTCTGTATTTTTTAACTTTGTTATATCTCTAATAATTCCAATGGAACCCGCTGTTTTTCCATCCCTGCCTTTTAAAACACATAATGAGATTTCTGCATCAAATGGTTCTTCATCCTTTCGAATCATTTTTGTTTCTAATTTGTATTTTATACCTTTTTGCCTGATATTTTTCTCTCGTATTTTCTCCCATTCTTCAGGGGGATACAATTTTTCAACTGGTTTCATGAATAATTCTTTTTCATCCATGTTAAATAGTTCTTCAGTGTACTTGTTCCATGAGACTATCCTTTCCTTTTCGTCTGCTAAAGTTATAGCAATATGATAATTTTCAAAGATTATCTCAAAATTTTTTTCTATGTCTTCAAGATTAATATTTCTTTCTTCATCTTTCAAATTTTCCTCAAAAACATGAACTGTTCCGGCAGATTCTTTATCAAAGTTTTCGTTGTCAACGTCTGAAGTATCCTGTTTGTCCTTTGATAGATTTTTTATTTTGCCGAGTTTTTCGTCTTCTCTCAGCTCTTTTATAATATCAGGCTCATCCTTCATAAATAAAGCCTCAAAAACTTATCATAAAAATCTATCATAATCCCTGTATTTGATAAAGTGCATCTAATCTTGTTATAAGATAAACTAGTCACTTTCTTGCATCCCATCTTACAAATAGAAATACATTTTTACTATATTAAATAATTGTCAAAAAGTACCAAATAAAAGAATAATGAAGAATTAATATCTATTTTTCTTGTTTCCACACCCACATGACATTTCCAATAAAATTCCAAAGAGTAGAAATGATAATTCCAATAAGCATTGAAAACATGTAATACATATTGAACATCTCTGTAAAGGTATAGAGCGCGACGTAGTTTATCAAAATACCAATGAACCTTGTAGCATGGTCTTTTATTATCGACTTCTTTAAGCTTACATATTTTGCTTCTTCTTTGAAAGTCCAGGCTCTATTTAAGAAGAAGTTGGCAAGTACCGATGCTTCAATTGAAATAGCACCAGAGATCATATAATGCAAACCAGCGGTTGTCAAAAAATACAAAATGCCAAGATTAACACCTACGCCAAGTAATCCTACAAAACAGAATTTAATAAGTTTTGCAAGTTTTCCAGAGGCCCACAAAAGCCTGATCAAATGAGAGATATAAGAAAAAATAATTCCAATTCCAAGTTTGCTTTCCCCAGATGATCTCTTTCCAAATTCAAAACCAACCTCTTCAGCTTTATCATAATTACCTAGAATTAGAATCTCCAAAAGAATCTTATATCCCTTAGGTTTTAATTTTACATCTTTTATAACTTCTTTTTTAAAAGCAAAAAAACCAGATTCCTTATCTTTGATATCTTTAATTTCACTGAACAACATGTTTGCAAGTGCTGAGGCTCCTTTTGATACAATTTTTCTTCCAATGCCCCATTTACCAAGACTTCCGCCTTCAACGTATCTGCTGCCTATGGCAATGTCAGCACCGTTTTTGATTGCATTAATTAATTCTGGTATTTTTTCTGGAGGATGCTGTAGATCTGCGTCCATTACAAGTAGTATATCCCCTTTAGCAGATTTGAATCCTTCAATACAAGCTGAGGCAAGTCCACGTTCCTCTTTTCGTACAATAATTTTTACAGGATGGGTTTTACTATACTTATTTACTACTTCGGTTGTTCCATCTTGAGAGTCGTCATCTACTACTATTATTTCCCCATTTATTTTATGGGTTTTAAAAACCTTGAATAGCCTATCAAAAAGTTTTGAAATATTTTCTTTTTCTTTGTATGTCGGAACAATAATCGAGACGTTCATTGAATTCCTCAGACTAAATCTTTACTTCCATAAATCAGGATTTTGTCGTTGATGCTATTCAATAACGTAAACTTTTCTTTAATAATTCCTAAAATTTGCAAATTCTCAAGATTAAATCTGTCATAACAAGTAAACATAATTATTGTTTTATTTTCTGAGATATTCTCTATCTTGTTAGGATGAAGCCAATTCACTTCTTGCTGCATATAGTACTCTGTCACTCTAGGACTTGTTGAATAAATTGTTAAATTTTCAGGATAGTTGTCTTTTACATAATTACTTGCTTCTTCCCAATTAACATCATATAATGGTCTTGTTACAAGTAATATTACAGATATTATCAAAAAGACAATTAGAATTTTTTTAACTTTTTTCCACTTCTCCTCTTTTTTGTAAATACTTCCCAAAAACAGAAAAAGCGGAACAAGTACAGGCAGAAGATAATACTCATGATTTGGTAATAGTAAGAAGAAACCAGAAAATATCAATGTGAACAATATAAGGGTTTTTTCTTCTGCAGACTTTGGTTTACGCTTCCAGAATAAAATTAACAGAGATACAAAAACGAGGGTTGCTAATATAACCATAGCCAACTGATACGGTGGTGCATCTATATGCATACTCCCCAGTCCAAAGAAATTTTTCGAAGATGAAGCGCTTGATCTTAAAAATGAAGGTTTAACAATTAAAACATGAGCTATCCATGGTAATGGCACCAAAATAGCTTCTACAATTAGTAATAAGAAATATTTTATCTGAATTTTTTGAGAATACATATAGTAAAAGATAGGTAAAATTACAAGAGCTGCTGGGAATTTTGTAAAAACAGTAAGACCTAAAAAAAGCCCTGAAAGATAAAACCAATTTTTGTTTTTCTTAACTCCTAAAACAGCAAAATAAAAGGCAGCTGTCATAAGCATTACAGCAAATAGATCAATCTGTATTATTTTACTAAATATTACAGTCATTGGAAAGAACGCATATAAAGATGAGGAAACTAACCCTGCTCTTTTCTTACCAAAGATACAGCCAATTTGATAAATAAGATATGTTGTAATTAAAGTGCAAAACACTATAACAAATCTAAATGCAATTAAACTAATTCCGGTGATTTTTGAGAGGAGTGATAAAGAATAAACAAATAATGGAGGGTTATCAAATGAGCCATCTAAGTAAGATCCTCCTTCTGCTACGTGTGTAACACGCATCATATAATATGCTTCGTTCCATGAATGAATAAGACCAAGGGGTAACCAAATCCAGAGAATATACAGAATTGCTGCAATAATCAATATTATGCTAATAGGATGTTTTTTGATAAAATCAATAAACTCCTCCTTCAACTCTGATCTCCTCGAGCAAACAATATCTATTTTTTTATAAGTATTTCTAAAAAATATTTTTTATGAAAAAGGAGCGGACGCGGCGGGATTAGGAATGATTTTCTCCAGTAGAAAATTTTAATATGTTTATACAAAACAAAGTATTGAAGCTTAATTCAATATTTTTAGATTCCAAATTCATTAAAGAGGTTACCAATAACCGTGTTAATAGAGCCAGAGGGTTCTCCGATTTTTCTTTCGCTTTCTTCCATCATTTCTTTGTTAATAGTGTTTTTCAAATGTATTACTGCGTCTGATTGAATATATTTTTTCAATTCATTAACCGTTTTATCAAAAGATTTTGCTGTATAAAAGAGGAGACTATATAGATCACATATGTCTTTAACACGTTTATAGTGTGTATCTCGACCTGGAATAGCTTTTATCTTACAGGCTAAGAGGATTTCCGGTATTGGCATAAAAATAAGATTACTAATTTTGGGCATATCTATTTGATTTTGTCGATTGTCATATATTATTTCAACGAGTGGCTCCTCAAAGAAATATTGATGAATGATATCTGAATAGCTTGGCGGATAAGAATTGACAATGATGTCAATATAAAGCGGAAATGATTCTTCTTTTATAAAAAATCCCCAAGAATACCCAACAATTCATTGTTGCGGATGAATTGGGTCTAACTTCTTTTTAAACCTATAAAAAAAATGATCTTTACCTAGTGAAATCCCCGATCTTTGTTTTACCTGTAAGATCTCCATAGATGTTGTATTCAAATACTTCTTTTCCGTCTTGTTCAAGGATATATCGCTTGACTGCGTCTTGACTGACATGTCCCGCACTGCCGCAGTAATATCCTCGTGCCCATAAATGCTTAAAATGTTTCCGCTGGCTTGGGTAGCCTAGATATTCTAATTCAGGGAATTGTTCCCTGAGTTTACGCGATGAGACACCTTTCAACTGTTTAACGATAATGTGGGGTATGTGGGTGGGTTTTGCACCGACAAAAAGATGGAGGTGATCTGGCATGATTTCCAGTGCAAGTGTCTCTAAACGTAGTTGTTTGCATTGTTCTATGAGGATGGTGTTCAATGCTGTTTTCACATTGTCTTTTAGTAAGGTCTTTCTATATTTTGGAATCCAAACAAGGTGATAGTTGATGTTGTACTTACAATGGAACCCATTACGAACGGTTGCAATCTTAACATCTAGCTGATACTTGTTTGGATTGAAATGCGAGTATTTGTGTAACATGAAGGATGACTTTGTGTAAACCATCGCTTAATACTACTCTCAGTCAGCAAAGGTGACCGATATGTTTTAAGCAAGATGGTTTGCGTTCCTTCATGTAACATCTATAAAAAAAATATACCGGGTGGGATACCCCCATCTTTAGATGGATTCATTTTGGGAGGATGTCATTTTTCCATCGTTCGGATTTTTACTTTTATATGTAATGTCTTTTCTGTATCTAATTCCTTCAGCTTGAAAACCCTCGGATTCGAGTATATTTAGCACTTTAAACAATGTTGTTGAAATGAGTTCACTTTTGCTCATCATTGGTTTAAGATAGATCCCAAAATCAATATCGCGTGATCCAAGATATGGGCGTTTTTTCTTATTTGAAAAATAGTCGTTAACAGTATGGTATACCGCCCAGCCTCCAAGAAGACAGATGCGAGTATTAATAGATTTCATGAGGGTAGCAAGATATTTTGCTGAGATGCTTGTTATTTGATCACTATAATACTCCAGAATACCACTCCAAGATAAGAATATTTGCAGCTTCTATAGCAACACCTCCTTCCATGAGGAGATCGCAGATTAGTTGTGATTTGGATACCATATTATATCCTTTCTGTTTAAGAATATATTTTTTAACGATGTGAGGGTCAGCAATGATTATCCTAGTATTTCCTGCTCCAACTAACCCATTTGAGATAAGATATTGATGCCATAAATCCAACTGATCTTTTAAAATATAAAAATCTGTACGGGTGGGTAAAAGATAACCGTGAATTAGGTTTTCGGCTTGATACGTAGTTAGAGCATATGAAAGATTACTGCTTCGAATGATCTTGAGAGGATCACTTTGAAGATGATAGTCTGCACATTGGAGAGGAGAGCGTATTTTTAGCCAATATTCAAAAAGTCCATAAACATTGGTAACCTTTGTCTTTTTAATAAAATCCATCTTTTCCAATTTTTTAAGATATGAAAGTGCCCAGGGTTGTGAACATTCAGATTCAAGATGAATACGGTAGGCAGTAAGACTACCATCTGGCGTATCGAGGAGAATTCTAATAATCCTCTCGCGTTTATCTCCTTTCATAAATACATAGCAATAAAAAGTAATATTTAAACCTTTGCTATACATAGGTATATTTTATTATATATAAATGTTTGCTTACTATATCTATGATATTTAATTATAAAAATATAGCGGACGCGGCGGTACTCAAACTCGTCAACAGGAGAAAATTCAAACGAATAACGGCGTTTTTTTGTTTATTTGTTTTAAGGCATTTAATACTGTCTCACTAAAATTTTTCTTTTCTTTTTCTGAAATACTTATTGAAAATTGTTTTTAAAAATAATTTTTGCACTATTAAAAGGTAATATGATATGGCAATATGTTCTTATTCTAAATGGTTTTTTTTCTTAGTTATGATTGACCCCAGTTAATCATGTAGGTAGACCATTGCTGAAGCAAAGAATGCATCTTCAGGTTTTCCAAAAAACTCTCCATTTTGATAAACACATAGTTCATATTTCTCATTGCTATAAGTATAAAATGCATAACCCCATTGGTCCTTTCCAAAATATCGAAGACGGCATAAATGAGTCGGTGTACCCCTGATGCGATTGATATATTCTTCTCGTGTTTCCGGCCAATCTTTTGGAGGCCAGTTCGTACTAACTTTTGGTTCAGTAAATGCATCGATATAACAGAACTGGTTTTTGAAGTAGATGTTCAAGCGAGTATACTTACCCTTGAAATGCTTTTCAGATGTTTCAGTAACGCGTTGGATTACCTCACGCTTGATAGATTCAGGAATCTTTATTCCTCCAGCATTTGGATTAAAAACCCATTTTTTCTGTAGTGGCATGATCTATCCATCCATAGGGTAAACTTCCATCGAGGATTTAAGATTGTATCTTAAACTGGTGTACCCATTCTTTTTTCTCTTCAGGTATTATTTCAGTTATTCGCGTGTCTAACTCTTTTTTTGTTGGTGCACTCGCAACAACAATGTTATCAATAACAGCGAAATGTCCTGTTGCCCCGATCTCTTTCAGTTTTGTTTTTATTTTCCTGGATAAGACCCGTCCATGTTCTTGATGGAAGAGTGCTTTCAGCTGCAGGTTTTTCACTCTCAATGTTTCAATTTCTTCCCAAAACCTATCTCGATTAGTCTCAGATTTCATATAGAATTTAAGTAGTTCTTCATCCGAACATGATTTTTCTTCCCTTGAATTAAATGAAGTTAGCACACGATGTTTAACGATTGCTTCTGTATATTCTGCCTGAATGTTTTTACTCATATTTTCCCCCAGCACGATATTGCAAGGTGAAATAAACCCATCATAGATTATTCTATCTTTAAAGGGTATAAGCCATGTTTTGACAACTCTTGGGATGTAAGATCCAAGCATTTCTTCAAGCTGGTCATTTAGTGATAAGACGCCATAGCATTTTTTTGTCTCAGGGTGATAAAAAAACGTTTCATCATCTGCGTAATTTACAATGAAGAATGTATCAAAAATCCCTTTTTTCCAACTTTCAACGGTTTTTAGTTCTTCATTGGTAAATTTAAATGGATTTTCTTTGATAAATGAGTCAACTAATGCTGGGTCATTTACTGTTATGGTTCGTAATTCACCGATTTTTTTGAGTGGAACCTCCTGTAACTCAGGAATAGTAGAAACTCCTTTGATCAGATTTTTTTTGTTGTTGACATAAAGCAATAATGATTTATGTAGTTTGAAAAATTCTTCTATGTCATTTTTTTCTATTCTCATAAATTTTCCCCTAGGCTGTCACAAATTTACATATATATCTTCTAAAAACTCTTTTTTTGCATTCTCAAGTACGTTAAATACGATTGGGCATATTTCTGCATTGCCAAAAAACTGGATACACCTCGTTGTAACATCTTTGTCAAGATACGGATAGTCTCGGCATTCCTGGGGTCGTACCTCGTAGATTTGACAGGTATTATCTTCCTGTAAAAAGCTGCAGGGTACATGTTTGAACTCAACTAAATCCTCAGAATTTTTTGTTACATATTTCTTGATAAAATCATCAACTGGCATGTGCAGATGTTTTGCTATCCTATTTATATCATCTGTGCTTACGCCTGTTTTTAATATCTTGCAGCAATTCCCACAGGCGGTACAGTCTATTTTTTCTGTTATCTCTTTTACAATGATATCGAATCTTTTTTGATCAAGATCACCCGATTTTAAGAAATTTTTGAACCGCATATTCTTTTTTTCAGATTTCCTGCAGATATGTAGAAGTTTTCCTGCATCTTTTTCATATATCTGAGCGTCTTCAGGGAAATATGTGTCAAAGAAACACTCATCACACATTCCATCATGCAAGTATTGGTTATGCCCACCTATTGTTTTTCCACATTTTTTACATGTGAATCTTTCTTTTTTCATCATTCATTCCCCATAGTGACTATATGTTTTCTATCACATCCATAAGCGACCATTTTTTCTTATGTTTTAGGATTATCTCCTTTTTTGTTTTTTCAAAAAAATCTTCTTTCTTATCGATTTTTTTAATAGCTTCTAGCATTTTTCCTGCTTTTTTATACGGCCATCCAGAACCAGCATCAATCCACTCGTAGCAGAGTTTTTTAAATATATTGCATGCTAACTCAGGATGGTTGGTGCGGAGTTTTTTTGCCAGGAGTTCTAAATAGTTGATATCTGTCATACTTTGCACGTATTCATAGGATTTTTTATAGTCATGTTCATCGTAATAGATTCTAGAGAGCAAAGTATGTCGTTTCTTGTTTTCTGCATCAAAAATAATGTCCTTAAGATATTTTTTCCATTCGTTTTTGGATGACTCTTGTTTTAATTTGATGAAATAGCTGAGATTTCCTGTTTTTTCCAGAAGATACAGTAGGCTTTTTTGAACCTCGTTTTTTCTCCCTAATTTTTTAAGGATAGATATACGTTTATTTTCAATTGTTAGTGAAAACTCTTTTTTACATTTTTCTTCACATTCCTTTAACGCTTCATCATATCTGTTCAATGAGATCAACTTATCAATAAGATCAGTAGTCAAACCAAGTTCCCTGGCGATTTCTATGTATTTCTTGTTCATCCCGATTTTGTCATAAAGTTGAAGCAAGAATGTATCATAATAATCATCATAATACTCCAACTTTAATGTTTGAGTAAATTCTTTAATCAATTGAATGTCTTTCTCGGTGGTACACATTCCAAGTAACGCCTGATTATAACTCCCATCGTATCCATAATCATCTTCATCGACCCAGTCAATAATTGTTTGTATGAATTCCTTTTTTTGTTTAACAGTTGGTTTAAGATGTGTAAAGATCTCTCCATATGTAAGAAACCAATCTTCAAGAAATATGCCCAGGTCTCCCTCATCATAGATATTGTCGAAATTATTCATTATGATTGTGGAACAAACCTTTATCTCCTCAAGCAGCTTTTTATCCCACTGGTTTTTGTTTTTTCTTATGCCTTCCAGTATCGTTTCTAGCTGAGAAATGAGAGATCTTATTTCATGCCAATCCCAAAAACCTGAAAACAATGCTTTTATCTTTGATGTAAGTTCTTTTCGCTCGATAGCCACATATGATTTTAATTCCGGATGCTTATCGACAAAAGTTTCTACAAGTTCAATTAGTTCTTCTTTACTTTTTTTTGTAAGAATTTGAGTAAGTGTTTCTTTTTTTAAGGGTTTTACCTGTTTTAACTTTTTTATGAACTTATTCTTAATTGACAACCATTTCAACAGTAGAGCTGCAGCATGTTTACAATTGAAATCACATGGACAGGAACAATCACATAGGATGTCACCATCGGCATCAACCGAAATAGAAACATTGTAGTTTTGATTTCCTCTAACAGTACCTGTTATTGTGCAGGAGTCAACCGGCTCAATTGATGTAACCAGACCTTCTTCGAAATATTCTTCACCTCGTAAAAAGATTATACTATCAAAAAGATCATGGATGTCTTCGATTTTTATATCCTGGATGTTTTTCGCAGTCATTAATTTCCTTTACTCCCTTCTTTATTTCTAAATAACTCGTTTTTCCATCTAAAAACCCTTTAGATTCATCTAATAGTTTTTCACTGCATTTTCATCTTCGGAAATAAAATCCTTTGATTTTAGATAGTATTTCATCTGATAAATCTCGTTTCGTTAACCGCTATTCTTGCGTCAACCTTGCGTCAACCTTGCGTCAACTCGTAATAGATGTATTTTCCAGTACCTCTTGTTCTAAATACCTTCTTTATGACAAGTTCCTTCAATTCTTTTTGGGCGGTTGTATGAGAAACATTGTTAATCTTCATATATTCTCTTCTTGTTATACTCAATTTTTCATTGACATATTTTATTGCTTTCTTTTGTCTTTCATTTATGTCTAAAACATGTAATTTTTCCTTTATAATTGCTTCTTCAAAAGATCTCCCGGGGCCCATTAATATGACTTCAAATCCTCCAGACAATTCTTTGAATGTGGGATCTGGTAATTTGTTCTCTTGCATCTCGTCAACAATTCTATTAGTTCCCCGGCCCCATTCTTCAATGAATCTTATTAAAAACAAGGTATCTGCAAGAAGTTGATTTCTTGGTATGGACTTATGCTCTCCTTTCAAATCCTTAGGTTTTAAGGGTTCTGGGAGTTCCCCAGGATTCCAGATTTCAATACGGTCATCATATATGGAAATCTGGATATCTCCTGTCGAAAAATAATCACGGTGTGCAAGAGCATTGTTTAAAACCTCTTCAACTGCTCTTAGAGGGTACTCCCATTTATCATATCTCCTGTTTTCATCAAAGAATACACTATGCCGTATATGTTCTAAGATGAAATTCATTGCTTTTTCTCTTAGCTCAGGGATGGTTCCTTTGAACACCTTCATATCTATAAAATCCAGGCTGTTTGTTCCTTTAAAGCGAGCTGCTTTTAATTTAGCCTGAGGAAAAAATCTTTCAGGTTTTTTTGCAAATAAAAGAACCCCTGCATTGATAATTCTACCATTTTTAATTAAATCTAGTCTATCTAGAACCTCTGTTACAGGTGTTTCAGGATCCACATCATAGTTTCTCTCAGTTTTTGCTTTCCGTAGGAACTGTCTTACTTTTTCTTCGTCAATGTCATTTATTGTTGCTTCTTTGCAAATTTCTTCATCAAATCTTATATCCCCTCGTTTTTTACTTAGGTCGATGATGTCTTGAGCATCCATCGGAATTGAAGAAGAACCTGATCTTTTATATGCAATACCTTTCCATGTATGAATTCTATCTGACCTAGGAACATCTATTATCAAAATATCATTATTTTTTCTTTTTTCCCATTTCATTCTAAACTTTATAGGAGGTTTACAGGTCTCCATGATGTTTGTTGCTTTCTCTTCGTCTTTCTGAGTTGTACCTACTATTTTACCTGTTTTGGAAATTCCAACTATTATTTTTCCACTATTGGTATTTGCATAGGCACATACTGTTTTTCCAAATGATTGATCGATTTTTTCCTTGTAATCCAAGTTTTCATCTTCAAGTTTAGAAGGTTTCATTTAATAATTCTCCCAAGTTTTTTTATTGTAATAATTCAGTTTACAGATGGAGATGATAAACATTGAGTTTATATAATGTTGATCTCTCATTTAATAATAAGAGATTCATGTATAAGGATTTTGATTATGAATATAGGAGAAAAATATTTAACAATAATGGTTACAGAGTGATTTTTTTACATTTGTACAAGGAGACAAATAAATGGAACAATCATCTTATGAATTCTCTTGAAATAATTACAAATTATAGAAGTAAGAAATTAAATGAAATAATTAGAAAAGTAAATTGAATAATATAAGGAGCTCGCTCCTTATGTACTCCTGCAATGGGTCATTAAAAGTATTAAAAATTATGAAATTATATTATTCATCCAGTTTTTCAATATAGTGGAGCCACCCTGTTGCTAGAGACAGCCCATAAAATATCCCAATCCACCACATTTGATATAGGAAATCTCCAATATTTTCTGACTTACCGAAATATACCGTAGAGAAAGAAACACAAGATGTCCCACCGAATAAAAATATAAAAAATAGAAATTCAAAAATTTTCGGTTTTTTCTTCAAGAATTTTATTTTGAGATATTCGAATCTTTTTATCTTTACTAATTCTCTAACAAAATTAATTCCTAATATTGTGATTCCAGCTGATAGAAAAATTGGATACATAAGGAAAATAAATAATCGTCCTGTTTGTCCGATTAATCCTGAAGAAAATGTAAAAATGACAAATACAAGTAGGGCAATTGCTAAGAATGAAAGAGATGTTTTGTTTTTGATTAAAAAAAAATTTATTTTCATTTTTTCCCTCGTATTTTTTTTCTTTATATCTTCAATATTCTTATTATAATATAATGATACTAACATTGCTGTTAATGTATATAATCCCAATGACAGAATACCATAGGTTAATGCACGTTGCTCATAACTCAACCTTGTTTGAAGAGCTGTACTTTCGGTATGAATTTTAATTTTTTCATCGAAACTAGATATATAATTTGGATCATTTGCAGAAGGCGGATGGTTGAATTTAACTGAATACCACATCCAATAATCTTTTGACTCATCGATAGTAATATCTAATGTTTTCTCGACAATATGAACTTTTTTTTCATGTACTTGAAGTAGCCTAAACGTATATAGTATCCTTTCAGTATCGCCATAACCAATATTTATAAAGATTTCAAAATCTATTGGAACTTCTAACTCGCTCTCGGGTTCAATATATACTGTTGTTGTTATCGGTTCTATTTCTGAAAATAAATAATCGTTCGTATGTGCTTTAATTTTAATATGAATATCAACATCATTTATTAAATCTAAAGAGAAATATCGGGTACGTTCTTTATCTGTCAATGTTTTTACACCAGTTATTGTAAAATACGCTCCAGATAAAAGACAGGAAATGGCGATGATTATGATGATAGTTTTTTTTGTATTCATGATTTTTAACCTTCAGATAATTTACTTCGTAAGAGAAATTCTATAATCGATTAATATTCTATACAAATTCAATAGTCCCGATATTATTCCATAATAACCAATAATCATAGCGATAGAGAAAGATACAACAATCAAAGTCTCTTGAATATTGCCCATGGGGCTCATTTCTTTTGTAAAAACAGATGATAAAGAATACATGAAGAAGAAAGCAATTGCAGTTATTAAGAAAGAAAGGCTTGAATCGAAGAGTTTTTTTACGATCTCTGGACGTTTTTTTCTATTTTCAAAAATACCTCCAATTAATGTAAATCCAAATACAGTTAATGCAATCTGGCCATATTCTTTAAACATATCATAATTTTGAGAGATAGTTGAGTGAATGAATTGAATCATGATTCCAAATAGCCATAAGACAGATACAGCACCGAATAATGGTTGAAGGGTTTTTTGTATAATATTCCATTTATTAAATGAGACTTTTTTCATTTTATACCATAACTCTATATTATTAAGGTCATTTTTATTTACTTAAATTACCTCCCATGAGAAAGCCACCTATAAATGTAAATGCTCCAACTGCAAAATCTTGAAAAAATCCAACATCCTTAACATTATATGCTCCAAGTGAATGAACTACACATAGGCCAATGCATAATAATAAAGAAATTGTTGTAGCAAATAATACAATAGAATATATCAAGGGGACTTTATGGACTTTTGGTTTTATTGCTTTCCTGTTCACCAAGGTTTTTTCCCCCAATCAATTGTGCTCCAATCCAAGAATGTCCTACATCTGGGGCAACGATAAACACCTTTTCTTACTACAAGGTTACAAGTCGGACATCTGTAGATGTTAGTTGATCGGTCAAAAAGCGCCTTAAGTAGAAGACCACCCAATATTGCTGCACCGCTTATGATCGCAAGTTTACCTAATTCCTCACCCCAATCTGTGTTCCCATTTGACATCTAACAGATTGAATGTTTTTAAAACTTATAAAACTAACTTAAATGGATCCAGAACGGAAAAAATTGAGGGTATTCTTTTAAAGATATAAATGTTACAACATTGTTGTTTGGGGAGTATATGAAATGTTCAGGGCAGATCAACCTATAGAATCTTACAAAGATGATACTTTAGGTAGATATCCTTTCGCTAAATCCCTTAGTGATTCCATTTACTACTTCTAGCACGTCCTTTTCTATTAAACTTTTTAAGATATTGGTAGTTATATCTTATAGATGAATCGAAAAAATCATACTTCCAAGGACAATTCAAAATTGATAAAATATACTCCAATACTTTTTATCGTAGTTACAGTCATTGGAATTATTTCAACGATCGAATTTCTATTTCTAAAAGAATATATTTACCAGAATCTTTTCGATATTACACATATTGAAATTATGGACATAATAGTTGGCTTTGTTATTAGGTTAGCACTTGGTATTCCAATTTCATTTGTTTTGTATCTACTTGTAAAGGAATACAATAGGGGAAAAATAATGTGAAATTTGATTTAGATGTAGATGTTTATGAACCTGGTTCTGCAAATATTCGATATGAGAAAGTCTATCCTTGGGAGATACCGATTACAGTAATTGATCCAATTTATAAAGGCACAACGGAAATCGAAGTTGAAATAATCGGTGCTATTGATTTTGACATGAAAAAACACATTAAAGATATGCTAAATTTTTATTCATTAAATAAGTGGACTGCAGGTTTGGCGAATGTTTGTTTAGAAAGAATGTTTCTAACTATCACAATCATAGATCGGTTTATAACAATAGATGATGTGGAAGTTATAGGAAATGATGGTCTGCATATTAGAGGTATCGTGATAGAGAAATTCCCAAATGCTAAAGTAGAAATCTCAAAAAAAGGTTGTATAGAAATACTTGGAAGCCATCTAAACGAGCAATACAAGCAAAAGCATTGGCATTTGTGGTCAAAGCGACCTTGGACCTTCGACGGTTGGATTAAACATGCCCTTGCTCATGAACTGGCACACTTAGTTTGTAACCCTAGTTCAATAAACAAACATAAAGACGAGATTCTTGCTCAGCTTTTTGCCACTCATTATGATGTCAAAAACGAACCACTGATTTACGTTCCTTC
>JAGMDE010000179.1 GCA_023128855.1 Thermoplasmatales archaeon | reverse complement strand
GTCATACCAAGTAAGGTGTCTCTTTCAAATGGTTGGCCGACAAGTATTGAAAAAGCAACAGCTGCAACATTTAGGCGTATTGCATCTTCAATATCAACTGCTATTCCTTCATGCAGTAGGTTTGTTTCATTAAGTATGCTTGTTCCACCGGATACACGTAAACATATTGGTATGTCTGTTTCTGGTGGGATGTAGTTACGTAGACCACCTCGGGTGGGCATAAGAACATCAGCATATGGAAGAAGTGGTTTTACCATTTCATCAAGTTTTTCTAACCCTGTTGTTGGTCCCATAAAATAACCATGATCAACAGCCAACATGACTGTGTGTCCATCTTTTTGAATTATTCTTGACATTCGGTTTTTCATTCCCCAGTCCATAAATAAATCGCCTCCGATTTTTCAATGATAATAAGGATATATTATATAAAACGTTTCTAAGAGATTCATAGTAAACCTTTAAATTTAATGTCATATTACCTGTCTTACTTTGTAAGGGAGGCGTAACATATGTCAGTAATTGAAAATTTAAAGCCGAAATTGGTATGGAAACATTTTGATGAAATTAGGAAAATACCTCATTGCTCTAAGCATGAGGAAAAGATTAGAGAATACATTCTTGGTTTTGCAAAACAGCATAATATAAAATCAAAAACAGACAAAACGGGAAATGTTGTCCTTTTAAAACCTGCAAGTAAAGGCATGGAAGGTAAACCTACTGTTATTTTACAGGGCCATATGGATATGGTTTGTGAGAAAAACAGCGATGTTGACTTTGATTTTTCAAAAGATCCGATAAATCTCAAACTTAATGGAGATATCCTTTCCGCAGATGGTACAACTCTTGGAGCAGACAATGGAATTGGTCTTGCAATGAGTCTTGCAATATTGGAAGAGGACACAGTAAAACATGGACCTCTTGAGGCTTTGTTTACAGTTGATGAGGAAACAGGATTGACAGGTGCATTTGCTATGGGATCTGATATGTTAACAGGAAAAATTCTGTTAAACCTAGATAGTGAAGATTTTGGAGTTATAACTGTCGGTTGTGCTGGTGGTGGAGATTCGCAAATTAAACTTCCTTTAAAAACTCAGCCTATCAGTGGAAACCTAGGAACTCTAACAATAAAGGTATCTGGACTACGTGGCGGACACTCTGGAGTTGATATTCATGAGCAGAGAGGAAACGCGGTTAAAATATTGACCAGAATGCTTTGGAAAGCAAAAGATTACAAGTTTTTTATTTCAGATATAAAAGGTGGAGATAAACACAATGCAATTCCACGTGAGGCATATGCAGTTGTGGCAATTGATAAATCAGATAAAGATAAGTTTATTTCAACTCTGAAATCCGAGAGTAAAAACATACTTGAAGAGATAAAACCAATTGATCCAAAATTCAAAGTTGATGTTGAGGATAATGACGAAATAAAAACTACACTTACTAATGATTCACAAGGTAGACTTTTAGATCTTTTACATGGCCTTCCACATGGCGTTGACAAGATGAGCTATGATATCCCAACTCTTGTGGAAACATCAACCAATCTTGCAACTATCTCAATAAAAGATGGAAAAGCAGCAATTGGTCTTTCAAGCAGAAGTTCAATTAAGTCAGCATTACAAGATTTCCGTGACAGAATAAGAGCAACAGCTGAGCTTTCAGGAGCTACAGTTGAAGAAGACAGCCCATATCCTGGATGGAAGCCGAATCTTGATTCAAATATTCTAAAGCTTTCAAAGAAAATATTTAAAGACATGTATGGTAAAGAACCAGCTGTAGAAGCTATACATGCTGGACTTGAATGTGGTATCATCGGTGAGAAATTCCCAGGCATGGATATGATATCTATCGGACCAACAATTAAATATCCACATTCACCTGAGGAACAAGTACA
>JAGMDE010000178.1 GCA_023128855.1 Thermoplasmatales archaeon | reverse complement strand
GATACAATCTGTGTTTCAAATCTATCTACATTATAAATTGATTTTTTAACGCTTTCATCATCCCTTTGTACTTTATAATAAACAACCAAGTCAACCTTTGCATTAAGGTTATCCTCAGTAATTACTTCCTGGGGCAAAACATCTATCATTCTCTCTGTTAAGTTAATTTTATACATCTTATCAACTGCTGGTATAATCCATTTGAAACCTTGATCTGTCACTCTTTTAAATCTACCGAAACGTTCTACAACTCCTTTCTCCAAAGGTCTTACTATTCTAATTCCTGAGAAGAATGTGAATAGTCCTAAAAAGATGAAGAAGAATAACATTCCCCAGCCTAACATACAAAATTCTCCAAATATATCTATCATTTGTCACCACCTTTTTTTATAAACTCCTTCTCCCTTAGGAATCTGTAACAAATTATTATTTATAAAACCGTTGTAAATTTTGATAAAATTATTTTTCTTTATTATATACCTCTTTTGGCTTTACTTTCATTTTATATATTCTAACATTTGGTCTTAATAGTCTAACTCCTGCAACTAGGAATCTTCCACCAATCATTACAATTATTGCAAATGCTATTGCGTATAAAGATGAAATCGCCATTCTATTAAGAGACACACCTAATCCTAAATCAAATCCTGCTGTTGATTGAGATTGACCATTGCTTCCCTCTTCTTCCACTAAGGAAACGCCTGCAACTGTTTTATGACTGTTACCATTTTCATCTTCCACTTCCAAACTAACGGTATAGCTTCCAACCTCCGAATATACATGGCTTGGATTTTGCTGGGAACTTGATTCATCATCTCCAAAATCCCAGCTCCAGCTTGAAATATCATAACTTCCTTCAGCAGAAAGATCTGAGAATTCAACAGACTTGTCATTAGATGTCCACACAAAGCTAGCTGTGGGTCCCTGTGTCTCCTCTGGAACCCATTGTTCAATAGTTTCTGCAGGATTTTGGGCAACATTTAAAACATTAGTTAAAGCGATTAATAGGATTATTATACCTATTACTAACAGAACTGTACCCCAAACTATTCCATAAGTTTCTTCTTTAATTTTCATAAGATCACCAATATTTTTTATTTCCTCCTTGTACAAAGGAATCTAAGATAGTAACTTAAATATTTTTAAAAAATAAAGTAAAAAAGTGAAAGATTTTAAATATATTAAATGCCATATATAATATAAATGGGGGTAAAATATGCAAGATGTTATCTTTAAAAAAGGAATGGTAGTTGGTTTACTCATAATTTTTGTCTTATCGAGTTGTGTACCTGCTTTTGGATTACAAATAAATAAATCAACATCAAATGAGCCTTTAGGTTTAGCTTCTAAATCAGATGTAAAGTATATTGAATTAGAGTTCTCTTTTTCTGATCCTGAGGTTGTTAGGTGTGGTAATTATTGGATTGTTCGTGTAATGGAAACAAACCATAACAGATATATACTATTTGACTGGAATCCCGGCAAACCAGTTTTATCAGTTAATATTACTGTGTCTGAGTTGATTTTTGGATCTAAAATTCTAGATGTTAGTTATGAAAATTCAACTCCTGAAATCATCGATCTTCCAGGTATAATACCTTATTGTAAAGCATCATATGACTCATTGGAATATGGCCAAATTGAAATCACTCAGGATTTAAGCATTTATGAAAATTCAGAACCATATCCATCTGATTGGGTTTCATATCATGCTGGTGGAGGATTATATGAAGGAGAACGTACAACATTTTTTGTAACAAGAGTTTACCCTGTTAGATATTATCCTTTAGATGATCAACTACAATTCATCAGAGCCATTACAGTCAACATTAGTTACAGTGAGCCTTCCACACCTATTATAGAAGAGAATAGTATTTATGATCTTTTGATACTTGCCCC
>JAGMDE010000177.1 GCA_023128855.1 Thermoplasmatales archaeon | reverse complement strand
ATGGAATCCTCGAAGAGAATCGTAACTACCACCTATTGCTGCGTCTTTTAACAGTTTCTTTAGATTGAAACCTTCTGGGGCAGTATCATAATTTACAAAGTTATCAATGTTTTTTAAGAAAGCCGAGGCAATTCTTAATTTTTTAAGTGGTCCCTTAATTTTACTTTCTTTTTCAACAAAGCTTAGTAAACCTTCAACGTCAATGAAACGAGTTATCGGAATCGGCTTTCCGTTTTCTACAAATATATATGTGGCACCACCACAACCTGGATGAGCTGTGAATTCCACCTGAGTTTCTTGCTTCAGCAGTTCAATTAGTTTGGATATTGGGAACACAAATGGGACAGGAAAGAAATCATTTTTTGATATCGCGCCATTAAATTCTTTTTCAATGGCATCCATCATCATAACATAGTCAACACGCTGTTCTTCTCGTTTCTCATCAGATAGTTTTGTCATTCTACCACAGAAAGATACTGGCTGGAAGTTTACACCTCGGATAATATCCATATTATCAAGTGCAAATCTAATTATTTTACCTGCCTCATGAAGATTCTTACCACCTATTAAACAAGGTACAAGGACTACTCTTAAGTTTACAGCTCTAAGATTATCAATTGCTTTTTTATTTTGCTCTATCCAAGGATTAGTTTCTTTAGTAACTCCATCAAAGCTCATGTATATCGTGTTGGTCCCTGCTTGTTTAAGCTGTTCACAAAATTCTGGGCTATCAGCTAGTCTCAAACCATTAGTATTAACTTGAACATGAGAAAAACCTAATTCTTTAGCCATTCTTACCATATCTAGAAGATCATCTCTAATAGTAGGCTCTCCACCAGTTATTTGAAGTGCCTTGGAACCCATTGGTCGTTCGTTTCTAGCTTGAATCAGTAAATCTCTAATTTGATCCAATGTTGGTTCGTAAACTCTTCCAGAAGCTCCGGCATTCATAAAACAGTAGTTACATCTGAGGTCGCATCTATTTGTAGCTAAAAGATTTGTTAGAACACTCTGGGATTTATGTTCATCATAAAGTGCAGGTTCATCGAATACTTTTGTCTTAACATCAGGAGCAGGTTGACCTGTAACTAAATATTTCATCCATTTTTTATAGAGGTCTGCATCTGAAAAATAAATTTCCTTGAAAGAACCATGTTTATCACATTCTTTTGTGATGTATACTTTCCCATTTTCCTCAACGACTTTTGCATCTATCTTATGGATTTTCCCTTCCTGATAACATGTAGGGCAGACAGATTTTATCTTTTCCAATTCCTTCATGTCCATTCCAACCTCATTGGATTTAATCGTCTAAACATATTATTATATTTAGCTTTAACTATCTTTTAGAAGAATTTAGTGCTAATTTGCAAAGTATATAGGGCTTTGCACATTTAATATAGGATTTATATGCAGAATTAAAAATTGCATATAAACACATTTTCAAGGAGTATTTTTTATTTATTTTTTAATTCTTTTTTTTGTAAATCTTTATCTTAATGTCGATGAATGTCCCATAATGCTTATATACCAATTATGTCAACTTTTCATTATAAAAATATTGAATTGGTGATAAAATGAAAATAAAACTCATTTCAATTGTAGTCATTTTTATTATAATTAGTTGCACTTTTGGTGTTTCAGCTAATTTAATAAAAACGGATATTAATGTAAATAATTCCTCTAAAAATTATGAAAAACCACAGAATTTTGAACAGAAAAAATGGACAATTATGTTATATGAAGATGCTGACTGTAATGTATTTGAACCACTTACAGAGATTGAAAATAATGTTAGTTCAACTGAAAATGTTAACATTTTGGTCCTCCAAGACAGGTGGCATGGTCCTGCAAATAGCAGAATTCTGGCGGTTCAGGTAATTTTATAGGCTGTTGAAAAATTAA
>JAGMDE010000176.1 GCA_023128855.1 Thermoplasmatales archaeon | reverse complement strand
ATCCATTCGTGTCCACATCGTTCACATTTGCATTTTCTGACGGTGATTTCTTTGATCGCCATCAATGTTAGAATTACTGGTCTATATTTAAAATTACCTATGGTATATTAGCAAAGGTAACGTTTATATACTACCAACTATATACCTATAGTAATATACTGTGGGTAAAACTCAGGTTTATGCCCATTAAACAGACAAAAATTGACCAATGGGGTGCTAATGACACCCCAAAGGTCTGGAGGTCTGATAGTTTGGTATCAAACCCCGAGAGTGTTAAAGGAAACAAAGGAAATAAAAATTTCGATAACGGAATATCAACTCATACCAATAAGCTAAAAGAACAAAAAGCTAAGGTTATTCTTTCAAGGGAACATGCTATAAGAAAAGTAAATAACGATATTTATTTAGTTCAATCTCAGACAGGAATTGGATGGTATAAAGTTCAATGGAATGGTAAAGAGTGGGCTTGTAACTGTCCAGATTATGTAAAAAACGGGCATATAAGCCCTTGCAAGCATCTTCTAGCTTTAAAGATCAGGTACGAATCAGGTTTCTATGAAACAGAAGAAGAAATTCCTAAGATAGAACCTAAAAAATATACTCAAGATTGGAAACTTTACAATATGGCTCAGATGCAGGAATTTGAGCTATTTGATCAATTCTTGTATCAACTTGTATTTAATATTGAGGGACCAGAACGAAAACCCGGTCCAGGCAGACCATCACATAATCTTAAGGATTTGATTTTCTGTTGTGTAATGAAAACGTACAGTCAGCTCAGCAGTAGGAGATCACAATATCTTTTTCATGAGGCACTTCAAAGACAACAAATCTCGGAGAAGATACATTATAATGCCATTTCAAGAACATTGTTGGAGAAAGAATTAACTCCCATTCTGCATGAACTCGTTCATCTCTCAGCTGAACCACTTGCAAGTGTTGAAACTGATTTTGCAATAGATAGCAGTGGTTTTCGTTGTTCAACATTTGGTAACTATTGCGAAGAGAAACATGGAACAAAACGAACACGTAATTGGCTTAAAGCACATATCTGTACAGGAGTATCAACTAATATTGTTGCTGATGTAATTATTACTGATGAACACGGTGCTGATAGCCCACAACTGAAAAAACTGATGCGAAATACCGCTAAACATTTTAACATTGGAGAAATAAGTGCAGATCTTGCATATTCCTCTCGGAAAAACCTTCAAATCATTGATAGCTTTGGCGGTAAAGCTTATATTCCATTTAAGAAGAATGCGACAGGGAGAGCAGGGAGATCTGCCTTATGGAGGAAAACATTTCATTATTTCCAACTCCATAAGGATGAGTTTATGGAGCATTATCATAAGAGGAGTAATGTAGAATCAACCTTTGGAGCCATCAAGAAAAAGTTTGGCGAATCCGTTAAGTCTAAAAACAGAGTTGCACAGGAGAACGAACTACTTTGTAAAATTATTGCCTATAATATTACAGTGTTGATTCATGAAATGATCCAGCTTAATGGAAAATCTGAGTTCCTATCTTTTAATGGTTTACAAAAAGAGGAAACACTAAAACAATCTAATGAATATGGAAATGGAGGGAAAATAGATGGAATATAAATTATCACCATCGAGTTTGAACTTGCTTGAAGATTGCCCTCGGTGCTTCTGGCTTAAAATGGTAAAGAAGATCAAGAGACCAATGGGTCCAATGTCATCTATTCCTATTAAGATGGACAGCATTATTAAACATTATTTTAACAAATATCGAGACCTTGGTCAATTACCTCCAATTATTGATGGGAAGGTTACGGGATGGTTGGCTGTAGGAATGCCAAAGACATTGAAATATGAACTAGATAATGGCATCACCGTATGGGGTCGTCCTGATGATTATTTAAAATTAAAGGATAAGAATATTGTAGCGTTTGATCATAAAACTAAATCCAAAGCCCCCGATGGTGTTCATTCTGCATATCAGCTACAAATGGATGTGTATTCATATTTGTTGAAGGCTATGGG
>JAGMDE010000175.1 GCA_023128855.1 Thermoplasmatales archaeon | reverse complement strand
GGCCAAAGATTTTGTAATTTTCAATCCCTTTTTATCCTACCAAAATCGTCTTCCAATCTCACCACATCAGTCAACTGACTGGTGGAAAATTCTATAAAAGTACAATCCTTAATAGCTTTTATTCTATGGATTGTTTTAGGTGGGATTTCTATAACTGCCCCATCTTCTATTTTTAGTGGTTGACAGATATTTCTCGTTGTGTTGCCAACTTGGATTTTTGCAACTCCTTTGAGGAGATACAGGGTTTCTTGCTTCTTTTTATGATATTGTTTTGATAGACGAAATCCTTTATTTATATGGAGAATCTTTCCGGTGTAATTTTTATTCGTGCATAGGATTAACTCATATCCCCAAGGCTTTTCTATTCTTTTTATCATTTTATCAACTCCATTACGGTAATTCCTTTTTATAATGATTATTGTTCGCAAAATGCAATAGATAGTCAGCATCGTCCCAGAGGTCCACGAATTTTTAAAAGGTTTCAAAGCAATGAGATACCCAGGTTATGGTTGGAGACATATAAATAAAGGGAAAAAGAAGGAAAATAATGAATGAACATCTCTTAAATGATGGTAAGAAGTTGTTGTTAGAGGGGTTTGAAAAGAATGGTATATATAATAGATGTAAAAATAACACCAGAAAAAATTAACTCGGTAGAAACCACAATTAAAAAAGAATTGAATGATAAATTCCCCTCAATTACTAAAATAAAGATAGATACTATCTTAAGTAGAGGAATGATAGTAGAAATAGAAACCGATGAAAAAATAGACACGAATTCTGTGGAGGATACAATAAAAAACTCATTAAAACATGGATTTCTAGATGTCAATGTAAAGACAATCCTTTCATACACTTCAGAATAATGAGGAAGAAGGAGTGAAAGAAATGCCAATCTGCCGTCTTTGTAGAGAAGGCAAGCCAGAAATATTATAAAAAATAATGGTGATGTGGAGAATGAATGGCAAAAAAGAAAAAAATAAATCTTCACCTTTTTTTATTGTAAATGTCGGAAGTAAAGAACTCCCAATATTAAAATACAAACAAAAATTGAAGGAGAAACCTGTTTAGATTGCCTTAATTCTATAATTTGGAATGAGGATATACCACCAGATATTAGTGATTTATAGGAAATGAGTGGTGAATATATCTTTCCTGTGGAAAAATCTATATATGGAAACGATGAATGAAAGGAGGTGATATAATGGATATAGAAAAAGGTGTAATAGCCCGATGTAATTTCCGAGAAACAATTACGGCGTATGCTGACAGATGCGGGATGACAGGTAAGTCGTGTTGTGGCGAAAGTAAATGTATTCTTTGGAATATATATAAAAGGGCGAAGTGATTTGTAATCCAAATAAGACTATTATCCATCAGTGTCCATGTGATGAATTAATTATAGATGAATGAGGGGTATCAGAAATGAAATGCCCTAAATGTAATGGCACCATGAGACGAATGATTAATGGTTATTGGTGTCCGAAATGTAGAAAGATAGTGAAGGATAGAGTTTGAGATATGGGTAAAGCAATTATAATATGCGAGCAATGTAATAAGAAGAGAAAAGTTGAGATTGATACAGCTGGAGATTTATCAGATGTGGTATGTCCGAAGTGCAGGAATGAACATATATTCTTTAATGATATTCAATTAGAATCTGATAATAATGGCCCAATAATTTTAGGAACGGGTGGATGTAGAGTGAGGAATAGATGAAGTGTAAAGCTGGATGGATAAAACTAAATAAATGGGATTGGCCAGATTGTATAGAAGATAAATGTTATTTTTGGAATAATAGAAAGTGTAAGTTAATATGAAATCTAGAAGGAGATATATGGATGGAGAAATGGAAGAAACAAATCAATAAAGATAAGAAAAATGAGGAAAATAATGAATAACCTTCTCTTGATAGGTTGAAGGAAGAATGAAATACCAGGAAAACAAAGGGAAAATCTATAGCGTATCTGGGTGTAACAATATAGCCAGAGTGAAAGGATTGTGTACGAAGTGTTATGGGAAGGGGAAAAAGGAGAAGAAATGATGAAGGATGTTAAATGAATAAACATCTAATAGTACTTGGAATAGCTGTTCTGCTTATCTGC
>JAGMDE010000174.1 GCA_023128855.1 Thermoplasmatales archaeon | reverse complement strand
ATATATTCCTCTTTGCAAAACTTCGTTCCACCGTTGTTTTTTGTCTTAGTAGGAATTAGTTTAATTGTAAGTAAAAAGAGAATCGAAAATAAAACAACAGAAGAAGAAGGAAAATATTACAAACGTCTTTTTGTGAGAGGCGGCAGGATCTTTTGTTTAGGTATGATCCTAACAATAGGTTCCTTGATCTTTATGCCAGAAACGCCTGTGCTTTTTGGGGTTTTACATTGTATTGGTCTTTCAGTAGTTTTAAGCATCCCTTTCATGAAATATAGAAACTATACGCTTTTGTTTGCTCTTTCAATTATGTTTGCAAGTACAATACTAGCACAATATCCTATTGAAAATCCATCTGTTTTTCATTTAACAATCGGTTTGCACCAGGCAAATGTTTGGGCGCATACTGTTGATTATTTCCCGTTAATTCCTTGGTTTGGAGTAACTTTATTAGGCCTAGTAATTGGAGATTGGTTGTACTGTGGTAACAAGAGAAGATTTCGAATGCCTGATCTTTCAAAATACGAACCTGTAAAATTATTTCAATGGGCGGGCCAGCATTCACTAGCTATTTATCTATTACACCAACCAATAATAGCAGGCACATTAACGTTGTTTATGCTTGTATAATGTATCGTTCATACTTTTTACATTTATATTTTCTTTTTTAATTTTAAATGAATTTGTTTGAAAATTTCTAAAACTTTATGTATTCAAAACACATTCAAACTTTCCGGGGGAGTTTGGTGGACCAGAGTGATAGTAAAGGATGGGTCTTCCATTACCGATTCCTCGATAAAATGGTGTTTGGAGTTTGAGGGGAACCAAATACGATTTAATAAAACAACATGCATGACATGTGTATCACAAAAAACGCCCGATTCCCCCATTTATTCTTGCTTTTTAAAATTTTATAGGAAGAAGTTTAGAAAAAATCACGCCAATTAAATGAGCTGGGTTTGCCCACGAATTTTATAGCTTGCAAGTTCTTCGAAAACGTCATCTTCTTTCAAAATTTTCATTATATCCTCCAAGGAGGATGCTTTAATGTCTCTGGTTCTGCCGTATCTCCCTTTAGAAATTACACGAGCCGTAATAATGCCAAGCATATCAAGCTCCGATATCAAATCAGCTATTCTTCTTTGGGTTAAAATATCCGTCCTAGTTTTTTTACACAAGTCCTTATATACTCCATAAACTTCGCCAGTTGTTACCGCCCCAGCTGTGCCTGTTTTTTTATTATGTTTCTCCTGCAAAAGAACAGCTAACAGTATTAGTTTTGATTGTGTGGGTAATGTACGGACAACTTCAATTATTCTATCTATTTCTATTTTATTTTGTGCTAGTTTTACATGTTTCTTTGTAATTTTTGGAGATTTGCCTCGTTCAGCTAACTCGGCAGACATTCTAAGAAGGTCTAAAGCCCTTCTTGCGTCACCATGTTCCTGAGCTGCAAGCGCCGAACACAGAGGTACAACCTCTTCATCAATTGATTCGGTTTTTAATGCAATTTCAACACGTTGATTTAAAATATCCTGCAATTCCCCTGCGTCATAGGGTGGGAAAATCATATTCTCTTCGCCGAGACTGGATTTTACACGAGGGTCCAAAAATTCAGTAAATTTAAGGTCGTTAGATAGGCCTACAATTGAAACTTTTGCATTTTTAAGATCGGAATTTATTCTAGAAAGATTGTAAAGTGCTTCGTCACCCTTGAGTTTATCAACTTCATCAAGAATAATTACTGTGACGCCTCCTTGCTTTTCTATCCTCTGTTTTAATTTAGCAAAAACTTCATCTGTAGGCCAGCCTGTAAACGGTATTCTTTCAGACCAATCATCAATAAAGTGATTTGCGATATTTTGAAGAAGACGGTATTGTGTGTCAACTATTTCACAGTTGATATAAATGAAATTGACTTTTCTGTTTGTCTCACTGCCCTTTTTTAAGAGTTCTTTACCAACAAACTTTGTTACAGCTGTTTTTCCAGTACCTGTTTTTCCGTAAATAAAAACATTTGAAGGTGTTTCACTACGTAAGGCCGGTACTAAAATTGAAGCAAGATCATTTATTTCTTTTTCTCTATGTGGCAAAATCTCTGGCATATACGTAGGCCGCATGGCTTCTCTGTTTACAAATAGAC
>JAGMDE010000173.1 GCA_023128855.1 Thermoplasmatales archaeon | reverse complement strand
TGTATGTTGTAGATGTCGAAGATAGCGTACAAGTTAACGATCAGTGCATCAGATCTGATAAACAACCTGAAAAAAACTTACTGTTTTATGGACAAAACTTTGTTGAAGAAATGAAAAACAAAGGGGTAAAGGTACAATTAGTAAAAGGAAGCTTGGAGAAAGAAACAACAAAAGCTGCCGATAGTATCAATCCAAATCTTGTAATAATGGGAAGAGAACAAAAGAAAAAAGGCTTACTAGGACTCCCTGTTAAACACGTTAAAAGAAAAATGGCAGATAAATGTCAATATTCTATATTATTTATTAACTAGTTTTAGTAGTTCAGAAGGAGTTACAAAGATTCTTTTCTCTTTATTTTTCAAGAAATCAATTACATCTTTTAAAAATTCAAACTGTTCTTCTGTGAGATTAACATGATGGAATTGTAATGTCACGATCTCATCATCCTTGTGATTCTTATACTCCTCTATGAAACCTTCTAAAGAGTTTTGTTTATAATTTAAACTCAAAGGAATTGTAAAAATATCACCTTTGATTTTTTCCCAAGAAAACATCATTTTAAAATCATTTTGAACAAGCGCATCAATAACATCTTGATTCCAAATGTTACCTTGTGGTCCAAAAGCAACTGCCTTTGTTTTCAGATACTTACTCTCAATAAATCTATACTGCTTGAGAGAAGAATCATGTTTCTCAAAATTCTTATTAAACTCAGTTTTTGGCAATTCTTTGCTTTTAGTCAGTTTCTTATATAGATATGGAAAATGACTATGATAATAGCCATGGCAAAAAATTTCGATTTTATCCTTATCAAGTGAATTCAAATAATCAATTAATTCTTGATCTTTCAAATGTTTTCCAATAAGACCGATTGTTGCTTTTGCATCATTTTTTAAAACAACATCTATCAATTTTTTTAATCCAGGTGTATCTTTTCCTGCATCATCATCTTTGAAAACTACATATTTTTCTTTCAATAGAAATCTATTCTCCCTGAACTGTTAACAAATTCCTTGTAATTTAATTTTTTTATAAAAGTGGAATTAAAATTCGAAATAATAATTTCGCGAAGAAATTTGTGCTATAAAGCTTATATATGATATATGACTAATATTTCTAATAATTAAGATAATAAATCTTAAAGGGAGTGTAAAAAAATGAATAAATCATTAATTAAAAGCTTATTTTCAATAATGCTCATGTCTCTTTTAATTTCTACCTCGATTATTTCTGCACAACACACATCTAATTCTAAAATAAAATTGATTAATACAGCAGAAGAAGATTCCTCAGAAGGATCCTATCTACCCTTGCCATTAGTTTATAATTTTAATACTCTCGAAATTGAAACAGTAGAATTATCAGGCCAGATCTTTTCGAAAGTTATACTAGAAGAACACTCTAATTTCCATGAAACGGGTAAACCGGTTCTTCCTGTTGCTTCAGCTAAAGTTTTAATACCATATGGAGAAAAATTTGAAGATATAGAAATTTCATCTGTTGATACTATTAGTATCTCAGTGGATGATCCTGTAGAGCCAGGTCAGCAGTTTTATCCATTTAGTTATGAAGGAGATATTGAATATATTCCTCCAGATTCTGAAATTTATGAATCGGATAGTCTTTTCCCAGATAAAAAATATGAAATTGTTTCTGTGCAAAAGTTTAGAGGTTTCAATGTTTTAATTTTACGTCTATATCCTGTTCAATATAATCCAAAAAATGGTCAACTTTTGTTTACTCCTACTTTGAAAATTGAAAATATTGAAACAACACCTATAGACCCAGATCAATACCATCAAAATTATAGAGGTTTACAGAAAGATATTGATGCTGTAAGTAGTTTTGTAGACAACCCAGAAACTATCGAGAGTTATCCAGGATCATTCCCATCAGAAGTCTATCAATACGTTATCATTACATCTGAAGAATTAAAGAATTATAATGGTGATTTTAATTTTCAAGCTTTACGTGATGAGCATATTTCCGGAGGTTTAAATGCAAAAATTGTAACTATTGAAGAAATAGAAAATGGGTATACTGGAATTGATACACAACAAAAAATTAGGAATTTCATTAGATATGCATACAACAATTGGCAGACAGAATATGTTTTACTAGGCGGAGATGACCCAATTGTTCCTGCAAGAATACTACATGC
>JAGMDE010000172.1 GCA_023128855.1 Thermoplasmatales archaeon | reverse complement strand
GCAACCTCACCAGTAGAAGCCATTTCTACTCCTAAAACAGGATCTGAACCTTTCAACCGAGTAAAAGAGAATTGCGGAGCCTTAATTCCAACGTAATCCAGATCAAAAGCTGAGCGGTCAATTCTGGGAACGCTTTTACCCATAATGTTTCTAACAGCTAAATCCACAAAATTTAATTTAAAAACCTTAGAAACAAAAGGAAAACTCCTTGAAGCTCTTAAATTACATTCGATAACCTTAACATCGTTATCTTTAGCAATAAATTGTATATTAAAAGGACCAGTTATCTTCAAAGACTTAGCAATTTTCTTAGCAATTACCTTTATTCTTCTCATTGTTTCTAAGTATGTCCTCTGAGGAGGCAAAACCATCGTTGCATCACCTGAATGAACACCAGCGTTTTCCACATGCTCAGAGATTGCATAACAATAAAGTTCACCTTTTTTAGCAACTGCATCAATCTCGATTTCTTTAGCCCCAGTTATAAATTTGCTTATAACAACAGGATGCTCCTTACCAATTTCAGAGGCTTTTTTTAGATATTTTCTTAATTCCTTTCCACTCAAGGCTATACTCATAGCTGCGCCACTGAGAACATAACTTGGTCTAACTAATACAGGGTAACCAACTTTATCTGCAAACTTTTCAGCGTTATCTAAACTCGTCAATTCCTTCCATTCAGGTTGATCTATTCCTAATTTATCTAAAAGTTGAGAAAACTTATGCCTATCTTCGGCGTGATCGATATCAAGAGGAGAAGTGCCAAGTATTGAAACACCTGCATTATGCAAAGGTAAGGCTAAATTATTTGGAATTTGCCCACCCATTGAGACAATGACTCCCAGAGGGTTTTCCTTATCACAGATATCCATAATCCTTTCAAAAGTGATCTCATCAAAATACAACTTATCACAGATATCATAATCTGTACTAACGGTTTCAGGGTTACAGTTTATCATTATAGTGTTATATTTCAAATTTCTTAATGTAGCAACCGAATTAACACAGCACCAATCAAATTCAACAGATGACCCGATTCTATAGGCGCCCCCTCCTAAAACAATAACCGGGTTTTTCTCCTTAAAATCAAGATCATCTTTACAACCATTGTAGGTCAAATACAAATAGTTAGTCTTTGCAGGATACTCTGCTGCAAGAGTATCTATCTGCTTTGCATATGGAACAATATCGAGTCTTTTCCTTTTCTCTCTGACAGCTAATTCATCGCTTTTAACAAGTAATGCAATTTGTAAATCAGAAAAGCCCTTTTGTTTCGCTTCTTGCAACAAAGATACGGGTAAATTTTGAAGTCTATAACGTTTTAATTTTTTCTCTAATTCAACGATATTTTTTATCTTATAAAGGAACCAAGGATTTACCTTAGTAAGTTTGTATATTTTTTCAATTGGATATCTCTTTTTTATTGCCTCAGCAATAGCAAACATTCTCTTGTCAGTTGGTTCTTTTAGCTCTTTATCTAAATCATCAAACTTGATTTTGTTACAAACTAAGCCATTCATACCGACATCTAACATTCGGATTGATTTCTGTAGTGCTTCCTCGTAACTACGGGCAATTGCCATCACTTCTCCTACAGATTTCATTTCAGAACCTAAGCTAAGTTTGACCTTCCTGAATTTTTGTAAATCCCATCTTGGATACTTTACAACAATATAATCAAGAGCAGGTTCAAAACAAGCTGAGGTCTCCTTAGTAATGATGTTTTCTACCTGTGCCAAACTATGACCCAAGACCAACTTAGTAGCAATAAAAGCAAGTGGATAACCTGTTGCTTTCGACGCAAGGGCAGAACTTCTACTAAGTCTTGCATTGACTTCGATTATTCTATAATCTTCAGATTCTGGATCAAGAGCAAATTGAATATTACATTCGCCAATAATTCCAAGATGCCTAATCACTTTGATAGAAATAGATCTTAATTTAAAATTTTCAGAGGCAGTTAAGGTCTGAACCGGAGCTACAACGATACTTTCACCTGTATGAATTCCCATAGGGTCAACATTTTCCATAGAACAGACAACTATACAGTTGTTGTAACAATCTCTAACAACCTCATACTCTAATTCCTTCCAACCACCACAGTATTCCTCTATCAAGATTTGTTTGGTAAAAGAAAAAGCCTTGCTGGTTATATCAACTAATTGTTTCTTATTGTGGGCTACGCCTGAGCCTAATCCTCCTAGGGCATATGCTATTCTGCACATAACAGGATAACCAATTTCTTCTGCAATCTTGATTGCTTCATCTA
>JAGMDE010000171.1 GCA_023128855.1 Thermoplasmatales archaeon | reverse complement strand
CGGAAGATAAAATCTTTTCAAATTTTCTAGGGAAATCTTCACTTATAAAATCGATTAACTCAACCTCGTGCCCTTCATCTTCCAATGATCTTCCAATATATAACAAACCTAGTGGAGGATAAAGAGATGTTTCCATTTTTTTTAATTTTTTTGTAGAAACAAAACTTGCATGCCCCTGACTATCTACCAGAAGGAATTTCAAATATACCTACTCCATACCATTATAAGTTATTTCTTGTATTTTAATTTTTACTTATATTTGGCTTTTGTAATTACTGGCCTTGGCTCATAATTCACCTCTCTTTATAGCCAATCGTACTTTTCTATGAGCTAATTGCTTGATATTATACGCTACTGTTTTCAGCCAGACTTCGTTGTTTTGACATTTTCTGTTCCTACTTGAAAGATATGAGGTGGTCTGTTGTTTGAACGAACCGAAACCTGCTTCACTATTAGATCGTTTGTGGTATCGTTTATCCCAATTCTTCTCATCTTCTCTCCTAGCAGCATGCATCTTATGCCAGGCAGGATATCCTTTGCTTTGACTAGTGCTGTTCTTTTTCATCATCAGAAATGGTGTACCACCTCGATCATCTATGTATTGTGCGTTTCGTCTTGACGCCACTCCTTTATCACCACAGACATCTCCAATGTCTCCGGTAATTCGTTTAAGAAGAGGGATCAACATTGGAGAATCATGTCTTGTTGCCTTCGTGACTTCAATGGAGTAGATTGGTTTCTCAGGACCACAGATTTCCATCGCTACATGAATCTTTTTAAAATCCCGTTTCCTAGTTTTCCTCCTGGTTCTCAGACAAAACCATGGCGAGTAATGACGTGTTTCCAACCCAGAAGAATCAACACCTATATATTTCCGCTTTTTTTAAACTCTTTAACAACAGCATCATTCAACTTACGAAGCCATGCCACATCAATCTTATGCATATCTCTCTGCAGTGTTGATCTACTAGGCACCCTCCCCAATTCCAAGAACTCTTTTAGACCTGGAAAACCTTTTGCAAACGATGCTATCTCACGGAATTTCAACCGGTAAAACACCTTTAACAAAAGAAGTACAACCACTCCCTTCCAATCATATGGTGGACGACCAGGTCCTGCTTTTTTCTTCCAACCCTTAGGTTCTTTCTGACGCCATAAAATTCTTTTACTGATTTCAAGGAAAAGACGGAACTCTTCCTCCTCAGTTTTTTCATATACTTTCCAATCTGTCTTGCGCATACCCATCCCAAACAAGGGATATGCGCCATTGGAATATTAATTTTGAGCCAAGGCTGTAATTACTATTAAAATTTAATATAATGAAAGGAGGATCTAACAGATTAAAAATATTTAGATTTTAAATAGAACTTAATTTCTAGCTTGGTAGAAATACATTTTTTTAGAACTACCAATAGATATTTAGGAGATATAATATTATAACAAGTTATTTAATCCTGTTCTTACAAATCTGAAATTTTTCCTCTTAATGGATATGATCAATTGATCTATTACGTAATTTGGTCTTAAATAAAACCTTTTCATAGCTTTTTGACAAAAATCTAAAAGTTCTTCAAAAGTAAAATTTCCCAATTTTTTTCGTGCCTCTGGCCCAAGATAATAACCACCGTCTTTAGGGGTAATACCCTTCTGAATAGCTTCATCCCATAAATCGGAACCATATAGATATCCTAAAGGATAAAAAACCGCGATATCAATAGGCATGGAACAGGCAAATTTTATGGTTTCTTCAAAATATTTCTCCGTTTCAAATGGAGCACCAAGTATAAAATTTCCTTGAGTTATAAAATTCATTTCACGGCTTAAATTAACTGCTTTCCTGATCTGATCTAGTGTTATCCTCTTATTATAAAAATCAAGGACATCTTGATTACCTGATTCAAGTCCAAATTCCATATATTTAACACCTGCTTTTTTCATTTTATTATATAATTCTCTATCTGCTGAATCAACCCGAGCTCCCAAAATTAGTAAATCAAGATCTGTTCCTTCTTCAATAAGGCTATCCATTATCTTGTTAGCCCGTTTTTTATCTGTAAGAAAGTTATCATCGACTATACACAGTGTTTTGTATTTATTGTTTATCTCTAGCATTTCTTTTACAACATTTTCAGCTGATCTCTGTCTATATGTTTTATATACAAGAGCATTTCGTGAACAGAACCGACAGTTAAAGGGACATCCTCTGCTTGTTACCATAGATGTTAATTTTGGTTTGAACACATATTTATTGTTTATCATTCCATAGTTATACTTATCGACTAGATGACGAGCAGGAAATGGTAT
>JAGMDE010000170.1 GCA_023128855.1 Thermoplasmatales archaeon | reverse complement strand
GATGAACCAACCTCTGGTTTAGATGTAATCAATGCTCAAGAAATTCGTAATATCATAAAAAACACTGCAAAAAGTGGCACTACTTTTCTGGTTTCATCCCATAATATGCTTGAAGTTGAATATCTCTGCGATCGGATAGCGCTCATCGACGACGGAATTATCGTCGAGGAAGGAAAACCCAAGGATTTGATGAAGAAATACAAAGCAAGTAACATAGAAGAAGTGTTCACAAAGGTGATGAAATGAGCGCGCTAGGAAATATTGTTAAAAAAGAACTAAGAGAACTGATGACACCTGCTACGTTTCTACCAATAATTATAATGGCCATTCTTTTTGGATCAATGGGTAGCACCATGGGTAACATTGAGGAAGAGCTAGATGAACCGCCAATTATAGGTTTAATTGATGCTGATGAAGGGAAATTTTCCGATTTAGCTGTAGATGTTTTTCAAAATGGTGCAGAGGTAATCTTCGAATCTTCAGATCTATTAGATAAACAAAAAGCGTTAGATGAATTAAACAAAAATGAAGGAGTAGCTTTAGTCATAATTAATGAGGATTTCTCAGAGGATATTTTACAAGGTGAAATTGGTCAGATAGAAATATATTGGATTATGAAAGGAGCTGGGCTTCTTGATTCAATTTCTTCGCATGTACTTGAAGAATTAATTAATTTTGTAAATACCAATATTACAAAAGAGCTAATATCATCAAATGAATCTATTAACGCTACCACTGCTCTTACTCCAACCTTTAAAAATGAGACAACATACTTCAAAGGAAAAGAACTCAAAGGTTTGTCCCCAGGTGATATTTCAAATGTTTTAGGAGCACAGTCGACTTTTATTCCTCTTATAATAATGATTATAATAATCATGGCGGGACAAATGGTAATTTCTTCAATGGCTTTAGAAAAAGAAAATAAAACACTAGAAACACTTCTAACCTTGCCTGTAAAAAGAACAAGTATTGTAGCAGGAAAAATCATTGCTAGTGCAATAATTGGTCTGATTTTTGCTGTAATATACATGTTCGGTTTTGGATCTTTTATGATGGCTTTCCAGATGGGGGGCAGTGAATCAGTTCTTACGAACTATAATCTTACATTAAGTGGTTCTGATCTTATCCTTATTGGCTTGTCTATTTTTGTAGCCCTCATTGCAGCTTTAGCTTTATGTATGTTATTGGGCACAATGGCTAAAAATTTCAAAAGTGCTCAAACATTGACGTTTCCTGTAGCAATGATGGCTTTGATACCCATGTTTATCACAATGTTCAAAGATTTTGACACTTTACCAATGGCATTAAAAGGTATACTTTTTGGAATCCCATTTTCTCATCCTATGATGGCACCACGGGCTTTAATCTTTGATGATTATGTCATGGTAATAGGTGGAATAATCTATGTTGCGATTTTTGCAATTATAATGATAGCACTTACCGTCTGGGTGTTTAAAACAGATAGACTACTTACTGGTAGAATAAATAAAAAAGATGTATTTAATTTCAAGAAAGACTAGAAATAATTGCTTCCTCAATTGCAATTATATCATCTACATTTTCAGACATTTTATTCATGAGGAGTATTGCTTGTAGAGCTGATAGAAAAATTCCTTTTTTCATAAAAACTGCATAATTTGACGCAAGTTTATCCCAATTTTTTGCTTCTAGTTCAAGTAGTAGCGAATTAGTCCTGCAAATTTGAGATAAATACGAATCATTTAACTGAAATTGTAGATTCCAAAGGTATTCAGAAATATCATGTTTTTCCTTAGCAGTCCTGTGATATAAACTAAACATAGTATCTATCATTGATAGATTAACAAGATTTGGGAATAATTTGTTTAAAAAAACACTTGATCTATACATCATCCAACTAAATGATAATCGATATTTATATTTGAAAATGGTAATCACTCGATTTAATCTTCCAGGTTCAAAATTCTTTTTTAATGTTTTAAGAGCATTTAAACCCAAAATTGAATCACTAAACTGATTATCATAAACTGAGTTGTTTCCCATCATTCTTTCTATATTTCGCTCTAAAGCCAATTTATATGCAACAGTTTTATTAATTAAATTATTAGATGATTTCTGAAATTTTCCAATTGAATAAGAAAAGTTAGTTTGTTTAGGATTGGAAACTACTGCATTTTTAAAATCTGATAAATTATCCCATACAAAATTACCATATTCAGATTTATTGAAAAGTGCTACCCCTGGATCATGATAACAAACAGTTTGATTACTTTCATTAAACCCGAAAACAACAATTGCATGTCCAGCACTTGTTGATTTTTTTATTAAAA
>JAGMDE010000017.1 GCA_023128855.1 Thermoplasmatales archaeon | reverse complement strand
AGGAATATCTTCCAGGGATCGCTTTTGATGGAAAGTACAATGGGGTCCACCAATAATGATAGGAATCGATGAATCAATTTCTTTAATTTTTTTTGCAATTTCTGCAGGGCGTTCATATGAAAGTGTACAAACATTAAATCCAACTGCATCCACGGAAGATAAAATCTTTTCAAATTTCCCAGGGAAACCTTCACTTATAAAATCGATTAACTCAACCTCGTGCCCTTCATCTTCCAATGATCTTCCAATATATAATAAACCTAGTGGAGGATAAAGAGATGTTTCTATTTTTTTTATTTTTTTTGTAGAAACATAACTTGCATACCCTGTATACCCCTGACTAGCTATAAGAAGGAATTTCAAATATACCTACTCCATATCAGTATAAGTTATTTATTATATATAAGTTTTTTAGTTATTTGATTATTAATTTCTAGCTTGGTAGAAATACATTTTTTTAGAACTATCATCAATAGATGGACGTTCTCCTATCTTTGTAATAAAATCAGAGGCAGCTTTAGCCTGAAATGTTGTTCTAGTTTCTGCTTGTTCAACTGTATTTATTTCATGTAGACAGAAACATAGGGATCGGATTTTCCAACGATAATAATATTGATCCAAATAGGCAGGCGAATATTTTTTAACAAACCAATAAAGTAATTCAACCCAGATGTTCACATTAACTAATTGAGTTTTCTTATAAAAGCTATCAAAATCATTAGCTTCTTTAATGTCATAAAACAAGTCATCATGGGGCAGATACATTTTCTTTATGAGTTTAAAGGTTTCAAGACTTCGCTCGACTTCTTTTTTAACATCCATATATGCTTCATCAAAAGATGAATTCTTTTTGAAGGGTGAGGAAACCATGGTGATTGGATTAATCTTTTTTCTCACTGGAAGGCTGTAGAAATATTGTATCATACGGACAGCTTCTTGGAAACATTCGATGAACATTTTCTGCAGGTTTGTCAATGTTTTTTTACCATGCATTTTTTGCCCTAGATACACCTCACCCATATTATATCCATACATCAGCGATTTCATTGTTATAAAGGAATCAATTCCCCAACCGTAAGGGGGAGCTATGCCTTTCGTAAGAATCTCTTTTAGCACTTCAGTTTTTATTGATAATTCGCCACCCAGTGGCTGATCTATCTCCCATGCATTTGGGAAAAACATCGCAATAAGTGGCCTAGTTATGTGCCTGGTTATCTGTCCATCAGCTGGATTTCTCGAAAAAGCAGCTTTTATGATGTCAATATTTCTGTCCAATGGGTCAAATAAGAATTCAAGCCATTTGCCCATACTTGGATTGTAAATATCTCCATCAATGTATCCTACTTTTTCAAAGCCTTGTTCGATAGCTGCAAGACCACCGTTGATCATCCCTATACCTTTACCAATTTCATTTGTTTTTACATACTTTTTTTCACTGATAACCTCTATTTTTTGGGTTTCTTTTGCTTTTAGACGTTTAAATGTCTCTTCATTTGAACCATCAGAAATAATCACTTTATCTATAACACCAGATTCAATAGCCTGCTCAGCAATTGATATGGGGTTAACCCCCTCATTTTTTGAAATTATCAATAAACAATTACCTGGCATTTCCCTATCCACATCCCATCTCCAATAGTATACAAAAGTAATGCATTTTATTATATAAATATTCATCTATCCAACAGTGTTTTTTGATATTTTTCCATCAAAAGGTAATTAACTTTAAATATAATATGCCTGTTGGTAAGCAATTGGAGAGTTACAGATGGACGAAAACCAAATTTCTAAGCAAAATATGAAAGAATTACTTGATGAACTTGATAATACTGACTGGAGCATTAGAGTTAAAGCTATATTAGATTTAAAAAACTTTAATGACCCACAAATAATTGATGCATTGATTGGTAAATTAAATGATGAAAATGAAAATGTTTGGCTTTCTGCTGCTAATGTTTTAAAAAATTATAAGGATCCAAGATTTGCTGATTCACTTATTAATACACTTTCAGATAATAGAGATGAAGTGCGATGGCATTCGGCTTATTTTTTGGGAGAGATTGGAGATAAAAGAGCTGTTGAAGCTATTATTGAAGTAATAAATGATCATTGTGAAGAAGTCCGCATTAATGCAGCAAAAGCCCTTGGAAAAATCGGAGATGATAAAGCAATAAATGCGCTAATTTCATCATTGGACGATAAAAATTCTTTAGTGCGTAAAGAGGCCATTACTGCGTTAAATCTTATTTCTCCTGAAAAGCCTGTTGATGCTCTTATTAAATCTTTAAATGATAGTGACAAAAATGTAAGATCACTTGCTGCAATAATATTAGGAAAAACAAGATCCGTGGAAGCTTTTGATGATTTAATCGGAACTCTTGACGATGAAGATTATATTGTTAGAATATCTGCAGTTCATGCTTTAGATAAAATCGGCGGAGATCAAGCTGTTAAACCATTGATAAAAGCTTTGAAAGACCTACATTGGGAAGTTCGAAGTGATGCAGCAAATGCTCTTGGAAAACTTGGGAATGATGATGCTGTTGTACACCTGATGGAAGCATTGAAAGATGATAATGCCTTTGTCAGAAAAAGTGCAGTTAAAGCTCTTGAAAAATTTAATATTTTTTAAAAAGTAGTTTATGAATAAACACGATGTTGTAATTGCAGGGGCAGGCCCAGCTGGAAGCTATTTAGCTTATAAATTAAAAAACCAAGGCCGTGATGTACTACTTTTAGAAAAAAAGCCTTTCCCAAGATATAAGTGCTGTGCTGGAGGACTTTCAAAGAAGGCTTATGACGTTTTATTCTCAGAGAACAAAAACATAAAAAGTATCGTTGAAAAAACAACAAAAAAAGGGTTATATGTACGCGACAATAAGTTTACATCTGTCAATCCCGGAAAAGAATTAATCTATATGACATACCGAGCAGATCTCGATAATTTTCTTGTGAAAATGGCCATTGATAATAAAACTGTGTTTTTCAAAGATAATGTTTTGATTCAAAAAATTAATAGGAAAGAAAATTCAATCACTTTTTTGGAGAAAAATAAAGAAAAGAAAGTTAATTATAAAATTTTAGTAGGTGCTTGGGGAAATAATATTCGTTTTAACAAAATGGTTGATTTATACCCCTTTGAACGGTTTGATTTGTCATCATCTTGGGAGGGGCCTGCTGGACCAAGATTTAGTAAATATTCTAATGACCATTCCTTGGCGCAGATAATGAAAAAATACCCTGGTTTTGTTTGTTACATATTCCCAAAATCAGAATTGATTACTGCAGGTATTTTTACGTCGAAATATCCTTTTCCACTTGTTTGGAAAAACGTTTGGAATGATTTTATAGATTTTTGGAAATTGGATAAGAGTATTAAACCACATTATGCCGTGATTCCTATTAGAGATCCTAAAAAGCCTGTTGCAAGGGATAATATTTTACTTATCGGAGATGCAGCTGGACTTGCAGATCCTTTTGTTGGAGAGGGCATATATCATGCTTTTATCAGTAGCAGGATTGCAGCTAGAAATATCATTAATTTTTTCAAAGAAGACAATTACGATTTGGCAAGTGAATATAACAAAGATGTTGATAGAAATTTATATGATGTATTGAAATGGGCCAGAGTCTATGAGTTTTTCTTTAATCATTTTCCAAATCTTTCATTTTGGGCTGGCTCAGAAACTACTTTAGGAATTGATGTTGTAAATTCATTTGTTACTGGTGAAATCAAATATAATGAAGTTAAGAAAATTATTAATTTAACGAAAAACAGATTTTTAGGAAAAAAGTCATCTTAGTTTAATATCACATATTTAGGAACGAATCAGAGAGGAATTTTTGAATGTTCAATCTTTTACTTTTCAATATTCTTTTTGAAATACCTGAGAACGAGTTTATTTCATGCTTAGCCCATTCTGTTCCTCCAAAAAGTTCATCTGGAGCCATTACTTTTATTTAAGGTAAAGATTTATTTATTATTATACATATATACGATTAACTATGGGGTTGAAGAAAAGAAGATCTTTAATTTGGATAGTGCTAATTGTATTGATATTTTCATCATTTAATATTAGTGCATCTTCTGGAATGAAAAACACATCTTCAACTGATATTGATGATCTATCATTTAAACAGAAAATCAACATTCCGATAGATACGAGCTTAGAAATTTCAAAATTTCAACCAATTGATATCAGAATTAATTTCAAAAATCCATGTTGGGCACTTGATGAGAACCATAATTCAATTCGAATTGCCTATGATGATGGCTCTGGTCTTATTGAACTAGAATCTCAAATTTATGATTTAAATTTCACAAAAAAAAGGTTGGTAGATTCATGTAGTGCAGTTTTTCTAATTCCTGAATATGCGAACGGTAATGAAAAATATTTTGTAGTATATGACTCAGAAGAAATAGGTCAAACCAATTATTACGACTATATATCCTTGGAAGATTCTCATTATTATTTTGAACCTATCCCTGGGCAAAAAATAGAATTTGATTATTATGGCATCATACAAGATGAGTTTGTTGAATATGCAGTTATGCAAAAGGGAGAAATGGTTGGAAATCCAGCTTCTCAATTTGTAGCAAGATTAAAACCTAATACAAAACAGGTTGAGATTAGTAATGTAGATCAAATAGCTGTTTTTGATATGAGATATGGTACAAATTCTTTTCCTGATTATTATGGAACCTCTCATGCAAAAAAGGTAAATAAAAACATACTTGTAGATGGGAATTTAATGGTTCGGTTCAAGATCGAGGCATATTCGCCAGATAATAAATTGAAAACAGATAATATCTATACTTATTACTACTGCCCAACAGATATAAAAAGATTATTTGTTGATGTAAATCATGAAGTATTAGACTCAATTAATATCGAAGATCCAAGTATGTTCGATGGTTCCTATGCGGGTATTGCGACAACTGAAACAAGGAGCAATACACTGGATAAAATGAATTTTGGAGATTTACTTCCAAATATACATGTTTATGATGATAATGAAAATGTCAAAAGCTATCTTTTACCTCGAGATCCATCAGAGTCAAGAGAATACATACTTTCAACAGATGATGATATTGATCTAGGCAGCAAAGCATGGCTTAGTTTGGATGATACTTTAACAGGAAAAGCTCATGGCCTTATAATGCATTCAAACACAGGAATTGTTGAGGGTGGAAAAGACGGAGTTCAAGTGAAATCATACGTTGAACAAAATGTAAAATTACCGGGCATGGAGTCAGATAGTGGAAGCATCTATTTTATGAGAAATTCTTATGAAAGAGGAGAGAGGCATAATACTGTTCTTTCAAAAGGTTTGAATGTACATTTTGGAGTTGAATTTATTTCAGCAAATAATGAAGGATTTCAAAGAATAGATTCTGAATCAGAAATATATCAAAAACTCTATCCAAATATTCCTATTAAAAGAGAAGATATTGAAGATGATGGAAAAGAAGAAGAAAGATATTCTTTAACTGTTTATGCCCATAATTCTCCATCAGATCCTTTTGGCCCTGTTCTTTCTACTGTGCTTGGAATAAGAGTTCCATATACAAGTGTTGAAATCTACAAAGAAGGAAATATTCAGTCATCTGGATCTGTAAGTAGACTCCCTCTGAAAGCAGTTGAGTTTGATCTTGAAGATCTAAGATTTTTTCAAAAAATAAGAACGATTTTAAATGTGTTTGATTGGAAAAACTTGTCTTTATTTAAAAAAATTAGTTTTCCAAATCTGGAACCGGGAGTATATGTAGTAAAAGTGTTTAGAGAAACACCTTCAATACATAAGGAGCGGAGATTTATCGGAGTGAAAGTAATTGATCTCCGCGAAGATAGTAGAGTAAATGTTATTTGCAGAACTCAAGCATCTATTCATGTTTCAGCAATAGATCAAAATGATAAACCAACTGAAAATGTAAAATTGTTACTTGAAAAAGATGGAGTTACAATTTCAGAGTCTACAACAGATGTCAATGGATCGGCAATAATTACAGCACCATATTTCCAAAATAAACACTACAATCTAAAAGTAATGTATCAAGGTTTTATTGTAGAAGAAAAAATGGTGGCTCTCAAGTTAATCAATATTCTAATACCTTTGAAAAAACAGGTTTCATTTAAGAAGTATAGCCTTAGCCTTAGTATAAAAGATAAATGGGGTTTTTCACCAGAGATTGAAGTTGATCCTGTTCTTACAAGCCATCTTAGTACAAATCCAATTGTCATTCCAGCCAATAAAACAGGTGAGGGAAAATATCGGTTTGATAATCTTATTCAGAAACCATATGATTTGGAGATGAATTATAAAGGTTTTAGATACAAAAAAGGTCTGTATCTTGATAAAGATGAAACCTTAGATTTGGTATTTCCAGCAGAGTATCAAGTTGAATTTAATGTGATGAACTCTTTTAGTTATGATCTTTGTAAAGGGGAATTATTGATTAACAGAAATGATAGGACTGAGAAAATATTAATTGAGGATAATGGAAATACAATGATTACTGTCCCTCCTGGAAAATATGGTGTTACTATACATTCAGAGGATGGTAAGATATTAGCAAAACAAGATATTCAGGTCAGAGGAGATAAAAATGTCAATATAGTAATACATCAGGATTCGATATTACATATAATTGTAACATATCTAGGTATAGCACTCATAATTTTTTCAATAATTTACATGATTAAAAAGAGAAAAATATTTGCAGGATTAAGATTAATTATTATTGCCTTGATTCTTATTGCACTTGTTTCATCTTGGTGGACTTTAACAGGACAGAATGATACAACCTCTTCTGAAACAAACACATATTTGATTCCTTCAAAAATTATTACAACTACTACTTCAACAAATTTTGTTGGTGGAGAGTTAGGTCATGTACCTTCAGAGGTTGACTTTGTTCTTTCCACACTTTCTTACCTTTTATTAATCTCTTTATTATTAATTTTAATAGGGACTTTTACAGGTAAAAAATTCAAAAAAACAACCGGGTTTGTATCAATCCTAGGTTTATTTTTGTTGTTTTTAACAATTCTTGTTTATTATATCACTTTGTCACAGATAACTGATGTTACTACTGGAGTTATGTATGGCGAAGGAAACTTTGAGATTTCTATTCCTGGAAGTGGAGCATCTGAGATTCTTACTAGTACTTGGGGTCCAGGTATTGGATTTTATTTGATAATTACCTCTTTTATAATTTTAATTGGAGTTACAAATGACAGGTTAGTTGAAATAGGTAAATTTAAAGAATGGGAGGTTAAAAGATTTCCAAAAGGCCGAGACTTGATTGTTGATGGCCTTATGGATGGAATGAAAAAACACAGGATTCATTCCTTTGTTGAACTTGATGTTACAAAGGCCCTCTCACAGATTGAAAAAGGTAAGAAAAAAGGTAAAAAAGTATCTTTTACAGGCTGGATTATTAAATGTATTGCCCAAGCTGTTAGCGAACATAAACAGGTACATGCAATAAGACTTGGTAGAAGAAGAGTTGTTGTTTTTGATGATGTAGATGTATCAGTTATCTATGATCGAACAGTTAAAGGAGAAAGTATGCCAATGATTCATGTAATCAGAGATACGAACAAAAAGAATGTTCAAGAAATCACAAGAGAAGTTCGCTCTATCAAGGCAAGATATTTAGATGAAAAAACCCTTGTAGCAAAGCTTAGCAAAGAGTTTAAAATTGTTAAACTCGTAATCAGATTACCAAGGTTTATAAGAAAAAGTATTTGGAAGAAATTGAGAAAGGACCCATTCTTCGCAAAGAAAGCTATTGGAACAGTAATGGTTTCTTCACTTGGCATGATAGGAAAATTCCCGGGTTGGACTACTACAATTGGTGTTCACCCATTGTTCATAGCAATTTTTGGAACAACTACAAAACAGAGAAGAGTAGGTAAAAGAACAGAATCTCGAAAATATTTGAGTATGACAATATCATTTGATCATGAGGTTCTTGATGGTGTACCATATACAAGGTTTTTAAATCGTCTAACCGAGCTTATTGAAAATGCATATTTCTTAGATAAAATATAGAGTCCATTGCACAACAATTTAAAACATTTTTCTAACAATTTTTTATCCATAAAACTCAACTTTTGTGTATCTGATTTTGTATTTTAAAATTTTATACCAATGTAAGATAAATATCTAATAAAAATATTTAATGAAAAAGTAATGATGCTCCCGCCGGGAAGGATTTTCTGTTTCTACTGTTGGAGCGGACAAGTTAGACCCCTTTTTTGGCCTTAGCGTTCATTCAACATCTCTCACTAAAACCCTTCTTATTTTTTTCAATTTTTGGAGGTTACGTTATGGAAAAAGAATCAATATACGATCAAATGACAAGATCTGAAAAAGAAGTAGCCAATTTACTAAAAGAGCTAGGAATTTTTTGGTCTTATGAGCAACCAGTTTTTGTATGGGATGAAAACAAAAGGCCAAGAGTTTGGGCACCTGATTTTTTTCTCATTCATTTTGGAATATATGTTGAGGTTTGTGGTTCAGAGGACTTTGATTATGATTATAGAAGAAAAATATTTGATAATAATGGTTACAGAGTGATTTTTTTACATTTGTATAAAGAAACAAACAGATGGAAGTACCATCTCATAAGTTATCTTCAATTTTTTACAGATTGCAGAAATCATAAATTAAGTCAAATACTTAGAAAAGAAAATTGAATTTATATTTCCTTAGGGAGAAATATTTTTTATAATAAATTCAGCAGTCTTTCCAGCATTGGAAACTGTTCTAAAAACCTCAGTAACAACGTATCAGAGTATGCTTTGTTTTTCGATATAGGGACATCCAAATAAGACCAATCACTTTCTTTATCATAGATGTCTTTTGCTTTGGCACGGATAGTATATACATCCATTTTAGACCAAGCATGTAATTCTATTAACTCATAACCTGATGGGACAAAAACGGTCCATCCAGTACTAGTCCCGTCTGCCCATTCAATATAAAAGGATACATTGTCATTTTCTGGATCCTCCGCAACGAAACAAAAGTCATATTCTTCTCCAACTATTCCAGATGTTGGACCCGTTATAGTAGGTTTATTTGGCGGGTGATTATCCATTATCGCCAGGTTATTAGTTACTGTAGCTACTCCAAATCCACTTAGAACTAAAATCCCTCCAACCAATAATGTCAATATTAATATTATTTTTTTCATAATGTTTCTTTTTCCTCCCTCAGACAAATTCTCATAGAGTTAAAAGTATTTAAAACGTATGCTAAGAATTGTCATATATTGACGAAAAATAAGAGAAATTTTTAAATACTTGACCCTAAAGTCAACAATTTTTTTCTAGCAGTAACTATTTTATTCCAGTTTATAGGAGAAAAATAGAGTTGCAACATCACGTTTTGTTTGGTTTTTTCCGAACGTTTTCTGATAGTATATAAACGAAAGGTGGTATGTGGAGGACTCAAGGTCATAAAAATGAATGATGGAGGCAAACAATTTATTGCTATACTCATTGTTGTCTCAACTATTATGGTAGTTGCAAAGATTTTCATATAAGGAGTAGTTTTTTAAAAAAAGAAGAGATGTTTATAGTAGATTTAGTAGTCGTTCCAACAATGGAAAACTTTCCAGTAATCTTAGTAACAACGTATTAGAGTATGCTCTGTTTCTTGGCATAGTAACTGTTAGTGTTCCCCAATCGCTTTCAAATCCATCTGTGTCCTTGGCTTTTGCCCTAATAATATAGGTTCCCTTTGTAGCCCAAGTATGGCTTTCAGAGTAAGGTTCTCCAGAGGGTTGAAAACCAGTCCAATCTGTTATATCTCCATCACCCCACTCGATATAATAGGATACTTGATCTCCATCTGGATCTATCGAAGTAAATGTGTAAGGATATAAAGTACCTGGTTTTCCATTTGTTTCACCAACAATAGCTGGTGTGGATGGAGCTTGCTTTTCAGGTGATAATTTTATCAGAATAGCTGCACTACCTTTCAGGTCTTTTGTTTCAATGCCCCCTGTAATGATATATCCTCCATGGGCCGTTTGAGCAATTGATAACCCTATATCTATATATTCACGTTCACCATATGTTTTCTCCCAAAGGAGATCTCCAGAGCAATCGGTCTTTAACACCCATATGTCATATAAATATCCCTTTTGAGGGTCAAAATATCCGTTACCCCCACAGATAATAAAATCACCATCATATGTAAGATTAATACAAAGAAATGTTACAATTCCAGGATAAGTTTCGCCATATGATCTGTTCCATATCTCCGCTCCTGATTCATCTGTCCTAATCAATAATCCATCGTGTTTTCCATCACCAAGTACCAGACCAGCAACGATAAATCCACCATCAGGAAGTTGTTGGACAGAAAAACCCCATTCATATGACCGATTTGTACCATAGGAATGATTCCATTGTTCAACTCCTTCAGAATTAGTTTTTATTAACCAGGCATCATAAGGGTCCCACATGTGAGATGGTTCAACAAATGAACAGGTACACCCGCAGAGAATATACCCACCATCTATAGTTTCTTGAACATCATAGCTTCCATCAATCTGGTCTCCCCCATAGGTATGATTCCATTCTTCGACACCAGTTTCATTAGTTTTAATTAACCAAGCATCCCAATTTGTTTTTGGCGTTACATATTTTTGCCCTGCGATAATATAACCCCCATCTGATACCTGTAGAACAGATTCTCCGCTATCTCCACCTGGTCCACCAAAGATTCGACTCCATTGGACAAATCCTCTACTGTCAGTTTTTATAAGCCAGAAATCACCTGAATCCGATCCTAACTGAATTGTGCCTAATATAATATATCCACCATCCTGTGTTTGTTGGACTTGATTCCCGAGATCAAAATTTGATCCACCATATGTTCTATTCCACTGTTCATAACCGTACGCATTTGTCTTAATCAACCAAATATCACTATTTAATCGGTTATCTCCTATTTTATCAATTTTATCACATAGACAAATATAGCCTCCATCTGTTGTTTGAATAACACATTTTCCCTTATCATCCCCTGGTCCATCAAAAGTTTGATTCCATTCCTCCTCTGGTGGATCTCCTAAAAAGGACTCTTGTTCTCTAATGTTTTCAGATACATTCCTTATCATTCCGTTATTCCCACCAATACTTGGAACTATGCTTACTGCGACAAATAAAACTATGACGGTTAAAACAATTCCCTTTTTAGTCAAGAGATTTTTCATTTTTCCTCCCCCAAACAATTTATCATCTGACAGTCAGTATATAAATATTATAGTTGAAGTGGCTTTGACTCTAAACTCTATTTTGACCCTAAAGTCTTATTTTATAAGGAGTGTTAGAAATCTTTCTAAAAATGGAAACCGTTCTAACAACCTCAAAAACAAAGGATTGGTTAATAGTCTGTTTCTTGGAATAGTTCTAGTTCTTGATTTTGGCCATTGTTTAATCAAAGGACAACCATCATTATTACTTCCACCTTCTATATCATAGGGTGTATCCCAAATTCCCTTAAATGGTTTCTTCCGAGCATTTGGGTATTTTTCTTTATAATCACTCCAATAGTTACCATATTTGCTATCATTCCAGATATTGTTGCATTCATCATAGGCGTTCTCATAGTTGTATATGAAGTTGTTGTGATAAATGATGTTCTTGTTGCTTGATTCAGTTAGGAATATACCATAATTATTGTTTGATGTAATGGTGTTACCAGATATAAGACAATTATTAGTTTTCCATAGTTTGATACCAACATCTGTATTGGATATTTCCTGGTTCTGGATTTTAATGTTGTTGCAATTTACAAGTATTATTTGCCCTGCATCAACATCTATATCTGTATCTGATTCATCCTCTAGATAAACAAGAGGTTTTCCATTAACCGTATTATTATCAATAACATTTTTATTTGCATTAACATAAATACCATCATTTATAAAAGAATTATTAGTGATAATGTTTTGTGTTGAATCATCGATATATATACCATAATTATTGAATGATAGATTATTACTAATGATGGTATTACTGCTGGAATATTTAAGGTGTATACCATTTCCTTTGTTTGAGTTGATTTTATTACCATTGATATTGTTGTTAGTTGAGAAATCAAGCTTAATACCATCTCTGTTGTTTGATGTAATAGTGTTACCAGATATAAGACAATTATTAGTTTTCCATAGTTTGATACCAACATCTGTATTGGATATTTCCTGGTTCTGGATAGTAATGTTGTTGCAATTTACAAGTATTACTTGCCCTGCATCAACATCTATATCTGTATCTGATTCACCCTCTAAATAAACAAGAGGTTTTCCATTAACCGTATTATTATCAATAACATTATCATCTGCATCAACATAAATACCATCATTTATTAAGCAATTACTAGTGATAGTATTTTGAGTTGAATCACTAAGATATATACCATAATTATTATTATCATATATTGTTGAATGGATAACAGTAGTGTATAAACTATCATCTGCAATTGTTATACCAATTCCATTATTATAAATACGACAATTATCAACTGTGGTTTCAACCATATCTTCTATAATTCTAATACCTACTTTTTTATTATTAAATATATCACAATTTCTAATAGTAACATTCTTTGGATGATATTGCCATAAACGTATTCCATCTATGTTATCACGAATTATACAATTTAATATTATATGATTCTTCGATTCATCAATCTTAAATCCGATACCATTTTCATAAAAAACACATCCTGAAAAAAAATTGTTATTTCCATATATTCTAACACCTGATTCACCATTGCCATGAACATTACAGTTCAGAAATGTGTTATGAGCACCATTTATTAATACGCCATGTCGACGATTGTTATAAATCTCACAATTAATAAATGTGTTATAACTAGACATTAGTCTTATAGCATCACCCCCTCCAAATTCAGTAGTAGTATGAATTGAGCAGTTGAAAAACGTATTATAAGAAGCACTTTCAATCCCTAATGCATTTTTTACATTAGTATAAATTGTACAATCCGAGATATAACAATTATCGCTTGATATGTAAAAAGCTAATTCCCATTGAGGACCAACATCATTATAAAATCTGAAATTGCTAATGTTAATTTCATCTGTTACTAAATGGATTGTATGAGTATCAACATGAGAACCATCGATAATTGTATTCTCCCTATTTTGTCCAATAATAGTAATCGATTTATTCACATACAGATTTTCGTAGTAAGTTTTTTCATAAACATAGATTGTATCACCGTTGCTTGCATCATTGATAGCATCCTGAATTTTGCTATAATTTCCAGGTCCGCTACCACCAACATATAAAACATTACCATTAAACGTAAATGTCTGAGATTTATTAATGGAAAAACCCCAAGAAGAACTTGAAAAACTAACACCAATAAATAAAACGACTATTCCAAAAACAACTCCTTTCTTATACAAACTATTTTTCATCTTTTCGCCTCCCTTAAACAAATTCTCATGGAAGTAGAAGTATTTAAAACGTATGCTGGGAACTGTCATATATTGACGAAAAAACAGGAATTTATATACTTGACCTTAAAGTCTATTTTTGCAGAAACTATATAATTTTACAAAAAGGAAAATAAGAAAAAAGAGGATTGGTTTTTAGAGGTTTAGTAGGCGTTGTATTAAAGGAAAATGTTCTAACAATCTTAGTAACAACATATTATTTGTTGCTTTGTTTCTAGGCATAGTGACAGTTAATGTTCCCCAATCGCTTTCATGGCCCTCTGTGTCTTTGGCTTTTGCTCTGATAGTATAGGTTCCTTTTGTAGCCCAAGTATGACTTTCAGAGTACGAATCGCCAGAAGGTTGAAAAGCGGTCCAATCTGTTATGTCTCCATCATCCCAGTCAATGTAGTAGGATGCTTGGTCATCATCTGGATCTATCGAAGTAAACGTATAAGCATAAGAAGTCCCTGGTTTTCCACTTGTTGGACCATCAATATCTGGCTTATTTGGTGGAGAGTTTGTATCTTTAAAACAATAAACAAATCCAAATGTATCAGCCATATACAAACCCTTATTAGCAACAGCTGGAGAACACATGGTCATCATACTTATCGGATAACTCCAAATAATATTCCCATTATTTACATTAAAACAGTACAATTTAGGATTATCCAACCAAGAAGCAATATACATCTTCTCATCAGCAATAGCAGGAGAAGATATCATCAACCAATCAGAAGTAGTCGTACCCCATAAATAATTCCCATTCTCAGCATTAATACAAAGTAACTTACATCCGTCCATCAATCCAATAAAAGTAGCAATAAAAACCTTTCCGTATCCTACAGCAGGAGAAGAATAACCAGAACATATATTGTAACCCATTGTATAACACCATTTTTCCTGACCACTCTCGGCATCCAAACATACTAATATGCCACGATCACCTGCTACATTAAAGGATGAAAAGTACACATAACCATCAGCAATTGCTGGTGATGTTAGAGTTGGTACTGCAAAGGTCTTCCATTTTTGCGTTCCAGTATCTGCATCCAAACAATAAATATTACCAAATGCTTCTTCTACAGCAGTAATAAAATAAATATTACCATATGCCACAGCAGGAACTGAAAAATATAAATATTCTCCCTCACCAATTGTAACATCCCATAGAATATTTCCATTATTTGCGTTAAAACAGGTCATCTTACCAATAGAAACACCACCATTATCTTCAATTGAACCAAGATAAACTTTACCATCAACTACAATCGGTGATGAATAAACTGAGGTATAAATTGAATAATCCCAAATTAAATCACCATCCTCAGCATCTAAACAATAAAGCTTTCCATTCGATCCAGTTTCTTCAACTGAAGATACATATACCATACCATTACTTACTGCAGGTGAAGATATCACAAATCCTTCAGTATAAAAATCCCATATCACATACCCATTCTTAGCATTTAAACAGTAAAAAAGACCTGTATCTTGATTCAGAGGATTCTTAATCACATTGGAAGAATCAAAATAATTACTACTTCTATACTCTAAAAGACTCCTTTTTTCACGAACATTTTCAAGTATGCCCAAGGCTTGCTCTTTATGAAATCCAAACATACCAGATCCAATGTAAAGTTTATCATCAACAACTGCTGGAGAACAAAAACCACCAAAAGGAACTTCAAGAATGCTTGTCCATTTTACATCATTTGTACTTGGAGCAGTTGAAGTTGAAAATCCTGAAAGTTGTGGATCATGCTGAAACATGTACCACCAATCAACAGCACCAGATGGAGCAATATTTTTCTCATTTTTTTCAATATTTACAAAACCTGTAGCGGGCAAAATAGCTATAGTAATTAACAGCATACATATAATAATTCCAATTATTTTCTTTTTCATATTCCTACCTCATTTGAAATCTTAAAATTTAAAAATAAAATGAAAAATTTTTTCAATTATTGGAAATCTATCTATACATCTTTGAAATAATAAGTTAAAGGCTACTCTGTTTCTTGGTATAGATATCGGAAATTCTGCCCAATCACTTTCCATATCAAAAGTGTCTTTTACTTTCGCTCTTATTATATAGTCGCCTTGTTCCTCCCATGTATGAGTTCTTGTAATCTCGTAACCAGATTCATACGGGCCAATCCAATTTTCAATAAATCCATCGCCCCAGTCTATATAATAAAATATAGAATCAGCATCTGGATCTGAAGCCATAAATTTGTAGTCTAAGGGTTTACCGTAATTTCCACTAGTAGGACCACTGATACTTGGTTTATTTGGTGCAGAATTGGTATAATAAGTTCTAAAACAACAGTCACTAGCAGGAACTTGATGCCAGACGTCATAGTTGAAAATATGTGTCATTCCACGAGCATAAGGGTTGCCCTCTACTCTACAATACCAGCAATAAATAGGATCACCGCCTAAACCTGCATCTCCCTCACAAACAAGGTAATAAGTTCTATCTACCTCTACCTCGAAATCGGTAAATTCAAATTCATTCCATCCATCAATTACTTCGCTTGGTGCCTTTGTTACTTTTACTATGTCACTACCACTAAGTTGTTCTCTAATACTAAATTCTAAATCATAATCAGGAATCCCCCCATATTTGAATAATTTCAGATCTACTTTTGAAATCCTAGGAACACTAGGTTTAAATGACTGAGCAACAAATTGGTCATAATTTATGTTCCAACCAGCAGGATCATGTTGAGTTTGCTGTTGATCAATAAATTCATCTCTAGAATTACAAAAAACTTTGTTTTTATATTGTATATCCAATATTGTTGAATTAATCACTTTATCTTCATTTATTTTTTGTATCCCTCTAATAAGTGATTCATTTTCTTCATCAATGTTCCTCGCATTTGCTATTGTGAATAATGTTGATAACATCAGCGTACAACAAAAAATACTTACTATTTTCTTTTTCATATTCTACCTCCCTCAATATAAATTCTCATGGACCTACGAGTATTTAAAACGTATGCTAAGAAATATCACAGATTGACGAAAAATAAGAGAAATTTTTATATACTTGACCCTAAAGTCTTATTTTATAAGGAGTGTTAGAAATCGTTCTAATAATGGGAACCGTTCTAGTAATCTTAGTACCAACGTATTAGAGTATGCTCTGTTCCTAGGCATAGTGACAGTCAGTGTTCCCCAGTCGCTTTCATAACCTTCTGTATCCTTGGCTTTTGCTCTGACGACATAGGTTCCTTTTGTAGTCCAGGTATGACTTTCAGAGTATGGATTACCAGAGGGTTGAAAATCAGTCCAATCTGTTATATCTCCATCATTCCAGTCAATGTAGTAGGATACCTGGTCTTCATCTGGATCTATTGAAGTAAATGTATAAGTATAAGAAGTGCCTGGTTTTCCGCTTGTTGGACCATCAATATCTGGTGTTAATGGATTGGGACCTGGATAGCCAAATGCAAATAAACGCCCATCATCTCCACCACCTCCAATATAAACAGTTCCATCCTCACCAATACAAGGAGCAGATTCAACACCCTCTCCAATATTTTTCCGCCATTTCAAAGTACCATCAGAGTTAATCGATATAAGCTCACCACCATCACTTGTCCCAACATAAATAGTACCATCAATAGAATTACAAGGAGTACCACCACGCATAGTACCACCAACATCAAACGTCCATTTCACTGAACCATCTGTTGGATTTACAGCATAAAGTTTACTATATCCACAATAAATTGTTCCATCCTGACCAATAGTAGGAGAAGTCCCAGCACCAACATCAGTCCTCCACTTACGAGTACCATTTGGATATACTGCATGGAGATAATTATCAAGAGAGACAACATAAATAGTACCATCATCACCTATACATGGACTTGTTCGTATCCAGTGTCCTGTTTTGTATTTCCATTTCACCGTACCATTGTTTGGATACAATGCATAAAGATACGTATCATAAGAGCCACAATATATCGTACCATCCTCCCCAATTGCAGGAGATGATAAAACAGCAACACTTGTTAAGTATTTCCATTTCAAAGTGCCATTTGGATAAAGAGCATAAATATAATCATCTTCACTACCAAAATAAATAGAACCATCATCACCTATTGCAGGAGAAGAAAAAATATGATTATCTACTTTAAATTTCCATTTCAACGTGCCATTACTAGTATAAATCGCATACAAATAATTCGGGTGTGCCCAGATAGATCCAACATAAAGAACGCCATTATCATCAATAGCAGCCGCTGATTCAATAAAACCTTTAGTATCATATCTCCATTTCAACGTTCCATTAGAATAGATAGCAAACAAATCAATAGCACCAATATAGATAATTCCATCATTATCGATTACTGGAGAACCCCAAACACAGCCAGTATTAAACCGCCATTTCTCATAACCAGTGTTTTCAGATGTGCTATACGGGCTCCTTCCTGTATGACATGTGTCATGACAGTACATCGGCCATGGTGAATCTATAGGGCCATCTAACAATTGAGTAGTTGTCATTCCTGGGTTGCTTTCTTTTGATTTACTGTTCTCATAATTCGTAGATACATCATAATTTTGGTATTCAATAAAACTCGATATTTCCTCAGTATTGTAACTATCATAATATTCTGGGTAAAGATGTCGATCAAAAGGTTTAATAGCTGATTTTTCTTTTGAGACAATGTCAATTCCAAATGTCATTGGAGCTAATGCTGAAACAAAGAATAAGGATATTATCCCAACGATTAGGATGTTTTTACTCATAAATTTAACCTTCCCTAACCATTTATCATAAACTTACAGATATTTAAAACTTACATACAAAATCTAAAAAAATTACATTATACTTGCTGAACAACAACGAGGGCAACCTTCAAAAAAAAGAGAAAAAGCTAAAAACCAACCAACATCGTTCAAAAACAATTGCTTTTCTTCCTTTTAAATCACTCTTTTAATTCTGTTCAAAATCCAACGTTTAAAACATTTACTTATATAAAACCGCGTTCAAAATCCGTTGCATAGCTATCGTTCAAAATCAGATGCTTAACGAAAAATTAATTTATAACTCAAAATCTAACATCTACAAAATCTAATACCTTTTCTCTACTCAAAATCCGTAGCTTACAAAATACGATGCTTATTGACATGTTAATATCTAAAAAACGTTCATAATGACCAAGATCTTAATCAATCTCCACACCATCTTCTGTAAACCATACCTCTACTTAACTCAAAATCCGTAGCTTACAAAAATCCATATTCCTCTATTACTTTTTGATCAATGTTGCATCAGCCTCTGCTAGATTAAATTCATAATATGATTTTTCATCAAACCATGCACACATTATACGATCAAAAGGAATCTTTGCTCTAAACGAAAGAGCAACAGCATAATGATACAACTGCTGAACTGCTTTTTTATCCTTAGAAGCGCCTGGCTTATAATCCAAAATATACACATTTCCCCCTCTCACTTGAAGAATATCAATATGACCTGTAACACCGTCATCAATACTTTTTTCCCAATACCACACAGGCACCTCACATGCAACCGTTGCTTTATCATTTATAACCATTAACTCTTCAACCAAATTATGTCTTTCACGATTATCCTTTGCAGTTAGAACAGCAAAACCCGCCAGCATACATGCCAGATTCTTTTTACTTGTAACATGTACATCCACCATGAATCTAGGCTGAGAGCACCTCTCTCCAATCTCAAAAAACACATCAGGACATCCACCTTCAAAACGAACAATATAATCTGCTAAACCTGGAAACTTACCCCTCACAAAAGTATCCAGTTTATACTTATGGTACATAAACTCATATTCAAGATTCTCATGCTCAAACCTTTTAGTAAACAAAACATCATCATAATTTAAAAAATTATTTCTCAAAGAAGAAATTGGACTAAATCTCTGGAACTTTTTAATCCAATAATAAACCGTGGTTTTACAGGTTCTAACTTTGAATTTTTTATTAAGAATTTTACTGGTTTCATCTAAACTATATCCAAGATTGTAATAGTTTAATGCGTTGAAAACAATCCTTATAGGATATGTTCTATGCTGAAATGTTTTATCTACAAAACTTCGGCCGCATTCTTTACAATAATAGGCCTGTACACTTCCAAAGTTCCTTTTTCTTTTCCCTCTTTTAACAACATGTTTACTACCGCATTTCAGGCATTTTATATTAAAAACACTTTTCATCATTTTATATCAACTGGTTAATTTATGCTCCGTCAACTGTATATTTAACGATTAAATATTATAAAAAGTTTATATTATAATATATAACAATTCATTCCATATTTTGTTATAATCTGAAAGAAATCATTATTTTTATTATTTAATTATTTTTTACTTTTCGATCTCTGTAATAGCATCTTCAGGTTTTTTTAGCTTGTAAATCCTTTTTCTTGAGTCATCTGGATGTAAAAGAATGGATGGGACATGAAAGAATAGACACAACAGAAGATTATGTAAAATTTGCTAAACACTACTACCGTAACGCACCTTATGATTGGATCCATGCCGTACTGAAATTCTATAAAACAAATCCTGAGTTTTTAGAACAGCAAAATGGCACGTCCAAAATAGAAAAACAAGTTGGAAAAAAACAGGGCGTTAGCGTCCGTAGTTTCTCCTGTTGGAGTGAATGCTCCCACCGGGAATTAGCACTCACGGGTATAAATCCCCAAGCTTAAAAAAACGCTGAGGGGGAGATTTTGATGCATATTTACCAGTAAAAAACCATCATCTCCTCCTGTTTACCAAAAATGAAAAAAATGTTTATGAGCAAGCATTTCTAACTTTTTATGTTCTATTTTTTGAAATGAAATCAGTTTAATAAATTTTACAGATAACATTTAAATTAAATTATAGTATTACAATGTTATATTTTGAGGGAGGTAAGAAAGAATATGAAAAATAATTTGTTTAGAAAAGGTTTGGTTTTAGCTATAATAATATTGTTTGTTGGAGCAAGTGTAATACCAAGTATATGTAGAGATATTGAATCAAAGAATATTATATCAAAAGTAAAAGAAAATAAGGCTTATATTAAGCTTGAAAGTAAAGTGGAACAAAAAATCTCTATATACAATCCTTCAGAAATTTTAACATATGAAAATTTGATGAATGATCGGTGGTATAAAACATTTGGTGGAAGCAAGAATGACTGGGGATACTCTGTTCAGCAGACCAATGACGGAGGATATATAATAACAGGAATTACAAGATCCTATGGTGCGGGCGATAATGATGTTTGGCTGATAAAAACAAACTCAAACGGAGATGAAATCTGGAATAAAACATTTGGAGGTACAGGAGTAGATAATGGTCTTTCTGTTCAGCAGACCACTGATGGTGGATACATTATTGCTGGTTGGGCTCAATCTAATACAACATATTGGGATTTCTATTTAATAAAGACATATGCAAATGGAACTGAAGAATGGAATAATAAATTTGGAGGATTGGATAATGATACAGCTAATTCTTGTCAGCAGACTACTGATGGAGGATATATTATTGCAGGCTGGACATGGTCGTATGGTAATGGTTTAGGGGATGGCTGGCTTGTTAAAACAGACAGCAATGGTCAAGAACTCTGGAATAAAACCTTTGGAGGTACCTCCTTTGATGAGTTTACATCTGTTCAGCAAACCAATGATGGAGGTTATATTGTTGTCGGAAGGAAAGATTATCATTTATGGTTGGTTAAAACAAATAATACGGGGAATAAGACTTGGGAAAAAACCATGAGTGAATTTAGCGATGGTAATTCAGTTCAACAGACAAAAGATGGAGGATACATTGTTACTGGGAAAACTTCTGATAGCTATGATGCTTGCCTTATAAAAACAGATACTGACGGAAATGAAACATGGACCAAAATATTTAAAAAATTTAGTGAAGGCACTTCAGTTAATCAAACTATAGATGGAGGATATATCATAGCAGCTTGGACAATTGATGATGAAACTGGGGATTCTGATCTTGGATTAATAAAAACAGATGCCAATGGAAATGAAACATGGAATACAACATTTGGAGGCGAAACGCAGGAGTGGGGCAACGCAGTTAAGCAAACAATAGATGGAGGTTACATTGCCACAGGCTTTACAGGACCATCTTCTAATTGGGATGTTTTATTGGTTAAGGCAGATGAAAATGGACAAATAAATATTCCTCCAAATGAACCAGACATAGAAGGTCCAATAAGTGGAATTCCAGGGACAGAGTATGAATACACCTTCGTTACAACTGACCCTGAGGATGGTGATCTCTATTATTATATCGACTGGGGTGATGGAACAATAGAGAAGTGGATTGGTCCATACGAATCTGGTGAAGAAGTAACACGTAATCATAATTGGAATGAAAATGGGAACTATACAATTAGAGCTAAAGCGAAAGACGCATATAAGGGAAAGAGTGACTGGTCTGCACCATTCACGGTAACAATAGCAGATAATATACCTCCAACAGTAAAAATAATAAAACCAGTGAAGGGACTATACATTAAAAATAAAATGATCAGACCATTTTTCATACGTATATCTCTTATAATTGGCAATATCACAATTGAGGCTAATGCTACAGATGATGAAACAGGTATTGAAAAAGTAGAATTTTATGCTGGACTTCTTGGAAATATACTTTTAGGAGAAGATATAACACCACCTTATACCTTTAATTGGAAGAGAGACCGAATAAGATTCATCCATATGCATATTCTAAAAGTCGTCGCATATGATAGTGCTGGAAACATTGCCAGTGATAAGATAATAGTTAGAAAGTTTTTATAAACTTCCTGCAACAGCATCTAAATCTGTTCCCAATACTACAAACATTGTTGCAACGACTTGGACTACAACAATAAAACTCTTCTTTTTTTCTTTATTATTTTTAGAAACGAAGTCAGAATAATTAAGACGAGATTTGAACTTCTTATTTAGGTATAAATCCCCATTTACTCATTTTTTCCTGTAAAATATGTATTTCTACAGGAGAAGATGCTCCCACCGGGAAGAGAACACGAATTTACTAGTAAAAAAATAAGGTTAACGGATGTTTAACATCGTATTTGGTCAATTTACTTTTTTGATAGATAATCAAACAAAAACTTATTTTTGGTAAGTTAAACTTTACATCTATCTATTACTCCATGATTCTCAAATTACCCTAACTTTTACCAATATCTCCAAACCATTTATTGCACTTTATTGAGAGGAAAATATATTGTTATAAATGTCAAATATTTCTTTTAAAATTTTTGATAATATCTGATTTGGTTCATAACCTACTTCTCTTTAGATCACCTCATTTATTCTCTTTACATTCCTTGTTTAAATACATCTTTTGAATGCTTTTCGGAGCATCTCGTATCTCCTTATCCCAAAACTCTTTTAATACCTTCTCTGCATTAGTAGCAGGTCTGTATATTTTCTTGAGCCGTCCAGTTGATATATCCACCTCAGGGGCATCAACGAGTTTAGCCTCAAATAAAATCTCGAGATGTTTCCCTACAGCAGCATCAGGAATATCAAGATTTTTAGATATTTCATAAGCCGTAGCCTTTCCACGCTTTATAAGCTCCTCTAAAACCTTCCTACGAATAGAGGTAGATAATACTCTCCCTACAGCCTTATCCATATCAACATGTAATAATATCCACTATATTTAACATTTTTGATTTAGAAATATCTTCAAAAATAGATGCTAACTATTAATGATACCAAAAATTATTTAAACCCACATACTATACATATGTTGATATCAAAATATATTGATATCAAAGGATGACCGCCTGCGAGCAAGTCATCCCCTGACTGTAGAGTTGATCCCGTGAAAGAACCAAACCCTACATTAAATAACAAAAAGTTTAGTGGATATAAGTCTTTCCAAATAGAAAAACTAAAACAATTTCCTGAAGTTCAAACATGGTTAAAAACAATCAGC
>JAGMDE010000169.1 GCA_023128855.1 Thermoplasmatales archaeon | reverse complement strand
GTTTAGAAATTCCAACAGATTTACCGCCATGGTTTGTTTCACGAGTACGAATTTCAGCCATTATAGGCATTTGAAGACCTGCACCTGAAACAAGGGCAACGCCAATTGGTAAACGCTGAATTTCATCACAAGTTTTAGAGGTTAAACCCTCAACTGATTGAGTAATAGCTTTTAGATCATTAGGATTTGTTACCTTCAAAATAATATTAGTGTTACATTGAGAGATAATATTTTTATCAACCTTTGCAGGACGCTGACTTACAATACAAATCCCCATCCCAAACTTTCTACCCTCAGATGCAACGGTACGTAGGATATTTGAGGAAACAGCAGTCCCAAAACCTCTCTCGGGACAATAGTTATGTGCCTCTTCAACTACAAGTAAGAACGGTTGTACCTTACCTGCTTTTCTATCATCAAAAAGTTCTTTTGTGAGACGTGCAACAACAACATCCTGTACATCTGGCGGAACACCCTTCATATTAATTGTAGAACATTTGCCTTTAACCACAAGCTCAGATGTTGGAGTTCCATTCTCAGAAAAAACACCAATTGAGTCAAGTGATTCTAACGATGCTATAACATTCCAACGAGCGTTACTTTTAGATCGATTAACCGCGTCAATTATATCTCTAAGAGTCCACAACTTTTTGTATTCCTTAATTTCCTTTATAGCCTGATATAAAACACCAATTTGTGGACCTGAAAGCTTAGCTGAGAGAAGATCAATAATCTCACGAGCTTCTAGATTAACACCATTTAATGTGATATGTTTAATTTTCCCTCTGGACCCTATTGGCGAGTATTCATTGATTTGACTTTCATAACCATGTTTCTTAATGCCGAAACGTTCCATGTTTTTCTGATCCTTTCTACTTTTATTTGGCTCAGTTAAAGAATGATACTCTCCATGGGTATCAATGATTACCATTGGGATTTTTTGCTTCAAAAACTCTTCAATTAAAACACCACAGGCGTAGCTCTTTCCACCGCCTGTTTTTGCAAGAATAGAAATATGCTTCTGAACCAGTGCATCAACATTCAGAAAAACCTTAAGATTATGGCCTTTAAGAAGACCAATATATGCTCCATTTTCCATAGAAGCATTCAAACCAAGAACATGCCTAATGAGTTGCTCATCGGCACGCAATATAGCCGCACCTGCGCTAAAAGGAGAACGAGGCGACTGCAAAAGCCCTTTTTTGTCTCTATAGCCAATTACATCTGCATAAGCCGAGAGACTTGCTTTAATAATGGGTCTCTCTTCACTAGCCATTAAACTAGTTGCATCTTCAAATCGTAGATCAGAATGCTGTCTGATATCCAATACTTGCGCTAGCATATTGCCCTCTTTATGAGGTGCAAAAATATAGTCAAACTTCCTTAAATTCTGTCCGTTCACTGCAAATTTAAAGTCAGTGGAACCGACATCTCCGTATATATAACCGACAATTCCTTCTTTCTGCTGCATCAAATTTCCCCAATAATTCGAATAATACAGGCTATAGTTATTATAGTTTTTGTATTTTTCCCCCCTGTTGTGCAGGTAGTTGTGCAAGTGTTTCCAATGCCTCAATTTCCATAAAGTGAAGCTTTCCAGGCACAACCATAGTATGAAGCGGCGGACCAAAATCTCTATTAATTAGATTTTTTACAGCTCCTGCAACAGTAATAGGTTCAGCTGATCCTGCACGAGCGACAACACATATAACACTTTCTTTGTTGAAGATATTCTCTTTATGTTTTTCTTCCATTTTTAATAGAAGATCCATTCCTTCGTTCGCAGTCATATATCTATCGTTATCTGCCTGAATATCAAGGAGAACAAGAGTATGCAAGCCCATTTTCTTGTTTTCTTTTATAACATCATACGGGCTTGTTGGAAAGTAATCTTTTTCAGGATACGCAAGTGTTGTAGTTCTACCAAACTTGTAGTTTTGTAAACCAAGAAGCCCTGAAACAGCAGTTACAATGCTACTACCATGTATTACTTTTGTTTTGATACCCTTTTTTATAGCTCTTAACCTTAGATCTACATGGGTTGTTGCAGTCATCGGGTCTCCAGAGGTTAAAAAAACAACATTGTTGTTTTTTGCAGAATTTAGAATTTTATCCCCTTTTTCAGTTTCAGCTCTGGATAAAATCTCAACTGATTTGCCTATTGTTTTTTCTATATTTTTTGTATCTGTTCCTGTTAGTTTTGCAGTATAGAATTCTGCATAAACTCTATCGCAATTTTTAATCTCTTCAAGACCCTTCAATGAAATATCTTTTTCATCGTAGAGGCCTAGTCCAATGAATGTCAAACTCCCGTTAGCCATGTTAAATCTAAAAAATCTTAATATCAACTTATACAAAAAGGTTTGTTTT
>JAGMDE010000168.1 GCA_023128855.1 Thermoplasmatales archaeon | reverse complement strand
AAACTCTTCTACTTTCAGAGAGTTTGAGGAAATATAGAGTTAAGTTAAAATGTTCATCATGCAATTATTCTGAAATGAAGACACTTTCTGAGGACGTCTTAAAGGAATTTGATCCACCAAAATGTACAAAATGTGGGAATTCATCTGTTATGGAAATGGAAGAAAAGATTGATCTTATTGACGAATTATCAGATCTTGCAGATAAGACCGGTTGTAAGGTTGAACTTATTTCACCAGACAGTGAAGAGGGAGATTCGTTATATTCAGCATTTAATGGTATGGCAGGCATTTTAAGGTACTCTGTAGATATATAATAATTTGGTAATATTAAAATAGTACAAACAGTTTCTTGGATATTATTAGGCTATATATTTCTTATATTAATTAAAACCGAATGTTTTATAAATAATGAAATATATTAATAATACTGGGTAATTACCATGTCATCTAGAGAAGATTTCAAATCATATATACCTGCAAGTAAAAAAATACCTGAGTTTACTTTAAAGGCTGTTTTAGTAGGGGCTCTCCTTGCTGTAATATTGGGTGCAGCAAATGCATACCTTGGACTTTATGCCGGTATGACAGTCTCTGCTGTTATCCCTGGTGCAGTAATGGCTTTCGCACTTCTAAAACCCTTCAAAGGAACAATTCTTGAAGTAAACATTGGTATGATGGGTGCTGCAGCTGGTGAGGCACTTGCTGCTGGTGTAATTTTTACAATTCCTGCCCTTGTCATTCTTGGAACATGGACAGAAATTCAATATGTTGAAACTACAATAATTGCACTTCTTGGAGGTCTTTTAGGTGTTTTATGGATGATTCCTCTAAGAAAAGCATTGATTACTAAAACAGATCTGCCATTCCCTGAGGGTATCGCAGTTGCTGCTGTTTTAACAACTACAGTTGGGGGAGAAGAAGCAGGCTCAGAAGCAAAAGGAAGTGGTGGCATTTGGCTACTTATTGGTGTTTCTGTTGCAGCATTACTAAAATTCAGCCAGGTTGCATTAAAAGCCGTTAGCGGCGCTGTCCACGGAATAGTCAATATTGGAAAATATGACATCGGTGGTGGGGATAAACCTGGATTCCTATATGGCGGAGTTGCAGCATCTCCAGCGTTACTTGGTGTTGGATGGATTATCGGCCCAAGAATCGCATCTTTTGTTTTTGTTGGAGGCTTACTCGGATGGGTAATTTTAACTCCTCTTATCGCACTAGCTACTGGTTTACCGGTACCAACTTCAGGTGAACAAATTGCTGATGCACTTACATTAGGAAATGGAAATTTAGAGATAGGTAGACAAATCTGGGGATTCTTTCAAATATGGGGTAGCTACATCCGATACATCGGTGTCGGTGCAATGGTAGTTGGTGGTCTTTATACTATATTTAAACTCAGATCAAATCTTGCCAGTGGTATAAGGGAGGCAATTATTGGGATTAAGGGAGGTCAAGTCGCTACTAAGAAAAGAACCGATCAAGATCTCAACTTTAAATTTGTATTTCTAGCAATTGGCGCACTTGCTATTCCAGTATTTCTGGTTTATGGAACGATTTCCAACGAATGGGCAGTTTCTGCTTTTATGGCTGTTTTTGCTATTCTGTTTGCTTTTATTGCAAGTGCAATTGCTGGTTATATGGCAGGTTTACTCGGTTCATCAAACAATCCCATATCTGGGGTTACTGTGATAGTTCTATTAGTTACTACTCTACTCCTGGTTGGCTTTGGCCTAAGCGGGACAGGAGCTTTTGGTGTTGCTATACTTATAGCAGCCGTCATCTGTTGTGCAGCAGCAATATCTGGAGATGTATTACAATCAATGTCATGTGGACAAATGATTGGTGCAACTCCAAAAAATCAACAGATTGCAGAAATAATTGGAGTTCTTGCAGCTGCGCCAATTTTAGCACTTGTTGTTCAAGCACTCGACAAAGCATATCATATTGGTAGCCCTGATTTACCTGCACCTCAGGCATTTTTAATGGCAGGAATAACAAAAGGTGTACTCACAGGTGATATGGTTTGGCCATTCGTATTAGCAGGGATGGTACTTGCTTTTGTCTTTATTCTAATAGATCTACCAGTTTTACCAGTCGCGATTGGTATATATCTACCATTCACTCTTAGCGTACCAATATTTGGTGGCGGTATAGTTAGACACTTAACCAACAAATATATTGAGAAGAAATATGGTAGCGCTGATGAAGAAGGGATAAGTGATTGGGAACTGGCAATCAAGCAGACAGGCGTTAAACCAAAGGAAAAAATTATAAGAACCGGTTTACTTCTCACTGCTGGGCTTATAGCTGGAGAAGCATTGATGGGAGTTGTTGTGGCATTCCTTATCATTGGAGGAATTGACCTTGCAATATT
>JAGMDE010000167.1 GCA_023128855.1 Thermoplasmatales archaeon | reverse complement strand
TTAATCATTCGTGAGTATTTATATTTTTCTCATTTTTTCAATCCCAGATAGGTTTTTATTATTATAATTGCGAATTTTAATGTCACTTTCACTAAGCATTTTCTTCGCAAGATCGTCTGGGTACTCACCAGAATAGATAATTTCCTTCACACCTGCGTTTATTAGCATCTTTACACACACAACACAAGGAGTATTTGTGCAATATAAAACAGAGTTTTTTATAGAAACCCCAAAGACAGCTGCTTGAATAATTACATTTTGTTCGGCATGCAGCCCTCTGCAAAGCTCGTGTCGTTCACCAGACGGAACATCTAAGTTTTCTCGTAGGCAACCAACTTCTGAACAATGCTTGAGTCCTTTTGGAGCACCATTATATCCCGTACTAAGTATATGTTTATCTTTAACAAGAATAGCACCGACTTTTCTTCTTATACAAGTACTTCTTTTAGATACAACATGAGCCATTTCCATAAAGTATTCATCGTATGATGGTCGCTCTCCCATAAAAATCAAAATGTAATGGCTTGAAGAGCTTAATAAAATTATGTTTTTATGAAGATTCCTATTATTATCCATCGTTACCAGTGACAAACATAATTAATGGTTTAGAATTGAACTTCTTTGACCGGAAAAAAGTTAAAAGCAAAGAATACATATCAACACAAAATGTTTTCAAATAGGGGATGATAAAAATGGCAAACAAGTATGGTATTTACCAGTCCACTTCTAAGAGCTGTACATTTTATAAACAGGATGAGGACGGTAACCAATCAACCTTCAATATTTTTGTTACGCCTTCAAAACAGGAATTGGATAAAAAAGAAGTATTTGCATTTATTGACAATGAACAAATGAAAAAAGATAATTGGGCAGTAACAAGAGAAACGGGTATTAAGGATGTAATCGAAGCGTTCGGTGGATGGGCGGCTAATGCACCTATTGTTTTTGAATTAGAAGCCCATAAAAGTATGAGTCATTGTTTAGGTTCTGTATTAAAAAAAGAAGAGAATGAATAAAGTGTGATTTTATTTCTTTAATTTAATTTCAAATTCTTGGAAATCTTTTGGTACAATAGTCTTTTTAAAAATCTTACGTGCCTCATCTTCCAATACACCATTATCTAAATATCTAGGACTAATATGAGTTAAAAACAATACAGCAACATTTGCCTTTTTAGCAATCTTTGCAGCCTGAGCTGCAGTAGTATGCCCATATTCGCCAGATATATCTTCAAGACTGGAATCAAATGTTGCTTCATGGACTAAAACGTCAGCATTTTTTGCAAAACTAATCATTTTATCAATTGGAACTGTGTCTCCAGAGATTATTATCTTTCTTCCTTTTCTAGGCGGACCAAGAACTACGTCTGGCGTGATTTTTTTACCATTCTTAAGAGTTATAGTTTCTCCACGTTGTAATTTACTAAAAAGGGGTCCTTCAGGAATACCAAGTTTGAGTGCTTTAGGTTTGTCAAACTTTCCAGGTCTCATTTTTTCCTCTATAGAATAAGCAATTGCAGGAATACCATGTTTTACGTTTAATACATGTATACAATATTCCTCAAAGTCAAGAACGTCTCCTCCATTAACTTCATGTGAGATTATTTTATAATTTGGTTTAAAATAACCTAGTGAGAGAAGTTGATCTACAAGTTTTGTCATTCCTTTTGGCCCATAAATATGCAATGGAACATCTCTATCATTCAACTGCATTGTTTGTATAAGTCCAGGTATACCAAGAAAATGATCCCCATGAAAATGTGTGATAAAAATTTTTGAAATCTGCATGTAGCTAAGCTTTGATTTCTGAAATTGCCGCTGAGTACCCTCTCCACAATCAAAGAGTATTACCTCACCTGCTCTTTTTACAGCTATAGAAGTAACGTTACGTTTAATTGTAGGCCAGCTACCTCCGGTTCCAAGGAAGATTATACTTAGCTGTGTCATTAAAAGGGGGATAATGCTCTATTGTAAAAGCATTGTGGTTATTTCTCAAACACTGCAAAATTACGATTTAGGCTTCGATGAACTTTAAAATCATGCTTATCAATCAACGAAAAATACTTCTGACCAATTGATACTAAATCCTTATTTGATAATCCAACGACTGCTTTACTACCATTTTTTAATAATCTTGACATACTCTCAAAAGCTCTCAAATAAAGATCATTTATTTTTTCCCCGCGGGTAGTAGTTGATTTACCATATGGTAGATCAGTAACGATAGCATCAACTTTATCGATATATTGACCTATATCACCTATATCAGAACAATGTAAATCATAGTTTTTAATCTTATAAAAATCAAGAGTTTTTTTACATCCTGCTATCATTTTATCTTCAATATCACTACCTACTATCTTTGCACCGATTAAACCTGCCTCAAGTAGTATACC
>JAGMDE010000166.1 GCA_023128855.1 Thermoplasmatales archaeon | reverse complement strand
TAGTTGGATTATTCATTATATATCACCTATAGTTACTATATAACTCATTATATATAAGCTTTTCTTTAACAGATAAAAAAATAGTGCAGGGGACGAGATTTGAACACTAGTTTAATGGCAAAAATTAAGTGTTTCTCCTGTTGACTAAAATTCAGAGATAAACTGAATTAAACAGGTTTATAAGTGATAAAAGTATTTTAAGATTCGAGGAGATGGGAATGGAAAAGAAACAAAACACTTTTACAAAAGTTTCTAAATATATTGGATTTTATTCTTTGATTTATGGAATCATATTACTTATTTTCAGTATATTAGGAATTTTTGGAGTTTATTTTTCAATTACAACTATGGGTTTTTTTCCTCACAGCGACATACTAGTTAGTCAATTAATACTGATTATATCATGTATTATCTCTGGTTCTTTACTAATTATAACACATTACGGAATAACAAAATTAAAAATTTATGCAAGGTTTACAGGAATTTCTGGATGCCTCTTAATACTTGTAATACTTATTACTGAGTTAATAATCTGGAGAGCATTCACTTTTGACAGTTTATTAACTGCTATGATAATAGTAATACTCCCTTCAGTTATTTTAATAGTATTAATTACCGTTTTTTGGAATAAGATACCAAGTTATAATAAGATACAAGTGACACAAAAGATAAAAAAGATAATTGCTGTGATGGTTTTTGGAATCATCCTTGTTGTAGTTTTATTTATTGTGATACCAGATATCCAAAAACATTTTGCATTAGATTCCTTAAAATATGCCGACTATGAATCTGGATGGGGATTTAACCCACCAGAAGAATGGCAGATAGAAAATGACTCTTATTGGGCTTTTTTCAGCCCCCCCTCTAAAGATAATGTTTCTGAAGATGTTTTCTTATCCATTTTTGTTGGTTCAACTTCATCAGATATTGATGAAATTGGTCAAAACCAGTTGGAAGATTTTGAAACAGAGTTTTGGATTAACCAAACTGTAAATTTCTCACTGATTTCACATGGTAAAAAATTGATTAATGGTATGGATTCATATGAGTTTGTTTTCACATTTGAACCAATGTATAAAAACGTAATTATCGGTCCTGAAATGAAAATAAACAGAATTTTTGTTATAAAAAATAATAAGGTGTTATCTGTAGATTATCAGAGCCCTTCAATTTACTATGATAAATATGAATCTGATATTATCCAGAGCCTTAATTCAATTACTATAGTTTAAAACTCTGTCTTATTTTAGAAGCAATTATAATAAAATGCAGGGGACAAGATTTGAACACTAGTTTAATGGCAAAAAACAAGAGGTTTCTCCTGTTAAAAACGTTAAAAAATGCAGGGGACAAGATTTGAACTTTCGGAATTCAAAAAAAAAATAGAAGTTATTTATTGTAAATCGATAACTATATCTCTAAAACCCGCTGGCGTTCTAAAGTCAAAAATACCTGATGCACCCTCTTCAGGAACAATTTTTCCCCATATGTGTGTTCGTTCAGGTATACCATTGAAGAGTGCTGTAAGATTCATAGTTAGCATGACTTTATCTGCTTTATTTATACCCGGTATAGTTTCAGTACATGTGTTATCATAGTCTTTTACAACTATAATTCCAAACTCTCCAGATGGAAGGTCAAAAACTGTCGACAATTCCGGGTGGCTTTGTGGAACTTTATTAAAAATAGTATCACTCCTAGAGCTATTAGCAAATACTGGAAGTGTACTATTTGTCCTTAAAACATATTCTAAATCTCCATCTGTAATTACTACAAGTGTTTCAGAAAGATCAATAGCCTTTGTCCCTGCACGTGGAGTAATTGTTATAGTCATATTGTGAATCCTGGAGTAGCTAGTTCCATCCACAACACGAGTACCATATTGTCCACATATATCAAGAATTTTAATTCCTGCAGAAACCTCACCCAATGTATCTCTACCGGCATTTTGAGCTGCTATCTGTAGAGTATAAGAAGTATCTATTAGAACTGAAGCAGCAACAGCTGCTACAAGTATCATAGCAATAAAAATAATCATAGTGCCAATACCAACAGTTGCGTCATCTTCTTTTTTTATTAGTGGTCTCAGACGTTTCATTTCGGTTCGTTTCTCCTATGGAGAATGTTAGTTCTGTCGTCATTGTATATAAGTCTTAATCGCTAAAATGATCAATTTGATACTATGCCATTTTGACATTTTTACACAAAATTTTCATAAGAAGAGATATAAGGAGTGCAGGGGACGAAATTTGAATGCACTTTTACTGGTAAAAAATGATTTGATTTATATTAATATGCTTTGTCATGATGGTCTAGAGAAATTATCCTAACTATGTTGTTTTCTATTTTGTAAACAAGAACAAATGGGCCAAAATGTATTCGCCTGTATCCTGCAAG
>JAGMDE010000165.1 GCA_023128855.1 Thermoplasmatales archaeon | reverse complement strand
CTTCTAAACTTGCCAAGTCGCTTTCTTCACCATATGTATCATAACTTTTTGCTTGAATAGTATAAGTATTTTCCACATTCCAAGAATGACTCAATGTTGCACTTGATCCTGAATTAAATAATCCAATCCACTCTTCTGTACCATCTCCCCAGTCAACATGGCAATAAACGTGTTCTTCGAACGGTTCACTACCTGGCTCAAAGTGTTCATCTGCAACTAAATAGAAGTCATAATCATATTCTTCTCCAACTTTTCCATTAGTAGTACCAGTTATTTCAGGTTTTTCTGGCGGTTCATTCCAACCTGCTTGATCCATAAAAGGATATCTATCTTGGTTAAGTCCATCAAGGATTATATAAGGTGTATCGCCAATTCCATCGCCGTTTGTGTCAGATCCAGTATAATCATCCCAGTAGTTACCACCAAGTGGATAACCATAATCCCATATGTTATCACTTTTATCCTTTGCATTATACCATCCATCACTGTTTATGAAATTATTATGATGAATGAAATTATTGTTGGATTCCTGCCATATAAAAACAGCAGCTCCATCATTGTCTGTTATTGTATTAGAATGAATGTAATTGTAGTTAGCAGATTCGTGCAAATAAATACCTGTAGCCCCATTATCATTAATATTATTGCCATAAATAAAACAATAATCTGTTAGTAAATTAATTGCAGCATCTTCTTCAAAAGTTCCGCATCCTTTTATTTCAAATCCACTTATTGTAACTCCATCTGCATTGATATTTATCGTATTTCCATTTCCTCCACCATCAATAGTTGCATATTCAAGTCCTGAGCTAGAAACATCTGGAACAGACTCAATATCAATTCCTTTATCGACATCAAGGTTTTCATTATATATGCCAGGTAATACAATTACAAAATCCCCGTCTTCAGCAGTATCTATTGCCTCTTGAATTGTATCAAATGGATGATCGATACTGCCGTCACCTCCAGGAGGTGCGTCATCATCAACATAATATTCTTGAACATACCAGGAAATAGGATTTGTTGGTTTGCCATCCTCATTTATCAAACCATCTCCATCATCATCAATTAGTAGAAAAGATATCTCTCCTGTATTAGGATCTCTATAATAATCAACATCATCTTCATCAACTAATCCATCACCGTCTTCATCACCTGCATAAATTTTATTTATTCCTGTTCTAACATATTTAGCAAGTTCCTCTGATGTTGTATTTCCATCTTTGTCTTTATCTGCTTCAGTTGTGTCTCCAACTTTTTTAAGCCCTTCAATAATTTTATCAGTGAAAGTCTTCCGTTTTGCAGGCTCATTTGGATCAGGAGTAGTACCTTTTCCCGAAGTTAATACTGCGAGATGATCAGCTCCATATTTTACTTCTCCAGGTTCTCCATTTGTAGCAGCTGGTAAATCTGCAGTGCCATCTGTAAAAGTTCCCGAGTAACATGCATCAATTATAATTGTTATAGTAACACATTTAGCAAATCCACTTATCATCGTTGACAGTTCATCATCTGTTATTATTAGGCCATCTGATGAGATAATATAGTTATCATATTTATCTGGTTCATCCTTAGGATCTGTATCATCTTCCCATGGGTCTTGTTTTCCATCCTTTGCGTGATCATTATTTCCATGACCAATGAAATATATAACAACTTCATCACCTGGTTTTGCATCATCTATTAAATCCTCAATTTTATCAGTTATATTTTCTTTAGTGGCACTTTCATTTTCAAGTGTTGTTGAATTTGAACCAGACCATCCAGGACGACCAGTTAAAGTATCATTCATTCTATCTGCTTGACCACCATATCGATCTTTATTTCCCTTGCTTGTTCCAATAAATAAACCATGAAATTTAGTATTTCCTGACTTATCTGTTACTTTTGGTACAGAATGACCATTTTGTAAATCAGCTTTATTAACAGATGAATAAGTTTTTGTTTTATCTTTTTCAGTCACAACACTACTAATACTCGGTACAACACTAGCTCCAACAAATAGGATTATTATTCCAATTACCAAACTTTTCCTAAAAACATTTTTTGTCATATTTATACTACCTCGCCTTAGGATTCTTTAATTAGAATATAATATTTTAACTTAAATATTTCCTTAACAATTGTTTATTTTTATTGCAATATCTTTTTACTTTAACATATTGCAATATTTTTTTATTTCAACATATGCCACAATTTATATATTATAAATAGTAGTATATCTTTGAAGGGTAAAAAATAATGAATAGAATGATTATGAAAAACAAGATGTATACCATAGGAATTATAAGTATACTTTTGCTTGTAGGTTTTGCAGCTTTACCTGTGATGAGTAGCACCGTGGAAATAATTGAAGAGATAAATAACTCTTCATTTGCGAGTAACAGTAATGTTGGTGAAAATGAAAAAATCATAGGAACACTTGCTAAGGAAATAGAAATCCCCGCTGGATCC
>JAGMDE010000164.1 GCA_023128855.1 Thermoplasmatales archaeon | reverse complement strand
CGTTATCCAAAGATACTTCAACCCTTTCAACACCCACGTTATCCAATGTATGACCCTCGATTGTTAACATCTCTGCCTCCGCTATCTCATTGTCAAATGGTGTATCTATTTTTATAAGCGGAGGAATTACATCGATCAATCTAATCAAAATCTCATCTTGTGTATCACCACATTCTACCATGATCAAATAACTCCCAGGTACCAGACCAGATGTATTCCATTCATAAAACCATTCATAATCCTGAATTGTAATCTCATATGGTACTTCATCAATATAAAGAAAGATATCATTCGTTGCTATACCATTAATAATCACGGTTTCTCCTATATTAAAAACAGGAACATCAAAAATACTTGTATCTGGAGAGACAATCTCTACTCTATCCTCTGTTGTTGACATTTCAACTGCTACAGAAAAGTTGAGAATTACATTACTTTCACGACCATTGTTTCTGAATATGAGATACCAATTATTTTCCTGTGCATTAACAATAATATTACCCTCGCTACCACTCATATAATTATAGCATTTGAAACTCATACCTTTTCTATACTTATTGAAATTGTTTTCATCTACGATAAAAAAATCTATCTTTCCATCTCTCGCGTATGCAATTTTATTATTTTCTCTAAGGTTTCCTTGTACTTGATATGACTTAGCATCAAAAGAAACCTTGAAGAAAATCTCTCCACTTGGCATCTCCGCCTCAGAATGCTTATCCCTCTCAGGGGAAAGAAACGGGAACAAAATATTATATGTCTTATCCATAGGATTTTTTAAAATACGTAAACTATTTTGCCTAGCAAGCCGCAATGGATTTCTAAGATTACCATATTGTATGATTAAAATATAGCTACGATTCTGACCCAGTTCAAAGCAACATTTTCCATCCATATCTGTATAATTCCATATGCAGTGTATAGGTCCATCAACAGAGTCAGGAATCCTATCAATTCTCTCTTTAACCTTATTAAACAAAAACTGAAGAATTTTTCCTCTAAGCAATGGCGGAATCAAATCCCAAAGACTCTCAACTCCTTCGAAAAGCTTGTATTTTATCCATGTTATATCTTTTGGACCCCAAACTGTTACAGTAACCCTCGCTCCATCAACAGGATTAAAACGTCTATCTAACACTTTGAAACACACTGTTTTCCTATCTTCTGGATGAATATAAGTAGATGTAACTTCATAAATACTACGATCACCTTTTTTAGCAAATATAGCAGACATATCCTTCCCCCAACCATATGCATATACATCTGGTTTATCTACAGCTCCTCCACCATCAGCCCACCAGTTATCACTCTGATGCCATCCTCGTTCATAAAACTCACGCCATACATGATCCTCACCAATATTATTAATGGAAATAGATGGAATAAGCGCTGTACTCTGTGCAGCAACTGCTATTATCTTTAGCTCCCCACACCATCCGTTATGTTCATGGGCGATAATATTTGGTTCCCCTGGTCTATCACCATATGCTTGTTCAGGAACAGTTTTACCAATCCAATAGCTTATAGCCTCAATAGCGGTTGGATGATTTTCCATACTCCAGTTCCATAACCGTTTACCAGGTTGGGAGTAGGACTTGCAATCCCAGAGATAGTTTATCTCTGATAATTTCTCCTTAAGCAGAGGATACCCTAAATCATTATGGTTAAATAGATAATCTCTCCAAAACTTACCATAAATATATTCTGCTTTACTAATTATCTCTGGATGTACAACATACCAATAATAGATTTCTGGCGGATACTCCAATTGTTTAACAATGTCATTTTCAATCACCTTGTACCTTATCGTGGAATAATAATTCCCCTGATCATCATCGTAGTCTACTATATCAGCATATTTTATCCATTCATCGTTCTCATAAAGAACTAACACATTATCCCTGATAATATCTACAGATGGAACATTTCCTATTGAAGAACCCGCTATAGCAAAAGCTATTTCATCCACGTATTTCTTACTCATTTCAAGAATCAAATCTGCATATTCTTCGCCATCGATTGCATGAAACTGTCTCGTCAACTCTCGCTGAATCCATCTCGGTGATTTAGCTATAGCATCTTTGATTTTTTCAGATAATCCAGATGAATAAGCGGCAATGTTTTTCCCTTCTAATGTGAAATTATCTGAGAAAAACCTGATATAATAGTCAGATCCAGCGGGGATTTCTATTTCCCTAGCAAGTGTTCCTATGATTTTTTCATTTTCACCAACATTGTTATTAAAAGAAGAGACAGAATATGATAAACTGGGGAGGATAAGACAAATCGATAATAAAAACACGAATGACTTTCTCACACCAAATATTAATCCTTTAATACATTTGATTTTATATTCCCCCATACAATACATTTTAATACAAACTAGATTATAAATAACTTCTACTTGTAGATAAGTTTTATGCATAATTAAAATACCTCATTCATAAGCTCTAGTTTACAACCTGTACAATAGGAGTGTTTTTCAATGACCTTTTGAAGTATATAACGAGAATAGGGTCTAATCATACGCATTTTTGCTCTAATCATTGTATCCTAATTAGAG
>JAGMDE010000163.1 GCA_023128855.1 Thermoplasmatales archaeon | reverse complement strand
ACTATTTGTAGTAGTGTATCTAGATTTTGGGGAGGATTAAAAGATGTTGAAAAATGGGGTTTTAATCGGGTATATAATGATTATGAACAATTTGAAAGACTAGCAAAAATAAATCAGAAAACGCAGAAATAACTCTCTGCCATAATATCATCTCTATATCAGAGAAAATATAATTAGATGGAAGATATAGTTAAGGACAAATGGTGTTTATAAGAGGGTAAGTTATTTGGAAAGTTAAGGGACAAGAAATATTTTTATGCCCCAAAAATATTATAACACACTGCAGTTTTTTCCTTGAACATGAACAGGATAATAAAACTCATTCTCCCAAAAAATACATTTCCATCATATCAACACACCATATGTGTAACTACTTATCTTGTCTCCATAACAAATTCATGCTCTACAATATATGATGCAGTAGATTTATTGAAAAATAAAAAAATTGCGTATGCCAAAAGAGAAAAAATCAAACATTATGCAGAGGAAATTATTGAACTACGGAATGTTTTGAATATTCATAATGATTCAGGAATTAAAGATATTACTCAAATAGAATCTATGGTGAGAAAAATTCAATCAGGAGAGCATATAGTATCTGCAGAGGGAATACCAAATGTAAAGTTAGTAAAAGTCAATCATAACCAATGGCTTTTATTCGATGGTCATCATTCTATGTTAGCCTATATGCATGCTGGTAAAAAGTATCTTCATGAAGTTGCCTATCTCACTGTACAAAATGAGGGTGTAAAAAACGTTGCCGATGATGATATTGCGGTGTTCTTTGGCCCTCATGCAAATAAAATTAGAGGCAAGGACTGGAGAAGTTATGTCATAAACTGGCAGGCACCCCGAAATAAGCAACTGTGTCCTCGAATCCATAAAAACATGGGTGAACTCTATGATGCTCTCTCTGCTAAAATCACCGCTTACTGATACTTACAACCATTTAATTACACTTATTTTCTTCTTTGAATTATAGGAGCTTCTCTACTTAATTTCATTAAATGATGGAGGGAGGTCAACCATGAAAGCGTCGACTCTGCACCTTGATTATGATTGACACCTGAGGAGGTTAGCCCATCGTTACAGCCCCCGGTGGTGAAGTCGTAGAGCATTTCACGTTGGTCATTTTTCCCGAGGAACCAATAAAAGCTTTTCCGTATCTCTTCTAACCATTTTTTATCCTTCGTTATGATATAAGCGTTGTAGCATGCTGTTACCAACGCAGCAGCCTCGATTGGTTGCTGATCAAACGCTGATTTTTCCCCTTCTCGTTTATACCATTCCTTGTTTCCAATAAAAGAAAGATGTCCTTCTTTTGCCGTTTGGATGTTTAACAGCCATTCCAATGATTTCACTCCTTGATCTAGCAGTTCTCTGTTACCAAGCCAATCTCCAGCTACGATGAGCGCCTCTGGTATGCAAGCGTTATCATAGGTAACAATATCCTCACACCATAACCAATCATCAGAACTATTCTCTGAATGCAAGGTCATTAAGTGGTTTGATAAAATTTCACACATTTTCCGCACATCACTCGCACCACCAAATCGCCTACTATACAGACGGCATCCCAAAATAACATGCGCCAATGCCCGTGGAGAGTTAAATGATTGACATGTTGGTAGTGCTGCATTAAACATCCGGTTTGCTAAAATCAATATATGATTAGTTGGAGGATAAGCCATAGTATAACCTAGGGCATACAGGGCTCTCCCATGACAATCCTCTTCGTTAACATCCTCATCTACCCACTGTCGATCATATGTCAAATAATTTCGGAACCTACCCAGTTTTTCATCAAATGCATAACTTAGAAACGACAAGTACCTGTGTAATAAAGGAAGAATGCTTTCCTCTTTAAATAACTCCCAGTTCATTACACATACCTGGAAGGCACGTGCGTTATCATCAGTGGTATACCCATGACGCCTATCAGGGGTCGTAAGCATCGCATGTTGAAGAATTCCTACCTCATCAGATATAGTTCTAAGATGAGTAAAGTTAACCTCAGGAAGAGAAAACCGTGAAACTTCAACCGCTGCGCTCGTTTTTTCTGGACTATGATCTCGCAAAGCTTGATAAAAAATCTCAAAATATTGTCTACCTACTTCGTTCCAAATCATTTTCCTTCCAAACTGATAGGCATTCTTACGCAACTTGTTTCTTTTTTCTTCATTAGACAAAAGGTCAGATATCTGCTTACCCAGCTTCCCTATATCCCCAAATGGAACAAGTACCCCTCGTCCATCCCCCAATAACTCTTGTGCATACCAATAAGGCGTGGAGACAACAACTTTTCCACATGCAACAGCATATGCTAATGTTCCAGAGCTCAACTGATCTTGAGATAAATAAGGGGTGACAAAAATATCTGACATTATCAAATACTTTTTAAGCTCCTCTAATGAAACGTAGGTATTATGAAGGAACACATGATTTTCCAAACCTTTTTCTCGTATCATTCTCTGAAGGGAGATTCTGTATTTTTCTCCATGCGCACGTTTGACATTTGGATGAGTAACTCCTAACATAATGTAAGCCGTCTCAGGATGTTCTTTAACAACTGATTCCAATGCATTAATCATGTTTTCT
>JAGMDE010000162.1 GCA_023128855.1 Thermoplasmatales archaeon | reverse complement strand
AAACCGTAATTTTTCAACAGCCTACAGGTAATTTTATCTTGACCATAGTTTTATAATATATGTCTTTATAACCGAGTGTTTGTGTGTCTAGCAATCCCTGGTAAAATAATAGAATTTGATAAGAATAAAGAACATGCAATCGTCGACTATGGAGATGGAACTAAACGTAAAGCAAACGTTACTCTTGTTGACGTGAAAATTGGAGACTACATTCTTGTTCATGCTGGTTTTGCAATAGAAGTGCTTAATGAAAAAGATGCATTAGAAACTCTTGACCTTTTTAGAGAGATGCTTTCTCAGGAGGAGAACTAGTGTTTTCTTTGAAAGATAAAAAATTAGCAAATGATATTGTTTCCAAAATTAAGAAATTAGACGTAAATCTCAAATTCATGCATGTTTGTGGTACACATCAAGATTCTCTTGTAAAACATGGTTTAGATGCTCTTTTAAAAAAATGTGGCGTTGAAATTGGACAAGGACCAGGCTGCCCTGTCTGCGTTACAACACCTAGAGAAATTGAAGAAATGTTGATTTTAGCAAGAGCAGGTAAAACTGTAACTAGTTTTGGAGATATGATTAATGTTCCAGGTGAAACAGAATCTTTACGTAGTATGAGAACCGAGGGATGTGATGTTAGAACTGTTTATGGTATAGAAGATGCAGTTGAAATTGCACAAAATAATCCGGATAAAGATGTTGTTTTTATGGCAGTAGGTTTTGAAACAACAGCCCCTACTACTGCTTCAGTACTTTTAAAGAACCCTCCAGATAACTTTTCTATTCTTTGTTGCCATCGAACAGTACCTGAAGCATTAGAGGCGATCATTAAAATGGGTGAAATAAAAATTGATGGTCTCATTGAACCAGGTCATGTTTCAACAATTATTGGATCTAAACCTTATGAATTTCTCTCAAAGGATTACAAAGTCCCACAGGTTATTGCAGGTTTCGAGCCAATTGATATCTTAATGGGTGCATGGATGCTTGTTCAGCAGATTGAAAAAGGCGAAGCATTTGTTCAAAATGAATATACTCGTGTTGTTCATGCCGAAGGAAACGTCAAGGCTCAACAGGCAATAAAGGACGTCTTTGAACAGGGAGATATCAAATGGAGAGGTTTTCCTGTTATTCCAAAATCAAGTTTAGATTTACGTAGTAAATTTGATAAATATGATGCGCGTAAAAAATTTGAAGATGATTTAGTAGAACTCAAAGGTAAGGAATTTACTGAACCTGATGGATGTAGATGTGGAGAGTTACTTAGAGGATTAGTGTCACCTTTTGAATGCCCGTTGTTTGGACAAGCCTGTACGCCTGCAACACCGGTAGGTCCTTGTATGGTAAGCATTGAAGGAAGTTGCAATATTGAATATCGTTATAAAGAAAAATAGGGATTTTTTATGGAAAGCGAAGAAGTCATAAGCCAATTGAAATCTATGGGCAGTGCCAGAAACATAGAAGGAATGGGACGTTTTGGGATTAAGACAGAAAATAATCTTGGAGTTTCGGTAACAACACTAAGAAATTATGCAAAAAAAATCGGTACAAATCATAATCTTGCAGTAAAGTTATGGGAATCCGGAATCCGTGATGCAAGAATGGTCGCAGCATGCATTGAGGACTCAAAAACTGTATCTGAAGAACAAATTGACAAATGGGTTAATGACTTCGATTCCTGGGATATATGCGACTATTGTTGTGGTCATTTAATTGATAAAACACCGTTTGCATATAAGAAAGCAAAGGAATGGTCTGGAAGAAAAGAAGAATTTCAAAAAAGAGCAGGTTTTGCATTAATGGCTTGGCTAGCCGTTCATGATAAAAAAACAGATGATTCAGAGTTTGAAGAATTTTTAAAAATAATAAAAAAAGAATCAACAGACGAGCGTAACTTCGTTAGAAAGGCAGTCAACTGGGCTTTAAGAAATATTGGAAAAAGAGATATTACAATGAATAAAAAAGCCGTTGAGATAGCAAAAGAAATACAAAAAATTGATTCTAAATCAGCTAGATGGATTGCTAACGATGCAATTAGAGAACTAACTAGTGAAAAAGTAAAACAAAGATTAAAGAAATAAGAATTAGACAAGTCCTTTTATTGATGTTGCGCACTCTTTACAAATATCTCTTGTTTCACCTTTTGTTTCAATATGCTCTATGTCGTCAAGTCCGTGTTCTTCACCACAAACACAGCATTTTGCACAACCTAATGCCATATTTTATACCTCCGCCATTTTTATCTTATAATATGCTCATTTTTTATATTATTTTGGTTTGTTTTCCTCCAATTTTTTATTTGCTATCTTGTTTGTAAGCTGGTAATAAATGAAAACTGCAAAAAGTTCAATTGCAAAAATTAGTAAAAACCAACCAAATGTCGAGCCTATTTTGAGTAAATCATTAAAGTTTGTAAAATCAAGACCAAAGGTTATTACAATTGATCCAAGGAATGGAATAAACATACCAATAATTACGATAACAAGGATAGAGATTAGATCGGTTTTTTTACCCATACAACAAGACGATAGATAAGCTATTATTAAAAGTTGCTTTTATAGCCAATTATCACATTTTGACCAATAGAAATTCCACCATCCCCATTTGGAATTCTATTATGA
>JAGMDE010000161.1 GCA_023128855.1 Thermoplasmatales archaeon | reverse complement strand
GAGTTGTCCAAAGTAAAATTAAAAGACGTTGAAATAGAAAACATCTATGTCTCCGGTCGCCCAATAAAAATTGGTAATCTAATTGGCAATAGATTTGAAATAATTGTTAGGAATATTGATAAAAAACTAAAATCAAACTCTATCAAAGATATAGCTTCTGCTATAGAGAAATATGGTGGCTTTCCAAATTTTTATGGCATCCAACGTTTTGGTATCGTTAGGCCGATTACCCATATTGTTGGAAAATATATTGTTAATGATGATTTTGAAAATGCAGTGATGAGCTATGTTGCAAATCCTATGGATGGAGAAGATGAGGAAAGCTACGAATTGCGTAAACAATTAGAAAAAACTCATGATTTTGCAGAAGCCTTGAAATCTTATCCAAATAAATTGAATTTTGAAAAAGCTATGCTTAACAAGTTAGTTGTTGACCAGAAAGATTTTGTTGGTGCTTTAAAAGAACTGCCAAAGAATCTTCTAACAATGTTTGTTTATGCGTATCAATCTCACCTGTTTAATAGAATTTTGAGTGACCGTATTAGAAAAAAAATTCCGTTAAACGAGGCAATTGTTGGAGATATTGTTTTACCTATCAGAAAAGGAATGATTAATCAAGAATATATTAGAGTTAAAGAGAGCAATATTGAAAAAATAAACATTCAAATTTCTAGAGGTAAGGCAGCTGTAAGCAGCGTCTTATTTGGCAGTGATTCAGTTTTTTCTGACGGTGAAATGGGTGAAATTGAGCACAAAATAATTGATAGTGAAAAAATTGATCCAAGGGGTTTCATCATCCCTGATATTCCATATATTTCTTCTTCAGGTTCAAGACATCCTATTCTCGCTTTTGTCAAAGATTTAGATTTTAAGTTATTTGACGATGAATTGAATAAGAATAAAAAAGCATTAATTTTAAAATTTGAACTTCTAAAAGGATGTTATGCTACATCCTTGCTTAGAGAGTTTATGAAGACAGATGATATTAGGAACTATTAGATGGATATCTCTTAAAGTAAAAGAGAATTAAAAGATTATTTCAATTGGTAAACTGAATATGTAACAGTCCCATTTTGACCAATTATTTGACTCCCATCAAAACTTAAAATCCCGATATCTATTCTACCACCTGTTGCTAAGTTTACTGGAATTTGTATCGAAGTGTTATATCCTTCTTTGATGTACACTGATTTTTTCCCGATCCATATCCCATTATCTTGATAGCTAATTGTAACATTTATAGGGTTGATATATGCTTCATCTGATTCTGTATTACATTCTAATAGGATATATTTGGCATCATTATCAGTTAATTTTCCTTCCGTAGCACCATATCCCGTAAAATTCCATTCATAGTCTCTGGTTCTTTCTACCAAAAGATCTTTTAAATATAATTCCTCATCCTTTGGGAAATCATCACTGTTATCCCCATATCCATCAGAATCTGTGTCTAACCACTCAGTGGCATTATTTGGAAAAGCATCGGAATTATCACCTATGCCATCCTCATCGCTATCAGACCATTCGTTAGCATTTTTTGGGAAGTAATCAACATCATCATTATATCCGTCACCGTCGGTATCTTTTGTTTCTTCATGTATGCATCCACTTAGAACTAAAATGGATAACATTAGTGTTAACCCGATTACTAATAGACATTTTCTCATTTCTTATATTTTCCTTAAATCCGTTATATCTGCTTTCTTTAAAAAACCTTATGTCTTATCGATGGAAATGGTTTTAACGGTCTTTTGTCATTAGGGTGCTGTTATATAATATATAATCAGATAATTCGGTGAAAAATAATGATCAAATCACCCCCTCAAAAATACAATCCTAAACAGGTTGAACAAAAAATTCTGAAATTCTGGACAGAGAATAGTATATTCAAAAAATCCATCGATCAAAGAGAAGGATGCAAACCCTATATTTTCTTAGAGGGTCCTCCAACTGCAAATGGTATGCCTCATCCAGGTCATGTTCTTACTAGAGTTGTAAAGGATTTAATGCTTAGGTACCAAGCTATGAATGGCCATTATATCCTAAGAAAAGCCGGTTGGGATACACATGGTTTACCAGTTGAAATTGAGGTCGAGAAAAAATTAGGCCTTAAAGATAAACAGGCCGTTGAAAAATACGGTATTAAAAAATTCAATGATGAGTGTAAAAAAAGTGTTTTAAGATATGAGGATGCATGGGTTGAAAACACAAAACGAATTGGTTTTTGGCTTGATATGGATGACCCGTATATTACTTTTAAAAATGAATATATTGAGTCAGTTTGGTGGTCGCTTAAACAAGCTTGGGAAAAGAAACTTTTGTACAAAGGGCATAAGGTGGTTCCATATTGTCCACGTTGTGGAACTGCACTATCCGCTCATGAGTTATCTCAAGGATATAAAGCTGTTGAGGAACCATCAATATTTGTAAAATTCAAATTGAAAAAAGAGGATGCATATTTCCTAGCATGGACTACAACACCTTGGACTCTTATTTCTAATGCTGCACTTGCTGTTCATCCTGACCAATTGTACGTAAAAATCCGTTATAACAATCAAATTTTAATCCTTGCAGAAGAAAGAGCAAATGTGTTATTAAAAGGCCAAAATTTTGAACTATTAGATGGTTTCAAAGGAAAAGAACTAGAAGGGATTGAATACGAACC
>JAGMDE010000160.1 GCA_023128855.1 Thermoplasmatales archaeon | reverse complement strand
AATCATTTATCACACAAGGACGTTTGGAAATCAACTATTTGTACTCTAATTGCTAAATTTATTTTTTCATCTATTTTTGTTATACCGGTTTTGATATTTGATTTACAGATAGCAATATATGTATCCATTATGATCGGATTATATTTGATTTTTCTAACTAGCTTAATCGTTGCTCGTCTGAGAGAGGCTAATATGCTAAAAGTAGTCTGCGAGCATCTAATTATTACAATTTTTGTTATAATTGCTGCCCATTATGCAGGTATTCTAATACATGCAACATTTGGATAAAGATACTAGTTGTTAATAGTTAAATATTAGATAAATGATGCATTTTAGAAATGGAGAAATATAGCTTATTATTAAAAATTCTATATCATCTTCGATTATATACAATTATATTTTACTTTGCCGTAATTATGTGGCATATAAAAAACAAAATTCCGAAAAAAATTTCAACAAAAGATATCCTTGAATTATTTTATTATGATTTTTTAAAAGTTCCTACTGAAGATTGTGAAATAATTAAAATGACTGACAATGAATTGGTTACCAGATGTAAAAATAATTGTCCAATTCTAAATTTTTCGCTTAAGTTTAGAATTGATTCTAAACAATCATGTAAAAGAATATCTGAAGGACCATGTAAACTTTTTTTAAGAAAATTAGATAAAAATATCAAATTTATAAGAAATTATGAGCATATAAGACCATATAAAGATGATTGTGAAGAAACAATAATTATTTCTAAATAATAAGGACCCACAATACTTAAGTAATAATGCATCTTATAATTATTATTAAAATGGGGGTCTATTTCACTGATGAAAAATCGGTTTATTTCTATCTTTGTTAGTATACTTTTTTTCACTTTGATATTCTTACCAATTATTAGTCATTCTAATGAATTAATTATTACTAATAACTATCTTGAAATTGATAACAATGCAGGTGGTTGGATTGAAGAAATTAATGGTGTTACTATTCTTCATGTTAAGGGGTCTTATTATGAGATGGGATTCCGGCATGGATCACTGTTAAAAGAAAAATGTTTACAGCTTTTAAGAGCTGTTATTCATTATGCAGAAAAACATGGCGTCACATATGAAGATTTAGTGGAAGACTGGGATTTTGTAAAAAATTTTATTCCACTCGATCATATTGATGAGCTTCAAGGATTTGCTGACGGACTTGATTTACCCTTTGAATATGTTGCGGTAGGTTATTTAGGACATTATAATATTCCTCGTTATAGCCGCTCTTTATCTTTAGAATGTTGTAATTTTGCTTGTTGGGGCCCTGCTACAACTAATGGTAAATTGTATCATGGGCGAAGTTATGATGTACCAATATGGCTACAGGATCCAGAATCAGGTGTTTTTGTTGTCCAAGAAAATCAAATTGTAATTATTCGCGAACCAGATGAAGGATATGCTTCTATGGGTGTTAATATTGCAGGATACCTAGGAATGTTAGGTGGAGTCAATGAAAAAGGTGTGGTATTGGGTATTAATGGGGTAGAGAGTAATGATGTGACAAGATTTGGAACACCAGCTACATATCTAATAAAATTTGTTCTTGATCATTCATCAACAGCAGAAGAAGCAATAGGGTATATAACAGAAAATAAAACAGGTGGTAAGGCTTATATCATATCTGATTATAAGATACCTGTTTCCTATGCTGTTGAAATCTCAGCTAATCATTCATATATAGGTACATGGGATAATCCCGTGGAATCATTATATCCTTTTTGGGAGATTGATCATGTTGTAAGACGAACGAATATTTATATAAATAAAACATTAGCTTCAACTCAGAGGGAAAATTACAATCAAAAGAGTTTTTTTTCCTGGTTACTAGGTAAAAATAAATTTTTTCCTATGTGGAGACACTATAGGGCATTAAGTATCGGGATAGAAAACCACTGGGGCAACCTGGATTCTAACTCAATGATGGAAATTCTTAGAAATACTTACAATGGCAGGATTGATTTTTTATTTTTTATTGCAACAAGTTTACGTATACTTGAAGTATGGCACCAATGGGTTATTTGCCCTGAAACTGGTGATATGTGGTTCACTTTAGCAGGTGACGGAAAAAGTGCTTTTAAAAATGAAGTTCATCATGTAAACTTATATGATTTTTTAGAACGATAATCTTTAACTTTATAAAATAAAATTAAATACTAGTTATTTGTTACTATATTCAATGGACTTGGAGGGGATGATAGAGAGGATTCCATCAACAGATAAAATTCTTGGAGTTGTATGGATAGTTAGCTGGGTTTGTGCAATTTGGGTATATCATATTCAATTCTTTTTAACGGGTCTATTTTGTCTATTTCTAATATTTATAATTCTGGGTCGATTTGATAAAACTGAAGAAAAAAAGAGTTCTAAACCTCCAGCTATTTTTACAATGGATAAAAATACTAGGACTTTAACAGTTCAAAAAATCTATGAAGATGGAATTAAATGGGAGGAACATGAAATATGTTCGGGTGTTGCAATACTCCCATCAGGCGAGATTAAAGAAGGTGACACTGTTAAAGATTGTAAAGGTAATCTTGCACTTAGACATATACCTTCAAACACTCTACTTGGTGGATTTAATTTCGAAGAATAATTTACTGACTTTTTTTGAAAAAATAAGGAGAATGCACAACAATTTAGAGCAAAGTCTTATATATAA
>JAGMDE010000016.1 GCA_023128855.1 Thermoplasmatales archaeon | reverse complement strand
GTATTCCCAGTCGCAACTATAATAATAAAAGCACGGGTAATTATCAAAAAAATTCACCAATAGGAAAAACCATTGTTAAAATAATTATTTCTCCAGAAACCAATGGAACACTTATACAAATTAAGCATTTGGTCTACAATGCAAAATGTCAAACATATGAACAATATGCATATGACAATACACCCCAAATAGTCCGGAATAATGTTAGATGGAAAGTTTACGAGATGAGGCATTCTTTAGGAGAAAAACTAGATTTAAGTAGCTGGAAAGGTGAAGATGTATTAGATCTAGTCGAGGAATGGTATCGATATAACGAATATTATGTGCTAAAGGGTAAATATTATGTAATGGCATATAATCTCAAATTAAGATATTATACCTATATAATGATTAGGGATAAATGGACTTCAAAAAAGCATGATTATCTTCAAAGATTTCATAAAATTGCATTAAAACACAGATTTAAGAAGTGGCTCCCTGATGAGTTAAGTGACACTTATATAATGTTATTAGGGGATGCAACAAATATAAGAAAAAATGGGCAAATATCAATTTTTTCTTATACAGAATATATTAAAAATATTGTAAAAAAAATTCAGAGCAAGAAGCGGTTTCTTTTTTCCTCGGAATTTCCAATTTTAAAAAATCTTTAACCACTGGGCAAATATCTTTAATAAATTATTACAGAATAACCTTGCTTTTTACACTGATTTCATTTCAAGATTGAAACACAGGGAGCAATAGGAAAAAATTACCCTTTTAAAGCATTATAGGCCATTACCCAACAGGAAAAAAAATCAGATAATATTATTCCTATAAAAATTAGTTATTCCAACAATAATTAAGATGATGCCAAAAACTGTTGCATACCAACGTGTCCACTTTTTATACTGTTATTACAATGAACTCTATACAGGGTTAGATTTTGCAAATATAAAATTGGATAATAATTACAAAGGAAATATCGATGACATGTATAAGATTGTGATCAAGTTTCCTGAGTTTTATACTTATAAACACAGAGATAAATTAATATTGAGTAAAGAACGACTAATTCGTAATAAAATAATTGAGAAGTGATAGTAGGATATTGAATCATCCCACCATCACCAATGGTTAGAGATTTTACCTATCTACTTGATTTATTGGTAGCTAAATTATCCGAAACGCTTAATTCGTATGAATTGATTTTAAGATATTGGTATTTATCATGGATGAAGGCTATATACTATCAAATAAATTCAGAAGAACAATCTTTGACGGGATTGCATCTGGCGAAACAAATATAGATAGAATCGCTAAGAAACATCGAATCATTCGCAATATTGCTATAAGAGTAGCTGATGATTTCATAAGCGGAGGAATACTTGAGAAAAAAGGTAATAAATACATTCTAACTAAAGAAGGAGAAAAACTAGCGGAAAATATTAGAGGATAAAGGGAGGCTAAATTATGAAACCATATCTTCTGCAGACATTGAAAGAACTTGCATTATTAGGGGCAATTAAGAATAGAATAGAAATTTCGTCACTCGAGCTCGCTAAACAACTTGAAACCAGTCAGCAAAGCGCTTCAAGATATCTTGTAGAACTAGATAAAAAAGGAATGGTAACTAGGGAACTTGGAATAAAAAAACAGCTTATTATGATCACTAGTCATGGTGAAGGATTTCTCCATGAGGAACATTTACAATACCAGCAGATTTTTGAGCTTACAGACAGAGTTATCTTTAAAGGTAAAGTGGTATCAGGCCTGGGAGAAGGTAGATATTATACCGAGCAAAGCGGATATGTTGAACAGTTTAAAGAAAAACTTGGTTTTGTCCCATATCCTGGGACTCTTAATGTAGAAATTGAGTATGTTGAGAGGAACAAGTTAAGGTTATTAAAAGATCATAGGGCAATTAGTATCGATGAGTTTAAAACTAAAAATCGATCATTTGGTGGAGTTAGATGTTTCAGGGCAAAAATAAATGGAACAGATGGTGCAATTGTTCTTCCAATCCGTAGTCATTATTCGAATGTTCTCGAGTTTGTATCTAAGGATTTTTTAAGACAAAAGTTGAATCTTAAGGATGACAGTGGAGTTAAAATTGAAATCTATTTTGATAAATAAGAGCGTGTGATATGAAAAATCAGTTTGTGGCAGATGTCTTGTATCAAATTGCAGATTTGCTTGATTTAAAAGGAGAGATATTTTTTAAAACAAGAGCATATCGTATAGCTGCTCAAACAATCGAAGTATTAGATGAAGATATTGGGGTTGTTTCTAATGAAAACAGACTTCGGGAAATTGAAGGCATCGGAGAAGCTCTTGCTAAAAAAATTAAGGAATTAATAGAGACAGGGCGTTTAGAATATTTTGAAAAATTGAAGAAGGAGATCCCTGAAGGTCTACTTAAAATGCTTAATATTTCTGGGCTTGGCCCTAAAAAGGTATCAGCCTTGTATCAGAATCTTGGGATTAAAACAATTGAGGAACTTAGACAAGCATGCATAGATGGAAAGTTAAGAGATCTTGAAGGCTTCGGTGTGATTACTGAAGCAAATATCCTTCGTGGTATTCAACTCTTGGAAAAAACTAGTGGTCGTGTATTGCTCAATGTAGCCTTAACTGATGGTGAGAATTATATCAATTATCTAAAAAAATGTGATAAAATTGAAAAGGTTAGCATAGCTGGTAGTCTTCGTAGGAGAAAAGAAACAATTGGCGATCTTGATATTCTTGCATCTTCAGACCACCCTGATGAAGTCATGGAATATTTTGTAAAATATAATGATGTTGATCGCGTTTTGATGAAAGGCAGCACTAAGACTAGTGTTGTTTTAAACGATAACCTTCAAGTTGATTTACGCGTTGTAAAAGATGAAAGTTTTGGTGCTGCTTTACAGTATTTTACAGGATCAAAAGAGCATAATGTGAAAATGCGAAGTATTGCCATCAAAAAAGGATTGAAACTTAACGAATATGGTCTTTTTGAAAAGGAGACCAATAAATATGTTGTTGGTAAAAGCGAAGAAGAGATTTACAACAAACTTGGTCTTTCGTATATTGAACCAGAGCTACGTGAAAATCGTGGTGAGATTGAAGTAGCTGCAAAAAAACAACTTCCAGAACTAGTAGAATATAAAGATATTAAAGGCGATCTTCATGTTCACTCTAATTGGAGCGATGGTTTTGAAACGATAGAAAACATCGCTGATTATGCCCAGAAACTTGGCTATGAATATGTTGGTATAGCTGATCATTCTCAATCATTAAAAGTTGCGAGGGGTTTAACTGAAGAAAGGATTGTTAAGAAATTAAACCTGATTGATAAGATCAACAAAGAACTAAAAGATTTGAAGGTTTTATGTGGCACAGAATGTGACATCAAACCTGATGGAACTCTTGACTATAGTGATAGAATCCTAAAAAAATTTGATTTTGTTGGAATAGGAATTCATACCACTTTTAAGATGACATCTGAAGATATTACCAAGAGAGTAACTAAAGGTATGGAAAATGAAAATGTTCATTTTCTTGCTCATCCAACATGTCGTTTATTAGGTCGAAGAGAACCTTTCGAACTTGACATGGATAAAATATTTGATACCGCAAGAGAAACAAATACATACCTAGAAATTAATTCATTCCCAGATCGTCTTGATCTCAACGATTTACATGCAAAGCTTGCTAAAGAGCGAGGAGTAAAGTTTGTCATTAATACAGATGCTCATAATCTGAATCATTTATCATTTATACGATATGGAGTTGCAACTGCTCGTCGTGGATGGCTAGAAAAAAAAGATATTCTAAATACGTGTACCCTTAAGGAACTTGAAAAACATCTTGGGTTGTGAAAATAGTAATGAATAAAAACGAAGCGAAAAAGAAAATCGAAAAACTTCGTGAGGAGATTAATCTTCATAATTACAAGTATTATGTTGAAAACAATCCAGTTATTTCAGATTATGAATTTGATCAGCTTCTAAAAAAACTTGAAAAACTTGAATCTAATTTTCCAGAATTAATTACTCCAGAATCTCCTACTCAACGAGTCGGTGAACAACCATCAGAGGGTTTTGAAACAGTTGAACATAAGGTTCCAATGCTTTCTCTTGCTAATACTTATACCTATGATGAACTAAGAGAGTTTGATGAGCGCGTAAAAAAACATGTTAGCGATGTTGAATATGTTGTCGAACCGAAAATAGACGGTGCAGGTGTTGCACTGTTATATGAAAATAGTGTTCTTGTTAGAGGTGCAACACGTGGAGATGGCATAAGAGGAGATGACATCACTCAGAATCTTAAAACAATACGTAGTATACCTCTAAGACTGCGCAACAATACTCTAAAGAATATTGAGGTACGCGGCGAAGTCTACATGTCTATCGATGGATTTAAAAAATATAACAAGGAACAAGCTAAAAAAGGAGGAGTGGTTTTTGCAAATACACGTAACGCTACTGCGGGTTCTCTACGTCAGCTTGATTCAAGGATTGTTGCTGAACGACCTCTTGATATTTTCATCTATTTCATATCATATTCTGATAAAGATTTAAAGACTCATGAAAAAACATTAGAAGCATTGAAGGAAGCTGGGTTTCGAACAAATCCTTTAACCAAAAAAGTATCAGATATTGAGGAGGCGATCAAATATTGTGGTGAACTAGAAAAACAACGTGAAAAACTAGATTACGAGATAGATGGCGCTGTAATTAAGGTCAACTCACTTGAAAAACAAAAAGAACTGGGGTCAACATCAAAAAATCCTCGCTGGGCAATATCCTATAAGTTCGCTGCAAAACAGTCTACAACACTTCTCAATGATATAGCCATACAGGTTGGCAGAACTGGTACCCTGACACCTGTTGCAATTTTAGAACCTGTTGAAGTAGGAGGGGTAACTGTTTCCCGTGCTACTTTACATAACTTTGATGAGCTAAAAAGAAAAGATATCCGGATTGGAGATCAAGTTCTTGTAGAACGCAGTGGAGATGTAATACCCCAGGTTGTTAAAAGCATTATAGATAAAAGAACTGGTACTGAAAAAAGAAAATCTATTCCAAAAAAATGTCCTGTTTGTGGAACCGCTGTTGTCCGTGAGGAGGGAGAAGTTGCAGTTCGATGTCCGAATAAGTATTGTCCTGCTCGTCTTAAATGGCGAGTTAGATACTATGCATCGAGAGATGCAATGGATATTGATCACCTAGGTGAATCAACAATCGACAAACTCATTGGAGAAGGTTTAATTGACAACATAGCTGACTTGTATTTCCTTAAAAAAGAAGATGTATTAAAACTTGAAGGATTCAAAGAGAAATCTGCTCAGAATCTACTTGACTCAATTGAAAAAAGTAAAAAACAGGATCTCTCGAGATTCATATATGGCCTTGGAATTCGTCATGTAGGCAAATATGCTGCTCAGCTATTAGCATCAAAATATAACTCCATCGATGAACTTGCAAATGCTTCGGAAGAAGAGCTTAAAGAAATCGATGGACTTGGTGGAAAAACAGCTGGAGCTATCGCTACATTCTTTGCAACTGATGAAAATACTAAACTTATTGAAAAACTGAAAGATATAGGCGTTAAAACTAAAGAGATTAGAAAAAAAAATTTACCTTTACAGGGTAAGAAATTTGTTTTCACAGGTGGGTTAACAACTTTTTCCAGACCAGATGCATCTGATCTCATTAAGAAAAAAGGAGGTATTGTAGCATCTAGCGTAAGTAAGGATATTAGTTATGTTGTAGTTGGCGATAAACCCGGTTCAAAATTTGGTAAAGCAAAAAAACTAGGTTTAGTAACTATTAGTGAAGAAGAGTTTAAAGAATTGGTTGCAAAATAGGAGGAATTGAAATGGCAGAATGCAAAATTGAGCAAAATAAAGTTAATTGTAATTGTACTTATCCATGCGATAAAAAAGGTATATGCTGCGAATGTTTAGTTTATCATAAGAGCCGAGGAGAGGTTCCAGCATGTTTTTTCCCTGATGAAGTTGAGAGAACCTATGATAGAACTATTGAGAACTTTATCAGAGTTTATCAAGAAAAAAGATAGAAATTGGTAAGGCAGATTTTTTAAATTGGCTTACCACATGAAGGGCAGAATTTCGAATTTGGTAGTAATTTTGTTCCACAGTCCGGACAGAATGTCTGGTCAGTTTTTGCAGGTGGTGGTGTTTGTGGTTGCTGTTGTGGTGGAGGAGCTTGTTGTACTGGAGGTGCTTGTGGGGGTGGCATTTGCTGAGCTGGTGGTTGTTGTGTATACGTCATCTGTGGTTGTCCATATTGAGGTTGTTGATACATAGGTTGTTGATAAGCCCCAGGCATCGGAGAAGTTATAAATATTTTTTGAAGTGCAAATGTAACAAAATATAAAATCATTGCTATGATTATTAAAAAGAAGCCAGCTCCAAAACCTAAAGCTATTCCAAATCCTGTCTGATTAATTAATGCATTAGCTTGAGAAATTGCAATAACACATAAAATAACTGCAATAATTGATAAAATTCCTGCAGTAAGCATAGAATTACTTGGTTTTTTACCAATTTTTATAACGCCGAGAATACCTATTATTAGAGCAATTATTGTTATTATAAAAGCAACAATCATAATTACACTTAATACAATATTTTCAGTAACGCCTGTACTTATTGAATTTATAAAGAAAAAATCCCACTCACTAGCTATTGTTGAAAATGCCGAAGCACCCCAGGGGTATAAGCTCATTCCACTACCAAGCAAACTAATTCCAGCCCAAGGTAATATTAAACATATTCCGCAAAAAATAGCACCTACTAGCCCCAAAATTTTTACTATTAATGTCATTTCTTTATTTTCCATATTTTTTCCTCCATTATTTATTTCTTAGTTAATTCAGTTTCAACACCACTGAAAGACAAGGTAAGAGTATTGCCATCAGGTGAAAACGTATAGTCATAACACACTTCAGCTCCTGATCCTCCATGTGATGGTGTGATACAAACTTGATTGCCATTTACTCGCCAAGTTCCTACTTCTATACCCATGGATTCAAAGGATCCACCACTTTTAAAACTCCATGTTATGCCTGACATATATTCATTAGATTGTTCCCATTCTCCAACAAATCGACTGTCACTACCTGATATTCCTTCACCCATGAATAATACAAGAACTAAAGCAACAACTACAACAATAACGACTATAGCAATTATAGCACCAATCAGTTTCATATTTGACTTCTGCGGTGGCATAGGTGCATAACCCTGCTGAGGTGCAACAGGTGGCGGTATAGGTTGCTGTGGTTGCACAGGTGGGGCTGCTGGTGCCTGAGCTGGTTGAGCTGCTGCATCTGTCTGAAGCTGTGCTCCACAACCCAGACAAAATTTAAATCCTTCTTTAACTTCAACTCCACAATTAGGGCAATATTTTACCATAATAACCTCCTCTTTCCTCCAATTTGTAATAACTAATGCATTATAAATATATTCGATTTTTTCAACAAGAAATTTATTAAGTAACATCAGCTATTGACACAATCCTATGGAGATCAAAGCATGTCCTAACTGTGGTAGCAGGAAAATTTTCCAAGGCAGAATGGGGGATGGAGTTCTAACAGGATATACATCTAAAGATGTTTGTCGTAATTGTGGCTTTCAAGGAATGCCCATTATTTTTGATTCTGAAGTGGAATATAAAAATTTTCTGAAAAGCAAATCACTAGGAAAACTAAATAACAAAGTCAAAGAAAAAAAACTTGAAATAAAACAAATAAAACATGATCGTCCATTAGGAGTAACTATACTTGCGTTTATTATGATTTTTGAAGCAATATTTACAGTTTTTTTATATTATTTTCTAGGTGTGGTTTATACAAATGCATGGCTATGGATTTATTATATCACCGTATTTGTAATCTCAGCTATAATACTACCATATGGAATTCTAAAAGGAAAGAGTTGGGCATGGACTATTGGTGGAATTTTATTTGCCCTCTCCATTCCTATTGGTCTAATCTTTCTATATTACCTCACAAGACCTCACGTTAAGGCATATTTTGGGAAATCTTAACTTAAAAAAGGTTATGTTAAGATTTTAATTAGTCTATAGTATCCATCGACATCTATTTCCTTTGGTTGAATTGATTCGCTAAGTGGTACCGTAAAGTATTTTCCATCCTTAAAACCTACACAATGATCTGTCAACCCATCTTTTAAAACGTTTACAGCATGGTTTCCAAGACGCGCACCAAGTAATCTGTCTATAGCTGTAGGCCTGCCGCCTCTTTGAATATGACCTAAAACTGCTACGCGTGTTTCCAAACCTGTTTTATTTGTAATAATTTCTGCAATATCCGAGCCTTTTGCTTTTCCCTCAGCAACTATTACTATCCAGCTTACTTTCCCTTTTTCATTGCCTTCTTGTATCTCTCTGCACATCTCATCTAGATTAGAGTCCTTTTCAGGGACTAAAACCTCCTCGCATCCACCAGCTAACGCCACATTAAGAGCAATATAACCACAACAGCGGCCCATCACTTCTACGATAAATATTCGTTCAAGACTTGTTGCAGTATCCCTTATTTTATCAAGTGCGTCAAGAGCAACGTTGACTGCTGTATCAGCACCAAGAGCTAGATCCACACCAGTTACATCATTGTCAATAGTAGCAGGAATACCTACTACAGGAATATGATATTTAGTCGCAAGGATATGTGCGCCTGTTAAAGAGCCATTACCACCAATTACAATTAAACCATCTATGTTATTTTCATGTATAGTTTTCGATGCTTGTTCTTGTCCAGATTCTTCATAAAATCTTTTTGAGCGTGATGTTTTAAGAATTGTACCTCCTTTATTGATAATTCCAGAAACAGACCTGTGATCCAAAGGAGTTAGCTCTCCATCTATTAGACCATCGTAGCCTCTTATAATGCCAACTACTTCCATTCCATGCTTAGAAGCAGTTCTTACAACAGATCTTATAGCTGCGTTAACTCCGGCACAGTCTCTAGTTAAAATTGCTATCTTTTTCAAACCTACTCCTCACAAACAGGTAATATAAACTCTTTTAAAGGTTTTAGCCACTTGATTCGTCAAGAGTTTTAATCTTTTTTCTCACTATAATTATTGTGATACCAGCAAATGTTAAAGCTGCAAATAAACCTATTATCACCCCTATAGTTTCAAACGAAAGAAGCGAGTTATAGAATGCATGAACTAGTATCGCCAGTAGGAAATAAGGAATAACACGAATAAATGGAGTGCGTTTCATAATTGCTTTTCCGTATCCATATCCAGTCCACGCTGTCGCAGAAGCATGTAGTAAACAACCTCCAAAGCTTCTTAACATAATTAGGAAAAAGAAAAACAAAAGACCATATGTCATAAAGGTTGAACCATAAAGAAGATTCTCTGTTGCTGAGAAACCAAGTCCAGCTACAGCACCATAAATCAGACCATCTTCAAGTTCATCAAGTTCCTTTTTAACTAATTTAAAACGTAGAGCAAGAGGTTTTGTTAACTCTTCAGCAAAAGGTGCGATAATTATCACCGTAATAAGATCAGTAATATTTTGATCTTCAATTGAAGGAGCTATTGAGATATGTAAAATTAATTCTAGGATTATTGCGGCAATAACTGCAATGGTTGCACCCCATATGAAACAAAAAATAATTGGCCACCATCGTTCTCTATTATATTTTTCTGTGTTTCTAATCCAAATAGCATAAATTATTGGTGGTAAAAAAGCCATAACAAATAATATGATAGTTTCTAGTAAATTCACAACAGAACAAATCATTTGACATAATATTTAGTTTGCTCTTTTTGCCTTTAAAAGTTACTAGATGGATAATATTTAAATAATAACTCCACATTATCGTTGCCCACCATAACATAAAAAGGGAAATAATATATGTATAGAGAAAATAGAAATAGAGGGTTTGATAGAGGCCCTAGAGAAATGCACAAAGTAACTTGTGCAGATTGTGGAAAGGAAACAGAAGTTCCATTCAAGCCAGATGGCACTAGACCTGTCTATTGTAGGGACTGTTATCAGAGTCATAAACCAAAAAGATTTTAGTAAAAAATTGAAAGATTTACTTAGATAAGGTTATTTTTACGAAAAATCTTTTTTTATTTTTTAAAAAAGAATAAACAATTTTTTTATAAAGGAGAAATGAAAAGTTATGAACGGAAAAGTTATTTGGTATGACATTAAACAAGGATATGGCTTTATCAAAGGTGAAGACGGTGAAGACGTCTTTATCCATAAAAGTGAAATCCCATTTTGGACAATCTTTCTTAGAAAAGGAGATAAAGTACAATATATCAAAGAATATACTAAAAATGGTTTAAAAGCAAAAGACTTGAAAATATTACAGAATTAGTAGGGTTATTCTCAATAACCTCCTATTTGGAGGCTTGGATCTCCAAATAGTATCCATTCTTGTACCATTTTCACATCCATTTTTTCATTACTGCCAAGAAATATATGCAAATATTCAGTGAGTGTTACACCATGGTTTTCTCCAAGATTCTTTTTATTTTCAATACCATAAAGTTGGAAAAATCGTAGCTCTAACCAGCCATCAAGAACTTCCAAATAGTCTGCAATATTGTTGTTATCTGTATCTTCTCGCCCATGTGTTCCGAGTCCAGTGCTACCAATGGTAGCAATTGCTCCACCACCTATTTTACAGGTTAACCACCAACTCCAACATCTTGGCATCCAAGTTGATGTTTGTATTGCTTCTTGTAAATTTATGAAGAGGTTTAATATTGTTACATCAAATTGACTATTGCAACATCCACCTATAACAACTATTGGGAGTTTCTCTTTATTTTTTAAATAAATCATATCAAAAGCATCAAAGCCTGTAACCCAACCTTCTGCTTTTGGAGGAAAATGTGTAGACCATGTTCCTGGGTTACCATGTCCACAGAAATAAGCAAATCCGCAGCCAGGGTCTATGACTTGTTTTACACTGTCTTTATCTATGTCTTGATCCTCAGCCGCATATAATCTTACGGCATTAAATCCAGGCATATAATCAAATGCTTGCTCACAAATCTCCTCACCCTCGATAAAACCCTTAGAATCATTATAAGAATCACCTGCTATAAGAACCATATTTTTAAACCAGGAATCGCTAACTCCATCATCCTCGTAATTTATTATTTTATTTACCATTGTTATTACTTCAAAATTATATCTACAAGCAAGACGTCCCAAATATACATCTGGATATAAATCCATTTCATCCTTGTTTGTGTCATCCCATTCGCCAAAGACATCATTTTCATTTGAATCCCAGCTGGAAAAACCTCCCACACTATCATAAATATCTGCATAATATAAATCACTGATAAAAGATTGCTCAGCATATTCTTGTTCATCAGGAGGGACTACATGGCTATATCTGACAGGTAAATGCCAGGAAAAACCCTGACCTTTCATACCACCTACTAAAAGAACATAACGGACACCTTTAGTCTCAATTGCCTCTTTTATATAGTATTTGATCTTCTCTGCGTTATCTCTACCCTCTAAAGACATCTGATTATAAACCTCTGATAATTCAACAAGCTCGGTTGTAACTCCATTATCGTTTTTATGGTTAACAAGAGGCTGAAGAGAGGCTTTAAATTCAGATGGTGCTAATATAAGAAGATCGTAATCTGAGTTTTCGTTAATTGGTGGTTGATCCGGTTCTGCATATGTAATGTTAAGAGAAATTTGAGTAATATATTGCAATTGATCATTTAATGGTTTATATCTAGTTGGATAAATCCTTACAGCAAGGTATGTCTTATGATTGTCACTTGATAATCCTCCACCGGTATGATAAGTAACCCAGTCAGCAGGAAAAAGATTAGAACTACCATAAATATCTTCATCCATATCTGTTCCACGAGGAGAAATTCTACCAAAAGAAATTTTCTTTAATAGAGATACTGTTACAGGAGTTGATATTTCATAAGTAACCGAAATTATCTCTGTTCCAAAGATAAATTCTTCTAAAACTAGTTTTACGGGTAAAACTGGTTCACCATCAGCTATATGATTAAAATCAGCTTCTGCAACTGAAACATATGAATATTCATCATCCTCTGTTATAACAGGGTCTGAAAAACTAAAATCTAAATTTATATAATTAGGTTCTGAGGCAGATAAAATATTTGAGTTTTTTACAGATGAAAATTCTTTATTGGATATGGTGTCTGTCTGTAATCCCATTGCAGGATAACAAACTGATAAAATAAAACACAATATTAATCCCACTACAATTTTTTGTTTAGAATTTTTGATCATAATTTAACACCCCCAATTTTTATATGATTGTTTAATAATGGTATAGCTATATTAAAGGTTTTCTTATATCTTTTTTGTTTTACCTTTTAATAAATATAAATAATTCATAAAACACAACTTTTATAACTTGATTAATATATTCAAATTATGAATAGGAAAATAATCATTGGATGTATTGGGCTTATTTTATTAATAAATGTTTTAATTTTACCCGCTAGCGGTATATCATTAAGGAATTTAAAACCAAAAAATGAAACAGAAATTTTTTCATTAAATGATTTAGAAGCTGACCTTAAAATACGAAAACCTGGAGGAAATTGGGAAGATGAAATAGTCGCCGCAGTTACCGGAAGCACATTAGAATTCAAAATTATTGTAGAAACAAATAGAGAATATAAAGCGGTTGCAGTTGGAATAAAACTCCCATCCATTGATGATAGTCCAATGTTTAACTATGATTGGGGAGTTTTAGGTTTTGGAAGCTCTGAACCTAAACCAATTTTTCCAATTGGTGAATGGAGTGCGAATAATACTGATGTCTGCTGGGCATGGTTTCTTGTAGATGCATCTTGGTCAAAAACAATGACATTCAATGCATGGACAATAAAAGATGGAACAGAATCTGTTGAGTTAACTGTATATGGTTTAAAGGATTTGAATGGCAACTATGATGAAGTATATGATTCTGTAACTGTATTAAGTAAAAAAAATAGATTCATTGATTTTTGCCAACTGTTACATCCAAGAATGTTGAGAATATTTAATATTATTACAAACTTTATTTGAATAAAAAATATCTTGGAAAAGTTATTATATAGGTCCATCATATGTTTTTCTTGTATGATGTTACTAAATCAATTACTGATCTGTTTTTTCTGTTGTTGACTTAGTGCATCGCCTAAAAAGTTTTAAGAGGTGATTTTTGATATGATTAATATGAAGAATATTGGAAAAAATATTATCGACCTTATCGGAAATACTCCAATGGTTCGAATAAACAATCTTAATCCTAATCCTCATACTATTATTTACGCCAAACTTGAAGGCAATAATCCTAGTGGCAGTATCAAAGACAGGATTGCTCTTAAAATGATTGAGCAAGCAGAATTAGAAGGGACTCTTACTAAAAAGAAAACAATTATCGAAGCGTCATCTGGTAATACTGGTATTTCTCTTGCAATGATTGGAGTTGTTAAAGGCTATGATGTTGAAATTGTGATGAGTGAGGCAGTATCGATTGAAAGACGTAAGATGATTACTTGTTTTGGTGGTAAAGTTCTTTTAACACCTGCAGAAAAAGGTACAGATGGCGCAATAATGAAAGTAAAAGAATTACGAGAGAAACATCCTGATAAATATTTCTGCACAGATCAATTTACAAATCATTATAACAAAATGGCTCACTATGAAACAACTGCGTGCGAAATCCTTGATCAAATAAGTGGAAAAATTGATTATTTCGTCTCAGCGATAGGTACATCTGGAACAATTATGGGTGTTGGAAAATATCTTAAAGAATATAATCCAAATGTGAAAATCGTATGTGCTCATCCAGTTAAAGGTCATTATATTCAAGGTCTTAAAAATATGGAAGAAGCAATAGTGCCATCAATTTATGACCCTTCACAGATTGATATAGAAGTTATGGTTGAAACAAATGATGCTTTTGAGATGACACGGAAACTAGTAAAAAAAGAAGGCATATTTGCTGGTATGAGCAGTGGCGCTGCAATGCTTGCAGCAATTGAAACTGCAAAGAATGCTGAAAGTGGTGTAATTGTTGTGATTTTTCCAGATCGCGGTGATAGGTACCTTAGTACTGACTTATTTAACCCTTAAAAAATAATGTAAAGGATCGGAAATGATTTTGTGTAAATTTTAATTATAACTGAAAAAAAACTTTGAAAAAATCATCTAATGCCTGTGATGCTTTTTTAAATCCTTTTAGCAGCTTATATCTTACAATAAGATTGTGAAAGCATGATGGCTCCTTTCCTGACAAAATATCAGATATTGATCTTACAATCAATGTTTTAACTCCCTTTTGTAACGCTAGATGTGCTACAAAGAAAGACTCCATATCAACTGCAAGAACATCCTTACTAATACCTTTCTTAGAAAATATAAAACGATCAAAAACTTGAATGGTGCCTACTTGATATGTGTTATTACCGGAAGTTAATTTTGACGCAGCTGCTTTAATTAATTCGGCATCGAGTTCGATCATGTTTTTTAAATATTTGGCTTTACTAGCAATAACTATATCGCCAATTTTTGCTCCTGGGTAAGATGCACCAGAGTAACCTAAATTTATTATATAATCGACATCAAAATTGTCTAATAACCTCTCTGTTTTTTCTGATGCATTTCTTTTTCCATATCCAGAAATATCCAGAATAATCTTTAGATTTTTTCTCAACTGGTATATCCTAAATTCCTTTTCCTCTCTGAATTTATACCTTCTGAGGGTTTTTGGAATTTCGCATTCTAGAGCTATAATCATCCCAATTTCAGTCATCTTTAACCTATATCTCTATTAACTCATAAGAAGTGCTGCCTAATTTAATTTCTTCTCCATATTCAATCTGTACTATAGGATTAATCTTTGTTATCTTTTCAAAAATATTGTCTTCATTATTTTTATCAATAATATCAAGAGATGCCTTATCAATAGCAACAGGATCATCGGAAATTAAATAACCAATATCTGTACAAAATGGCGATTTCAAGGATGGCCCACAATCACAAATTGGAGTAATGTTCTTTAGGACATTAATATAAAGCACTTTTTTTCCTGTTACTATGGCCTTAGTTGATAAAGCCAAAGAACGCTGTAATTCATTATCTTTAACTGTTAAAGCGTGGTTTGGACATATTTTTACACATTTACCACAACCCTCGCATAGAATAATATCCACTTTCCAACTATATTTGTTGACAGTAATAGCATGAAAATTGCACGCCTCTGCACATACTCCACAAAGTGTACATTTATCTCTGAAATACACAGGTATACTACCAACATGCATCTTTCGTTTTGTTTTTTTAGTTACCCCGCCCATGCCTAAGTTTTTTATGGAACCTGCAAAACCTGTAATTTCATGTCCTGTTATATGAGTAATGACTACAATATATGTCGATTCTAGTAACTCATTTGCAACTATAAAACTTTTATTTCCAATGGTAACAGCTTCTCCAGTATCCCCAATTACAACTTTATATCCAATTTTTAAAAATCCATTGAGAGCGGCTACTATTTTATACCCTATTTTAGTCCTTCTTAAACTTGGATATACCACAGTTGTATCAAAAAGAAATGGATCTGCTCCAAGAGCTTTTAATTCATTGGCAACAACTTTAACAAAATCTGGACTAAGGTGGTATCTGTTTCTTATCTCACCCATATGAAGTTTAAGAGGTATTTTTTTATTTTTTAATTCCAAGATATTAAAATATTTAAGAGCATCATGAAGTTGTTTTTCTTGCTTAAAAAAAATTACATTGCTTATTTTATCATCCTCATCCTATCTCTTTATTTGCAGAGAACATAAATCTTGGAATCGTAAACATAATGCGCTGGGTGTGGGCCGTAAGCCATATGTCTATACCCGTCGCAGAACCCTGTTCTTAGACGAGTTCGGAAAAAAAGTCCTTGATGGTAAGAAGAAAAACAGGGAGGAATAACCTTCCTTTCTTTTTTTTATGTCTACCCTAAATCACCCTATTCTCTTCCTTATAGCAATGTTTGTATATGCTTTAGGCGGGCCGATTTATCTATTGACAAAAACTTAATAAAAAAACATAAAAACTAGCCTTTTAAATTATAATGTGATAAAATAAAACATAAATTTAATATAATATATTAAACAAAGTAGTATGGGGTAAATGAAAAAGGAAGGAATTATAAAACTAAAAACAAGAAAGTTAATCTATAATTATATTTTAAAACATCCAGGTTTACACTTTAGAGAACTAAGCAGAGAATTAAAAATTCCTAAAAGCACTCTAGATTATCATCTTTCATTTCTAAAAAAACTAGAACTTATTAAAGTAAAATCCAATGGCAGATATAACAGATATTATGCAATGAAGCAAGTCGGTAGAATAGATAAAGAAATAATAAATGTTCTCAGACAGGAAGTTCCCCTTAAACTAGTTATACACTTACTAGTCGATGGACCAGGTGATATATATAAATCAAAAAAAACCTTCTGGAAGGCAATGGATAATCCTTCTGCACGTACAAAACTTTTTTCTGTAAAAGATTTAGTAGAGTTGGAAAAATATTGGAATTGGGATAAAGGAGATCTTTACAAATTAAATAAAAGTCGATCAACGATAGACTTTCATTTGAATAAACTACTAAACGCAGATATAATTGAAAAAATTCGAGTTGGAAAAGAAATTAAATATAAACTTAAGGATAATCTAATGATATATTTTTTCCTTGTTGAAAACAATAAAGTGTTATCCAATGAACTTATCGATATAATGATGGCATCGGGTAATGATGGGCGGCTGCTAAAGTATTATACAAAAAAAGCAATAGACACATTATGGGAGATTTTTCCACATCCATATCACGTTTAATAATTTAGATAATTAATTTTTACTTTTTTTAAAAAACATATGTTCGTGAGGATGTTTGCACTAAAAAGGTTAAATAGTTTATTCACTCCTTTTTAAAAATAGGTGAAAAAATATGAAATTAAAAATCCTAACCATAGTAATTATGCTCATTATGGTTTGCAGTGTTTTTGTTGTTTCAGCTGATGTAAAACAAAATAGATACAACAATAAATCACCAGAAGAAAACAATACCATAGAAATAAGAGTAGCCATTTATGATGATCAACTTGTTAATGATGAGGAATCATCAGGTGGCAAATTTCTTATATTCCCATTAAGGAATTACGAATGGAAGGTAGGAGATCGATTATATTATTTTACAATTGAATTACTTTCTACAAAAGATATATTAAAAGGAAAGTTGAGCGTTAAAAACTATGACGTTTTAATTTATAGTCCAGATCAAGCTGATCTGTATCTGTCATATACAAGTTTTTCAAATCTTCCTAAAAATAAGATTAGGGTAAAAGAAATCAGAAAATTCGTTGAGGATGGTGGTGGTTATTATGGTTCTTGTGGAGCTGCATTAATAGCAGGGGACATGATAAATAAGCCAGAAACATTTGATGAGAGAACTATGAAAAAAAGTTGCTTTGGTATTTCATGTTTTAACATAGAATATCATTCAGCTATTCCTATTTTAACTCAGATAATGCAAAGAGATCCTTCAACTGTTGATCAAAATGCATATCTATATTATTCAGGTTGGGGTGTTGGCCCACATCTTAACTATTATTCTGGTATTCCTGCGGATTGTAACATTTCTAAGGATAATCCAATTTTTGATGATCTTATTGAGGAAACTCGTAGGATAAACTGGATTGGTGCACCAGCTTTTATTCCTCCTGAAAAACCAGATAGAGAGACCATGATTCTTGCAAGATTTCCAGAAACAGAATTTTCAGATAATGAAACTACTAAAATCAATCATTGGAGTTACACAGGTGGTTTACTTGGTTTAATAAAAGCATTTATACACCCTGGTAGCGGGAGCTATTGGTGTAACAATCCAGGACGTCTTACAGGCGCCTGGGTTTTTGCAACAGATTGGGTTGGCACTGGCCAAGTTGTTAAAACAAATGTGGCAAATAAACCTTTTATGACTGCTGAGGTTTACCCTAATTCAAATCAAGCTAGAATCGTTGGATGTTCTGGTCATCCAGAATTTAACGTATTGTGGGGTGGTCATATTGAAGATGTAGTCGATAATGATAATAACAGTCTTTATGAAGGATTTTACAAATGGGTTAATGTCACTCCATCTGAGAAAACAATCGAGGATGAAAAAACCTATAATTATTGCATTGTTAGAAGGATTATTGCATGGGCATCACAAAAAGTTCCTGATAATGATCTTCCACCTATTTATGGTCCATCTCAAGTTAGTGATATTTATCCCTATGAACAGCCTTCTAGTTTTAACATCATAGGTAATGCAGAAGTAGCAGATAGTATTGCATCGTTGGATCTATATTATAGATATTCTATTGATAATAAAACTTGGAATAACTGGATTTATTATGGTACAGATGAGGATAGTTCTGATGGTTGGTCATGGGATTTTAATTCACCTGAAGGATCTGGTTATTATCAATTTTGTTCAATAAGACATGTAGACTATGGAGGTATTAATGAAACTGAAAAGATTCCGCCTGGTCCAGATGCAATAGCCAGAGTTATAGACTAATATCCTTCTCTTTTTGGTGTTGGTTTTATAAATGAAGTATACAGTACAGTATTAGATGCTGGGTGTAGGCCGTAAGCCTCCTTAACTCTTCGAGAAAACCAAAAATTTCAGAGTTTTTGAAGACGTAATTATTTTGGTAGATGAAACTATGATCATGATGTTGTAAAAAACCCAAAATTCTGGACAGTGCTGAAGGAAAAGAAGGTTTGTTGCCGGGTATTTAGGTGGTGGATATTATGATAGTGGAAATGAAATTAGTGCACTAAACATTTTGTAAGAAATGAAATCAGATGTAAAAACTACTATTTTTTAATAAGAGCCGTTAGATAAGTCTTATAGACTATTAAGATTGGGAGATGAAACCAAAAAGGACAAATATTATATATAAGCAAATACAGATTATTAATAAGATAAAAAGAAGGCACATATTGATGGAAAAGAAGAGGATTTTAAAACTGAAAATAAGAATGAAAATTTACCAATTTATTTTGAAATATCCAGGTTTACATATACGTAAACTTTCAAGAGATTTGAATATTCCATTTAGTACTCTGAATCATCATCTTAACTATCTCAAAAAACAAGATTTACTACTTGCAAAATCCGATGGCAGATATATTCGGTATTATGTTTCTAAAAAAGTTGGTAGAAATGATAAAAAATTGCTTAATCTGATGAGACATAAGGTTCCTCAGACTATTATCTTATTATTGTATCTATACCCATATGGTGATTTTTCCCAGATTGAGATTGCAAGGTACGGTAAAACTTGGAAAAAACATTGGACGAAAATAGGATTTCATTTAAATAAGCATCCGACTACTATAGCCTTTCATTTAGATAAGCTATTAGAGATGGGGATCATTGAAAGCTATCCCAGAGGTAATGAAATAAGATACAGGTTAAAAAATCCGGATGTTATCGATGTTTTTCTTATAACATATGGAAAAAATTTTTCTGATCCAGGTGTTGAATATGTTTTAAGATGGGTATCACAATGGGCGGATACTAATTACAAGGCGGATAGAGTGGATAAATTCATGGAAGCTTTTTATGAGATATTACCACACCCATATCATGTTTGATACCATAGTTAATTTCTTTTTATATTATAAAATTTGATTTGGTTGCAGGATTTTTGATCTAAAAATTTTATATATAATCAAACAAAATAGAATATTAGTGGATTTAATGAAAAATAAACTGTCAAGAATGAAGCTAAATAAAAAAACTATATCTCTTATAAGTGCCGTTTGCTTTCTAACCCTATCAATAAATCAGTGTACCGCCCAGCCAGACCTAAAAGAAGAACTATCTTGCTATGGTTTTATAGCATCACCAGTTAAATGTGAAAATGTAACCGTTCAGGATCAGATAAATTGTAAAATGAGACATATGGTTAACGATCTTCTAAGAGAGCAGATTCCTGTTTATTGGACGACAATAGACCTAACAGCAGCAGTTAAAGAAATGGATGAAAGTGAGGAAAAAACGGAGATGTTTTTTGAAAGAGGGGCATTTATTATCCCTTTCACTGGAGATTTGACACAGGATATAAAAATAACTGCAATCATCGGTGATTATAATTATAGTAGTGAGATTGAGACGATTAGTCCAATAAAAATCCCGGTTTATGCTCTTATAGAGCAAATAGATACTCAAGTTTACCTATTATCTGAAGTAAAACTAGCCCAACATAAGAGTCCTATAACTATTGGTGAAATTTGTTTTCTAGAAATCTCAAGAAAATGTGGTTTTTTAAGTTTTGAACTACTCAAAGAGAGTGTCATTGCTGAGAAATTAAACAATAATGAATTCAATGTGCTTACGCATGCTGGCGGTGGTAACGATTATGGAACTTTTTGTACAGAACCAGCGGTTTTTTATAAGCTATATAGTGAGTTAAGATATAAGGAAATTAAAGCAGTTAGAGAATTCGTAGCAAATGGCGGTGGATATATTGGATCTTGTGGCGGTGCCAATGAAGCCAGTTCTGGATTTAAAAAAGGCCCAACAGGACCAATCACCTTTTATTTTAAGCGAAGAGCATACAATCCTAAGCTTCACAGCATATATGTTTATGCTATTGCTGATTATATCAGCGTAAATCAACCTGATATTTTAGGATTAATCCAAGTAAAGATTGTTAATGATGCACATCCTGTATCATATCGTCTAGACCCGATAACATGGGATGAACATTGGGGCGGGGAAGGAATATTCCATATTGGTAAAAATGTTGAGGTTATCGCTAATTTTTATAACACTGGCACATGGATGGATGATACGCCTTGCTGGATTTCATCAAAGTTTGGCAATGGAAATGTTGTTGCCTTCAGCCCACATCCAGAGGTACTAGGTTGGAAAAGTAAAAAACACAGTAAAGATCATATTGGAAGAACGATCATAAGCAACGCATTGTTTTTTACTACAGCTGAAGAGATGACCGGGTTACAACTACCCCATGCAAGACCTCTTACATTCATTGAAAAAATACGGTATGAAACCGGTGACATACAAATCGTTCCTGATGCAGAGGGTATCTTTGATGAAATTAAAAATTCTATCAGTGAAGCCATAGGTGAAATTACAGAACTGAATGATTACGTACAACGATTAAGGAATTTAATTGGAGAGATTGCTGATAAGAAAAAAATAGATCTTGGTGAAGAAGAAAATAAAGCATTTCTTGGTGATAAATCGTTACAGGTAACAACAAAGCATTATTTCGGCCTTTTTATAAGGTATTTAGAAAACACAACAGAGGCACTAAATACATTAGAAAAAATCTACCCATTACTAGAAAATGATGCAGATTTTGTTCAACAAATTGAGACATTGAAAGCTGATATATCAAGTAGAGTTGCTGAAATCCAAAAGATATGTACACAAGGTTATGAAATGTGTGAGGATTACGAAAAAGGATTACTTAAATACCAACAGCGTCCTCTTATTCTATCGAGAGTCAAGGAGTTCTTACTAACTGATAAAGGACATAAATTCTATTGGCACATTTATTCAGTATTTTGCCATATTCCACAAGTTTATTTCAATTCTTTAAAATTTTTGAGAACTAGTTGGTATAATTATGAAGCAGGTGTAATTGATGAGTAGAATGATAGGTATATTTAGAGGGCGCAATAAAACGAAATACAGTTTGTTTAGGAAAGGCCTGGCTTTAGGAATAATATTTCTCTTTTTTGGAACGGCAGTTCTTCCAGGCATTAGTAGCAATATCATAGAAGCAAATGTAGTAAATGATGATTCAGAATTTGAAAAAAATAGTTCAATAATTAATTCAAGTGTTTTAGATTTGCAATATATTTACAATCTTACTGAAAATCTTAGCAATATCATATTTACTGAATACAATGAATCAGCTGGTGAAATTGCTAAGGGAAGAGCATTTGGATCAAAAGGAGAACATAAAGCAGCAGACATCCTCTTTGAAAACATGACAAAGCTAGGACTTTATACTAAAAAAGAGCGGATTAAAAAAGTTCCCAGGTATCCGAATATTACTTGTAAACTTGATGTACTAGAAAAAGGGTTAACAATACATGATTTATATAATCAAACTAACACAACTACTAATGACTTTTACATTGTTCCAAGATTTAATTTTACTGGCATTTCGGTAGGTATGTCTTTTGAATTACAGGAAAAAATAGATAAAAATCCTATTCTTGGTTCTATTATTGCTAGATTAATACCTTTATTTTTACCCCGTCCAAATCGTTTTTTAGATCGGAAATATAATTTATATTGTTTAAATCGTTTAACTTATAATTTTACATATAAAAACTTGGAAGTAAAAAGAAAACCAACTAATTATTTTTTAGCAGAAGATTTAAAACGTCACAAAGAAAACCAAGAACCATTTGTTTATATCTCAAAAGACCCCTCATTCACTAATTTTGAGTTTATCCCAAAAACCAAATATCAAGGATTGATTTATAAATTAATTAGTAAGTTACCACAGGGTGAAAAGATTTTATGGACTCTATTTCATCCTAATTGTAAAGGAATTATAATATATGATTCTAATAGCGATTCATATAATACTGGACAGCAGTCGTTTCCTGCACTTCCCACTATTCGAGTAAATGGGACACTTGGACAAAAAATCGCCGATAATCCTAATAATTACAGAATCGATTTTTATATCAACCAAAGTTGGAATGAATCAGTAGAAAGCTACAATGTTATCGGACAGCTCAATGGAACCGACCCAACTAAAACTATTATTGTTTGTTCTCTTTATGATAGCTGGTGGTGTCAGGGTACGGGAGATGCTGCTATTGGTATGGCTATGGTACTTGGTATTGCTAAATATTTTGTTGATCATAATATCACGCCGAAATGCAATGTAAAATTTATTGCATTTGCTGGTGAAGAACAAGGTATGAGAGGGCCTAATTATTATGAGATTACACATCGTGATGAAAATATCCTTTATGTTCTTGATATAAATCAAGTTGGTTTTATTCCAATTTACCCTGAAAATCTTGGATTTTTCATATGGACTAACAATAAATGTTTAATACCTGTTTTAGAAAAATTTGGTGAAGAATCTCAGTATACTAAAAGAACTGGAAATGTGACTAGATTTACAGTATTGCATAAGCCTGAAGGTGGTCTAAGCAATGTTGTATCATTTGCTAAGGCTGATTTATATGGGAAACGGTCCTGTGATACCATATGTTTTATCAAAACGGGATATGATGTACCTGGATCAAAGTCAAAGTGGCTTCGTCATCATAAAGATGGCGAGGGTCATACAGCAGGAGATGTATTGGATCATTTCGACTGGAATGATACTAGCGTCACAGGAGAACTTGTCTTAAATGTTACTAAATATTTTACGGTCGATCCTAAATAAGGACATCTACAACTAGATAAATATCTAGGCTGTTGAAAAATTAAAAGA
>JAGMDE010000159.1 GCA_023128855.1 Thermoplasmatales archaeon | reverse complement strand
ACATAAAAAAACAAAATAACTACAAACTACACCCCCCCAATAAAAAACTTATAGATTTATGACATTGGAATACTAGATTAGATAGCCAACATCACTCGCTCATATATAATATCTACGATGATATTTTTGATACACGTCAATTCTAGAATATCTTCTTTGGGATTATGCAAAAATATAATTAACGAGTGGTAAATATCTAACAAGAATGAGGAGAGTTATCCGGCTTGATGTCAAGGAGTGAATTGACTATATATACACCTTAAGTTAAGTGATTCAAGAATTTACTATGAGACCTGCAGGAGGGATTTAGCAATATCAATAAAACCATGGAAGAGAGATTTAATACTTATCGGTATTTTGTTTTTACTTGCATGCATATTTTTCTGGAAAATCCTGCTAAATCCAGATCAAATGGTTTATTTTCGTGATACCTCCCGTCAATTTTATCCTTGGCGTTTTTTCGCTGAAAGCATGTTTGCAGAAGGTCAACTACCTCTATGGATTCCCAATGCATTTAGTGGTGCACCGTTTGTAGCAAATATGCAAACTGCTATTTTTTATCCACTTAATGCCGCTATATTTGCTGTCTTTCCGACAACGCTAGCTCTCGGATACAGTTTTTTCTTCCATATTTTTCTCGCTGGTTTATTCATGTATCTTTTCCTCAGATATATTAAACTAGATCGATTCTGTGCTTTTCTTTCAAGTATTATATTTATGTACAGTGGGTTCTTAATTGCACATACTTATGCAGGACATTATTCAATAATAACATCTGTTTGTTGGCTTCCATTGACTCTGCTCCTTTTCGAGATGGCGTTGAGAAAAAAAAGTTTGTTTTATGGGCTGCTGATTGGAATCCCAATAGGTCTTCAATTGTTAGCAGGACATGCGCAGATTTCTTTTTATTCTCTCATAGTGGTGGGACTGTACTTTTTATTCCGATCTTTTTTATTTGTAAAAGAGAGTAAAGATTACAAAAGAGTATCTAAATTATTACTCATTTTAGCTTTGGCGTTAGGGGTTGGAATATCATTGGCAGCAATACAACTCCTTCCTTCTTTTGAACTTTCTCAGCATGTAACACGAGCAGGTGGGGCGAGTTATGAGTTTGTTACCTCGTATTCCTTTCCGCCACACAACCTAATAACAACTATATTGCCCAATTTCTACGGAAATCCAGTCGAAGGTTCCTATTTGAATGTTTGGAACTACTGGGAACTGTGTTTATATATCGGGATCCTAGCCTTAATTCTAATATCATTTGCGATTTATTTCAAAAGAAAAAATAAATATGTACTATTTTTCACTGGTTTAGCAATTCTTTCACTACTACTAGCAATGGGAAAAAATACGTCCCTTTATTGGATTTTATGGAAGTTTGTTCCAGGATTTGATATGTTTCGTGTTCCTGCAAGATTTTTATTCTTATTTACGTTCTCAGCCTCTATTTTAGCAGGATTTGGATTTAGTTTTTTAAGGGGAAAGTTATCAGTACAAGAGCGAGAAAAACTCTGGAAATTCATCAAAATATTGATCGGAATAAATATCCTATTGGTATTCATCATTGGTACAACATACATTGCAAGAGATCAAATCATTTACTTTGCTAAAAATATTATATTACAAAGCTATCAAGTTTCAGATCATTCTATTTTATCTATCGAAACTCTTCAAAAAATTGATTTGGTTTATGCATCTATCATAAATGGTCTACTTATCTTGTTGGCATTAGTTATAGGCAGTATAATTATACTTACTTTTCGAATAAAAAAGATAAAACCTCTTAAACTTAAAAATCTCAATATAAAACCAGAAAATATCTTTAAAATCGCTGTGATATTGTTTATTCTATCGAATCTTTGGTTCTACAATAATAGCTTTATCATCACAAAAAATTCACAAGAAATTTACAGCGAACCAGATTATATAGTTTTTCTAAAAGACAATTCTGAAGGATTTAGATATTATGATGCAGATGAAAACATCCTTGATAATTTTCAGATAATATATGGAATTCATCATATAAATGGATATGATCCGCTCATGTTAACAAACTATGATCAAGTTTTTACCTCTATTCATAATTTATCAGATAATCAACATCATCCTATACTCAATTTACTAAATGTCAAATATATTCTTACATCAACGCAACTCAACAATAGCGGATTCAAATTAGTTTTTGATAACAATGATACATATATCTATGAAAATGAACAGGTTTTACCACGAGCATTTGTCATTTATAATGTTACAGTATCTTCTGAAGCGGAAATCCTACAAACATTAAAAACCGACAGTTTTAACCCAATTGATGCTCTCCTTACAGATAAAAACATTGATACTACAACACATAATGGTACAGGGTTCGAATCAGTGGAAATTACAAAATATTCTCCAAATGAAATTATCTTAAAAACAAACCTAGCACAACCCGGTTTCTTGGTTTTAAGTGAAGTTTTTTACCCAGAATGGAACGTATATGTCGATGGAAAACAACAGGAAATTTATCCAGCATATCGTGCTTTACGAGCAATTTCTTTAGATGCAGGATCGCATGTAGTTAAATTCTCATATGATCCTTCATCATTAATGATGGGTTTCTACATAACCTTGTTTGCAATAATTTTTATAGCCATAATTATCGGCATAAAGCTTATTATTCATTTTAACGTGCTTCATTTGATAAAGCGAAAGTGATCAAATTTA
>JAGMDE010000158.1 GCA_023128855.1 Thermoplasmatales archaeon | reverse complement strand
ACTAAATATGAAATGTTCGAATGGGGTGCTCTATGGGGAAATCCTGATCTTGGTATGACATATGTTCCCTCTCAAAATTATCCACCAAATGAACCAAGCAATCCAATTCCATGGGATGGACAAACAGAAGTCGATTTAGATGCCGATTTATCTTGGACTTGCACCGATCCCAATGGAGATCCTTTGACTTATGATGTGTATTTTGGTACAAGCAGTAATCCTCCCTTAGTTTCTTCTGATCAGAGTGAAAGTACTTATGATCCTGGTACAATGACCTCTGGTGAAACATATTATTGGAAAATAGTTGCAGAAGATGATGAGGGTGCTTCTACTGAGGGTCCAATTTGGAGTTTTACTGTATGGATAAATCTCCCACCAAATCAACCTTATCATCCTCATCCATGGGTTGGAGAAACAGATGTAGATGTTGAAACTGATTTGAGTTGGTTATGTAGTGATCCTAATGGTGATTCATTATTATATGATGTATATTTAGAAGCTAATGATCAAACTCCTGATGTTTTAGTATCATACCATCAGTCACAGCCTTTTTATGATCCTCCAGAGCCTCTTGAGTATGAAACACATTATTGGTGGCGGATTGTCGCATGGGATCCATATGGTGAAAGTACCTCTGGACATATATGGGATTTTATTACAGGCTCAAAACCCAATGAGCCACCAAATCAACCAAGTAATCCTGATCCATGGGATGGTGCTACTGAAATTGATATTGAAGCAGATCTTAGCTGGACTTGCAGTGATCCAGATGGAGACGACTTGTTCTACGATGTTTACTTTGAAGCAAATGATCATTACCCAGATTTGTTGGTTTCTAGTAATCAACCTGAAACCTCTTATGACCCTGGAACAATGGAACCTGAAACAACTTATTTTTGGCAAATAGTTGTCAGAGATGAATTTGGAGCATCTACTACTGGTCCAATTTGGCATTTCACTACTGAAGAGCAACCAAATTTACCACCAGGTGCACCAAATATAGTAGGCCCAAGCAGTGGGGCACCAGGAACGGAATATGATTATATATTAAACGCAGTAGATCCCGATGGAGATGATGTTAGATACCACATCGACTGGGGGGACGGCGGCACAGGTATAACTGATTTCAATCCCTCAGGGGATGATATGCTGGTATCACACACCTGGGATGAGCAAAAAACTTATATTGTCAAAGTAAAAGCTGAGGATGCCAATGGTTTAATTGGTCCAGAGTCAACACTAACAGTCACCATGCCTAGAAACAAAATAATCAACAGATTAATACTAAATTTCTTTGAGAACCATCCATATCTTTATGCATTAATAAAACTAATCTTGTCTCGATTTCTACAATAAATAAGCTATAATAATGGTAAATCACCAGTTACCTGATCAATGATATTACTAGGGGCAGGTCCAAGTCCTAAAACAGTTTTAGTACCAGCTGGAATCTCAGTATGACCTGCATCAGAAATAATGTACGCAGCCATCTTTAATTGTTCAGCTTTTTCTTTAAGTGGATAAAAATCTTTCTCACTTTCTACTTTAACAACAGCCTTTTTTGCCCCTTCCTTTTGCCAATTGTTAAACCAACTAGAATTATTTTTCTTTGTAGAAAGAGCACAAGAAACAGCAGCATGGGCAACTTGTACTGCAAGTTTTCCAGTTGAAAGCTTCAAATCTTCTCTTGTTACAATCACCATCTTATATTCAAAATCCATTTTTTCTCCTTATTCATATTCAATTACTCGGAAGGATTCCTGCCGCCATTTTTCACCCAATAACTCTGCCTTATCTTTTTCTACAAGCCCTTTAACTAGTAAAGTTTTTTCCCCTGCCTCAATATGCTTGAGTGGCACACCGAGATATTTACTTCCAGATTTTATAATAAGAAGATCGTTGTCAACAGCTACACTCTCTCCGACTTTTTTACCAGATCCATCAAGAACAAAACGACATAGCAAACTATTTTTGTAAGCATCTTCCTCCTCTTTTTCTTTTTTTTTACTACGTTTTCCCCTGGAGAAAAAGAACATTTGTCCGATAGATAAAATTCCGATAAGCATCAACTGTCCCACAGCCACAGTATCTGCGATTTCATTATAAATCTTTGGAATATACCTCTTCCAAATTATGCTTGAATACGACGTAGCAATTGTTGGTGGCGGGCCTATTGGCGGGCACATTGCTTCAGAGATAGCTAGAAAAAAATTCAAAGTAGCTGTCTTTGAAAAAAATAAAGAAATTGGCAAGCCAGTTAACTGTGCAGGTCTAGTAACACCAAGAGTTTTTGACTTTTTAGACATTCCAAAAGACTCTGTTATTCAGAATGAGATAAAAGGAGCAAACATTCATTCACCTTCCGGAAATGTTTTAACAATTGGGGGTGATAAGGTTCATGCACTTGTCATAGACCGGTTAAAATTTGACAAAGAAATAATCAAAAAATCAGAGAAGAAAGGTGCTGACGTTTTTGTAAACAATGATGTTTTGTCTGCTCAAAGAATTGAAAATCATGTTGAGTTAAGAACATCACAAAAACAAGATATAAAATGCAAGTTGTTGATTGGTGCTGACGGGCCTCATTCAAAAATTAGAGATAGATTTGCACTTCCTGAGCCAAAAGAATTTCTAAGGGGCATTGGTGCTGAAATTACAAACACTAATCTCGATCCAAATTTTGTAGAAATATTTGTTGGAAAAAACATTGCGCCAGGCTTTTTTGC
>JAGMDE010000157.1 GCA_023128855.1 Thermoplasmatales archaeon | reverse complement strand
GTTCTTTCCTTCTTGAATCACTCACAAGTAAACTTCTATCATGATCCAAAAACGCAATTTTCAAACTTGGATCTCCAGTAAACTCAACAAGTCCTTTGGCAATGGCTGTTCTGGCAGCGCTTGCCTGACTCATAAAACCTCCACCTTTCACACTGACATCAATGTTTATACCGGTCATGTGTTTATCTGCGATCTTAATAGGTTCAAGTAATTTCCATCTAGCAAGCTCAGGTTCATAAAGTTCAACAGGTTTTTTATTAATTCTAACAAGCCCAGTTCCTTTTTGAACAGATGCTCTTGCAACAGCTGTTTTTCTTTTACCAGAAGCATTTATTACTTTTTTTACCATTAAACCTTTGCTCCTAAATATCTTGAAAGTTCTTCAACTGTCATAAAGTCAACAGGCTGTTTTTCAGCCTCTTTTATAGTTTCAAACTTCTTTCCTTCAAATTCTTTTGGAATACCGATATAACATTTCAAACGTTTAAAGGCTGTTCTACCATGAGGTGTTTGGTAGGGAATCATACCCCTAATAGTTCTTTTAACAATCTGGTCAGGCATCCTTGGGAAAAAAGGACCTTTACGATATGTACCGACCTCTCGTTTCTGCTTGTAACGGTTTTTTATTGTAACCTTTTTTCCAGATATTATTGCCTTTTCAGAATTAATAACTGCAATTTCTTCGCCTTTAAGTAAACGTTTTGCAGTGGCTGTGCTAAGCCTTCCAAGTATAGCACTATTAGCATCAATTATCGCTGTCATATTTATCCTAATATCCTAATATCTTTTCCTTTTGGATTGCTTTTTAAAAGCTCTTCAATTGACATATATTTGCCGCCAGCTTTTTTAATTTTCTCTTGGGATTTCCCAGAGAATGACCAGGCAGCAATTGAAACCTTTTTTGTAAGATCGCCATCTGACAATACCTTGCCGGGTATAAGTGCTGTCTCTTTTTCACCTGTATATTTACTAATTCTATCTAGATTGACCTCTGGCCAGTTACTTGAGGATTTCTCTAGTCTTACCGCTATGTCTTTCCAGATTGGAGCATCATTTTCATTTGCTTGTTTCTTAAGCTCATGAATTAATGAGCTTAGCATAGGATTTGTCTTATTGATTTTCTTTGTCATATGTTATTTTCTCCAGATATGCGAGAAGTAGTGAAAGTGAGGGGTATTTATAAGATTTGTGGGAGAATTTTAGACGTCTCTTCTTTTAAATATCCAAAATGCTATTAGCATAGGGATTATGGTCCAGGCTATTAGTGATAATAATATCCAATGAATTGATAGAACATCTTGATTTATAAGCGAATATGTCATTGTTGGATTGAGAAGCTGGATCGGATAAAACCAATCAGGAAAAGCAGGTGGACCACTACTTCTCTCCATAGTTGCAATTAATATTCCAAAGATTAAGAATTGCCAAAACATAGTAAAAAATACCCACAAAAATATTGCTCCCCCCATGGCTGCTGAACGGCTTTTAAAGAAGGAAGAAAAAAATAGTGCTAAACTCATAAAAGCTAAACCAAGTAGTATAGAAGCACCGATGAATAATAGGTAAAGCACATAATCAGGATTAGGAACATTAACAGCGATAATCACGCCCGCTATACCAAACCCCACTAAAACAGTTGAAGAGATTACACTTCCTAAGCCGAGAAATTTTCCTAATATTACTTCCTTTCTAGTGACAGGATGCGAGAGAAGCGAACCCATGGATCCTTTTTCGATCTCTCCTACAATAGTTGCGTAGCCCAGTATTAAGCCTATTATTGGTATGAGTAATTGCACAGGCGTCATCATAGTGCTTGTCGTAGATTCAAAATCCTGCCATCCCTGGCCACGAGAACTAAAATATGAAGCAAGTAAGGCAAGAATAGCAAAAATAGCGGAAAGACCAATAATCCAATTATTACGAAAATTATCCATGAATTCTTTCTTTGCTATACTGATAACAGTGTGCACCGTTTCATCCTCCTGTATACTTCATAAAAACCTCTTCGAGGGAAGTTTCCTTTGTTTGAAGATCTACTATGTTCCCACCAGCTTTTCCTATCGCTAGAACAACCTTACCTCTTGTCTTTGGATCGCAAATAATTTCTATTTTGTTTCCTGATATCTCGAGTTTATCTATGCCTTCTACTTTTTTAACAGCTTCTACTATTCTATCAGATATTTTTTCTAACTCTACAGTGATCTTTGGTTTTATTTTCAGTTTTTTACTTAATTCTGATATTGTATCCTGTGCTATTAGAACACCCTTGTTAATAATCCCTACACGATCACATACTTCTTGAACCTCGCTTAATATATGTGAGGAAATAAATACGGTTGTACCTCTTTTATTGAGTTCTCGAATTTTCTCTCTTATAAGCAATACAGCTCGCGGGTCCAACCCGATAGTTGGCTCATCCAAGATAAGAATAGAGGGGTTTCCAATGATCGCCCGGATTACCCCTAATCTTTGAATCATGCCTTTTGAAAATTTACTAACTCTTTTATGCGCTGATTCTTTTAATCCAAATTCTTCAAGCAATTTCATGCAATCTCTCTTTGGTGCATTTTTGATTTCAGAATAAAAATGAAGGTTTTGCAATGCTGTTAGATTATCATAAAATGCTATACGCTCAGGTTGATACCCGATATTTTTCTTTAATTCCTTTTCATGTTTTTTAATATCAAATCCATTGATTTTAATCTCACCTGAATTAACGTGAATTAAAC
>JAGMDE010000156.1 GCA_023128855.1 Thermoplasmatales archaeon | reverse complement strand
ACTTCTTTATTTACACAATTCGGTGGAATTTCTCCTTTAAGACCAGCAATCATATTCTCAGCAGCCATAGTAGCCATTTTTGTACGTGAATTAACAGTTGCTGATGCAGAATGAGGCTGTAAAACTACATTATCAAGTTTTTTCAGTGCATCTGTAACTTTTGGCTCATGTTCATAAACATCAAGTCCTGCGCCAAAAATCCATTTTTCTTTCAATGCTTTTACAAGTGCTTTTTCGTCAACAACCGGTCCACGAGAGGTATTAATTAAAACCGCTGTTTTCTTCATCATTTTAAGTTCTTTTTCACTAATAAGATGATGAGTTTTATCTGTTAAAGGCACGTGTAAAGAAATAAAATCAGATTCTTTAAGAAGTTCAGACATGTCAACTTTTTTTGCATTTAATTCCTGGTCTAAAGTTTTGTTTGAGTGCCCTGAAACATACAAAATTTTCATATTAAATCCTTTACTTTTCAAAGCAACAGCAGTTCCAATTCTACCTGCTCCGACAATTCCTAATGTTTTATTTGCTACGTCTTGACCAAGCATAAGCATTGGTCCCCATCCAATGAATTTGCCTGCTCTTGTGAACTTATCCGCCTCAACAATCCTTCTAGCAACAGAGAAGAGAAGTGCCCATGCCATCTCAGCTGTTGCATCGGTTAAAACACCAGGAGTATTGCTTACTGGTATGCCTCGCTTTGTTGCTGTTTTGATATCAATATTGTCATGTCCAACTGCATAGCTAGCAATCATCTTTAATTTAGGTTCAGATTTAATAACATCAGAATCAATTGGGTCAGAAAGTAAACACAGTAGTCCATCTTTGTCTTTCAATCCCTTGATTATTTCTTTTTTTGTTGGAATTCTATCATGTGGAAAAACTTCAATTTCATGTTCCGTTCTAAGAATCTCAAGACCTGGTTCAGGTATTTTTCGAGTTACAAATATTTTCATAGCTTACTTGCTAGGATAAATCATATTATAAAGTTATTTCTTAAAAATAAGAACGCCAGAGATATCATGCTTTATCTACAAGGTAACCCTGGAAAGCATTTACTTGAAATAGCAAATGCTCTAAATCTTAACCATCACACTGTAAAATGGCATATTAAGAAAATGTATCTAGCAGAACTTATTGACGGTGATACTAGTAACTCTGCATATCCAGTTTATTATCCAATAGATATCGGTATTCAATCCATTAGAAATTTTTCAGATCATCTTAAAAAACCAGGAAGAGCAGCTTAATCTTTTAATTTGTAACATTATCAATAAATACAGGACCAATAAATGCCATGTAAGAATATGTATCTTCAATGCCTAGCCGTTTTTTTATGAAATCTGGCAATAATTTAATTATTTTAGAAGTAAAATTCGTTTTAAGTAACTCCCCTTTTTGTCTTATAGCTATCCAATAAAAATCATTAGGCTGAACATCGAAATCTTGGAAATTTGCAACTCCAATATTATCATTAGGTGTTGAATGGTTTATTACTTTACACCATGGTTTACCCTCAGTTCTATCTTTTTTTATAAGCCAGATGTCTTGGATTGGATAATCCAGCTCATCTGGTGAATAACTATGTGGACACATACTTTTTCCGCTTATATCTAAACCTGGAAAGGTAGACATTGCTGTAATAGTAATATTTAATGGAGAGCTGCAGTTAATCCATCTACCGAGTGCCATTTGCCCATCAAAACGAGCATTTGCTCTAATTTTTAAGAGCTGAGTTCCATACATATCACAATTATTCATAGAATCCCAGATTTCACTTCTACTGTTATGAACTGCATAGGTAGCAATAATGCCAGCAGGATAATGTGGTCCAAATTTTAAAAACTTATCTTGTTGTGCACTCCCAGGCCTACTAGTTTTATGAATGTCGCTACCTGCCATAAGAGCGAATCTTTGATATTTTTTATCATTTTCACTCCATTCCCAAAATGCATTTTCAACCCAAGAATTATCTTTTTCAAGGGCATGTGCAGAATGAAAATATGGCCAGTAATAAGGTAAGTCTGGTGTAAATCTCTGTCCTATAGCAGTTCCCCATCCACTAAATACTTCTACCCCGCGTAATATTTTATTTCTATTTATACTATTTACATTATTTGCAAGAAATGTCCAATCAACATCTACAAGTAGAGGGTGGTGTGGGAATCCAATGTTAAGGTGTCCCTTATCCCATTCATCAGACATTGCTTGAAAAATATCATCAAAATTTGGCTTACTGTCTGTATGGTCGAAAACATTTGAACTTGAATACTCTTTAGCATCTGGATAAACATCCTTATAATAGAAGTTTATATGACAATTATTATAATCAGAAGCAGTCCATTCGAAACCAAGAAAAGTTGTAAAGTTGCCTTCATTATAAAATTCATTTGCTTTTTCTTTTATAACTTTCCAATCGTTATATCCATATTTTTTATAATGTAATTTATTTTGTAAATATATCTTTAAATGCCATATATTTTTTATAAAATCATTTGGATTTAGCCATGTATATTTTGTAAAGGATGGCATTAAGCCATCGATCCATTCTGCATGACCTGTATAAGCAGCAAAATCCAAATAATTATCATCTATAGCATTTTGATACATTGTGTCCAGTGGATAGTTTCCATCACACAATTTACTGTGCCAATGAATGTCTCCAAAATATATTCTTTTAATTTTTACTTTTATAGTTTCATAGCCACGACCAAACTCGTTTTCAGCATAGACTGTTAGG
>JAGMDE010000155.1 GCA_023128855.1 Thermoplasmatales archaeon | reverse complement strand
TTATCAACATCTTTATCAGATAACGCATTTAAAATAAAACTAAAGCTCATCCAAGAAACAAATGCAATCAGGGCGAAAATAATATGAAATGGATCAGTATTTTTCGTAGCTCCAATTCCAAAACCTACTGAAAAGGGTAAAAGAAAAACAATCCAGGCAACTGGTCTTACCAAACGAATATATTTTGATTTCATATTATTTCTCTGAAGTATATCAAATATATCTGTATTGTTAACATGTTATTTATCTTTAATCTGTTGAAATAGCATCATGAGGCTTTGATTAGAGTTTCAAGGAGAAAAACTGTCTATAATCACTATTTATGATCAGAGATTGGAACAATACTTATCGGTTTTTGATGTTTTTTAAAAAAATAACACACTATAAAAATAATTAGACATTAAACTCTTTAGAGGAATATATTATGAAAAAAATGTTGGTTATTGGAATTACCATTTTTTTAATTCTCATATTATTTAGTGGTTGTACCGATAATAATACCAATAAATCTAGTAGTCAAAACGGAGGAACAAATAACAATGATAACTCTGAGGTTTCATCAATTCAAGGACTAATAGATGCAGCTTCAGAAGGTGATACAATAAATATTCCTAGTGGAACTTACAATGAGCATATAATCATAAATAAGACCATTCATTTGATCGGGGAAGATAAAGAAACAACAATTATAGATCCTGATGGAGATATGATCCCAATTACAATTGATCATTTAGCCGATGGCTCAACAGTTTCTGGTTTTACAATAAAAAATAGCAAATCTTATTCAGAAAAAGGAATTTATATCAAGTCTGATAACTGTGAAATTTCTAATAATATTGTAACGAAAAATGATTATGCTATATATGTCTATATGGCTCAAGATAATACAATTAAAAATAATCAAATACTTGATAATATGAATAGCGGCGTTATGATTAGAGTTTGTGAATCAGGAGGAAATATTATTTCAAATAATTACTTTTCAGAAAATAGCCCAGGTATTTATTTATCTGATTCTTCTAATAATGATATTTATGAAAATACTTTTGACTCTAATTATGGAGTGGGAGTTCGTATATCCTGTGGTGATGGTAACAAAATTTATAGAAATAATTTTCAGTCAAATGATAAAGCTGAATCAACATGTAGCTATGATCCTTCATTAAGTGAAAATAATAATTGGGATAATGGGATACAAGGTAACTATTGGAATGATTACACAGGAGCTGACTCTAATGGTGATGGAAAAGGGGATACATCACATACTATTCCAGGAGATGCAAATAATATTGACAGATATCCTTTGATTGAACCTCTAGATCTATAATAATGGAGCAATACCTAGCAAGTAATTTTATCGATGATTAAAGGTTTTATTTAATAAAATGGAAGAGAATAAGAATACTTAAATAACGCAATTAATTCCAATTTTAAGAAACTATGGATTTAATAGGAAATTATGAAACAAAACCTTTTACAAAACATCGAAAAAATATTGTAGAGGTACTAAGAGAGAGTAAAAAAAAGCATAGTGCTTATGCGGTAATTGAGTTGGATGTTACGAACGGTAGAAATATTATTGAAAAATACGAAGAAAAACATAGCAAAAAAATTTCATTTACTGGTTGGTTTATTAAATGTGTAGCTCAAGCAGTAAGCGAACATAAAGAACTAAATGCATATAGACTTGGTAGGAACAAAACAGTTATTTTTGAAGATGTTGACATGCCAATTACTGTAGAAAGAAAGATTAACGGTGAACCTAGATTAATGTTACATATTATTCGAAAAGCAAATGAAAAAAGTGTAATGGAAATAACAAACGAAATAAGATCTGCCCAAAAAGAAAATATAGATCAATCGTCAGAATTATTGGGAAAAAAGCTTACAAGGATTGAAAAATTTGCACTAAATGCTCCCTCAATTTTTCAAAGATTTATCTTATGCCTTCTTAAAAGACAAGGTATTCTTAAAAAGAAATATATGGGAACAGTTGGTGTTACTGCGATTGGAATGAAAGGTAGTTTTAATGGATGGGCAATTCCTTCAGGCGGAATTATTTCGACTCTTATTACAACTGGCGGAATTACGAAAAAACCGGGTGTTGTTAATAATAAAATTGAAATTCGGGAATATCTTCATGTAACAATTTGTATTGACCATGATATTGTTGATGGAGGTCCTGCCACTCGTTTTGTGGAAACGCTATCAAGGCTTGTTGAAAGCGGATATGGATTATCAAAATAAAGAAATTCGTAAATAAGTCATGAGGCTATGATTAGAGTTTCTAAAGGAGAAAAACAGTCTATAATCACTATTTATGATTAGATATTAGAGCAATACATAACAATTGTTGTAATTAACTATTGTTATGAATACATTTATATAAAATTATTATATGATATATCTTTTAAATTCTGTATTTTGAGGGAGGAAAGAAAGAATATGAAAAAGAAAATAGTAGGAATTTTTGTTTGTACGCTGTTGATAGCAGCTGCTGTTTTACCAGCCGCAGGAGTTATGAATGATACAGATACCAAAGTAGGAATGTTACCAAGTAATAATTTTTTAATACAAAGTAATGGTAATGAAGGTTGTAGTTTGTTGAACTGGAGTGAGCGGCAGAAACTAGTTGCCTCAGACGGCGAATCCTATGACTATTTTGGCTGGTCTGTTTCTATTGATGGTGACTATGCCATTGTAGGAGAATGGGGGGATGATAAAGATAATGGGGATTATAGGGATTTGTCTGGTTCTGCCAAGGGTTCGGCGTATGTGTTCAAA
>JAGMDE010000154.1 GCA_023128855.1 Thermoplasmatales archaeon | reverse complement strand
ATAATATGTTTATAACTTTCATTAACGATGCGACAAGTATAATCCCGATACAAGATGAACTAATTAGACATAGCATAGCATTTATTGCACTAGCAATTTTTGTATTTATTGCTAAATTATTCTATTTCTACTTCTCCTTAAAGATTACTGCAATGATTGTTATCAATGCAAAGGAAGATGTATTTAGAAAATGTATGGGTTCAGATTACCAGTTTTTTATAGATAACAAACAAGGAGAGATACTGTATAAGACTTCGACTGCTCCAAATAATCTTGTAACAGTGCTGGGTATACTTACAAATGTTTTTGTAGAATTATTATTCACTGTATCAGTTTTTATTCTTTTATTTTCAATATCATGGAAAGCATCGATATTAATAATTATAGGCGGGGTTGGATATTACTATCTAACTAAATATCTCAGTATGAAGGTTCATTACATAAGTGGAAAACAACAGCTTGAATCAGGTCAAACTGAAACAGTAATTATTAACGAATATACAACAGGAGCTAAACAGATTAAGGTATTTGAAACATATAATTATTGGAAAAATCTATATGACAAAGCAATTCATACATTTTGGAAGTACCAAAGAAAAGGATCTTTTTGGGCAAAGGTTCCTGAAATATTACTGATGTTACTATTGTACCTTTCAATAGGCGTAGTTGTAATCTTTCTTAAGGGACAATATCCTGGAGATTTTGCACATACAATTCCAGTCATTGGTACATTTGCATTTGCAACGTTGATGTTACTTCCTAAATTATCTAATTTTGGTAAATATCGTATGAACTTTATGAATGTGTTACCAAATGTTGAAGCGGTTTACAAAATGATAAGAGATAAAACATACAATAAGATAAAAAATGGAACAAAAGAATTTACAGCATTAGATACAGAGATTGAATTAAAAAAAGTAAAATTTTCACATAAAGAAAGAGATTTGCTCTTTAAGGATATTTCACTAAAAATAGAGAAAGATAAAGTTACAGCACTTGTGGGACCGTCAGGTTCAGGTAAATCAACCATTGTCAATTTGATTTTAAGACTTCATGATGTAGATGGTGGTAGTGTATGTATCAACAATGTTAACATAAAGGATTATGACATCTTTACTTTTTTAAGAAAAATTGGTTTTGTAAGCCAGGATACATTCATTTATAATGCATCTATAGCAGAAAATATCGCCTTTGGCGGTAAATATACAGATCAAGAAATTTTGGAAGCTGCAAAACTGGCTAATGCAGATGAATTCATTCAAAAAATGCCTGAAAAATATGATACAATAGTAGGCGATCGAGGGATGAGACTTTCAGGCGGAGAAAAACAAAGATTGGCAATCGCTAGAGCAATGATAAGAAAACCAGAAATATTACTGTTGGATGAGGCTACAAGCTCACTTGATAATATATCTGAAAATGTTGTACAAAATGCAATAAATAAAGTATCAAAAAACTGTACGACTTTTATAATTGCACATAGGCTTTCTACAATTCAAAATGCTGATAAGATATACGTTTTAGATGATGGAAAAATCGTAGAAGGCGGAACCCATAAAGATTTACTTAAGAAAAAAGGTAAATATTGGGGGCTTTACAATATCCAAAAAGAAAAATAAGAAAAAACTTACAATATTTTTGATTTGGGTTTAATTTCTCCATTAACAATAGAACCAGGGCCAATAAAAGCATCATTGCCAACCATTGTACCAACGTTCATCATTGAATTTATCCCTGTTTGCACGTTATCTCCGATTATCACTCCAAGTTTTCTTCTATTTGTATTCATCTTTTTGCCTCTAAGTACAACATTAATATTCTTCTTGTCTAAACGTAAATTAGCAACCTTTGATCCTGCTCCTAAATTACAGTTTTCACCAATAATTGAATCTCCAACATAGTTCTGATGCGGTACATTACTATTGTTCATAATTATTGAATTCTTTACTTCACATGCATTGCCTATATGGCAACCTTTTCCTATGGACGTATATGGTCTAATGTAGCAGCTTGGACCAATTTTACAATTTTCACCTATTACTACTGGTCCTTCAATATATGCACCTGACATTATAGTGGTATTTTTTCCAATACTTACTTTTCCTTTGATAGTAGTATTTTTTTCTACAGTTCCATCTATCTTCTTATCTATTTTTTTCAAAATCTCCTCATTTGCATCAAGTAAATGCCAGGGATATACAACGTCGCTCCATTCTTTTAAAAAGATACCTCTCAATTTGATGGCTTTTACCATCATGTTTATTGAATCAGTAATCTCAAATTCACCACGAGGTGATTTCTTGGTTTTTTTGATATAATCAAAAATCTTTGAACTAAAATGATAAATGCCTCCGTTTATAATATTTGTAAAAGGCTCTTCCATCTTTTCATAAATCTTTACAACATTATCTTTTTCAAGTTCAACAATGCCGTAATCTTTTGCATTTTCAACTTTAGCAAGGCCCATACTATTTTTTGATTTGACAATATTTTTGAAATCTTGTTTACCAAAAATTGTATCTCCACAAAGCACAATAAAATCATCTACAAATTTCTCAACAACTCCTATTGCATGAGCAGTTCCAAGAGCTTCCCCCTGATTTACATACTCGATTTTAACGTTCCATTTCTCTCCTTTTCCAAAATAGGATCTTACCATCTCGCTTTTATAGCTTACAACAAAAATGAACTCTTTTATTCCTGCATCAATTGCATTCAATAGATTCCATTCTAAAATCGGTTTGTTTGCAATTGGAATCATAACCTTTGGCCGAGTGAAAGTCAA
>JAGMDE010000153.1 GCA_023128855.1 Thermoplasmatales archaeon | reverse complement strand
TTGGTTTAAGTCTTCTATCTGGTGCGCATATGACCTTATTTGTTGATGTTACTAGACTTTTAAAAGAGAAAGGCATGGAAGATGTACTTGTTGTTGGTGGCGGTATTATTCCTGAAGATGATGCTCCTAAGTTAAAGGAAGCAGGCGTTGCTGGTGTTTTTGGACCTGGTACTCGTTGTGATGATATTGTAAAGTTTATTAAAAAGAATGTGACGAGATGAATGATATTGCTGCTGGTGTTTTGAAAGGTGATCCAAGATCTATTGCTAGGTTAATTACTCTTGCAGAAAACAATGATCCTATAGCAGCAAAAGCAATGAAAACAATTCATCCAAAAACAGGTAATGCACATGTTATTGGAATTACTGGTGTGATGGGTAGTGGTAAGAGTACTCTAATTTATGAGCTTACCCGTGAATATAGAAAGAAAGGTTTGAAGGTTGGTATAATCGCAATTGACCCTACAAGTCCTTTTAGTGGTGGAGCCTTGCTCGGAGATCGTATCAGGATGATGGAACTAGCAACTGATGATGGTGTTTTCATACGCAGCATGGGAACTCGTGGTATGCTTGGTGGTCTTACTAGTGCTGTTTATGATGTTGTGGAGATTCTTGATGCTTCTGGGAAAGATGTTGTTTTAGTTGAAACTGTTGGAGTTGGCCAGGCTGAGGTTGATGTAGTTAAAATAGCTGATACTACTCTTGTTGTTTTAGTGCCAGGTCTTGGTGATGCTATTCAGACGATTAAAGCAGGTATTATGGAGATTGCTGATATCTACGTTGTAAATAAAGCTGACAGGTCTGGTGTTGAACAAGCTGTTGCAGAGATTGAGAGTTTAGTTGATATAGCTTGTAGTGAAACCGATAGAAAAACACCTGTTCTTACAACTGTTGCAAAAGAGAATAAAGGAATTATTGAACTTGTCAAAGAAATTGAAGATCATAAGAATTATCTAAATAAAACAAAGATGTTAGATGTTCAGCGTCGTAAGCGTTATGAAGCTGAATTAGTAGAAATTATTCGTAAGAGACTTATGAATTTTATTTTTGATGAATCTACTTTTAAGGGTAAAGTAGAGGATCTTATAGATCAGATTAGTAAAAAGAAGGTTGATCCTTATACTGCTGCAGAGGAAATACTTGGTAAGATTTTGAAATAATGATATTTTATTTTTACCTCTTTGTTGTCATAAAATAATCTTTTGTTTGTGACATCAATAGATACATAATAATTATTATATAAAATACAAACCAACCATACCGTTCATATGGCCATGCTCTCATTACGAATATCACATATAAATTCCAAAATGATGAATAACAAATATAGCCAATTGCATATATTCTTGCCCAGTTTTTAGCATTATAAAATCCATAAGTAACAGAAATTATCATAAGTATTGACAAAGCAACATTAAACCAAACAAAAAAAGCCCAAATAGATAATGTTAATGGCGATCCATAAGGTGATTCATATCCTGATAATATAGGTCGTACATAATAGGTGATTTCAAACAATACTATAAAAATCGATAAAATCCAAAGCCCCAGTGGCATACCTTTTATAAGTTTCATACTAAATCAATAATAATATATTAAGAACTAATATTTAAGTTTTATAGTACAAATCTATATTTGACAAAATATTTTAAAAGAAAAATTTAGGGAAATCCCTAACATTTATTTATCTTTAAAGACAGGTTTTCTCTTCTCTATAAAGGCTTTCATACCTTCTTTTTGATCATGGGTTGAAAAGCTAGATGAGAAATATGATATCTCAAGCGCAAGAGCTGTGTTAAGATCAATATCAGTTCCTTTGTTCACTAGTTCTTTAATAAAATTTGTTTGAATACCTGATTTACTAGCAATTTTACCTGCGATTTTTTCTGATGTTTCCATTAACTTATCATCATCTACAACCGTGTTTACAAGACCAATTCTAAATGCTTCGTCAGCATCAATATTGCGTCCAGTTAAAATAAGCTCTTTTGCTTTCATTCTCCCTACAAGTCTTGGCAGCCTTTGAGTTCCACCAAAACCTGGGTGGACTCCTAAATTAATTTCAGGTTGACCAATTTTTGCACTTTTTGCAGCAATAGCAATATCACATGCCATTAATGTTTCACATCCTCCACCAAGTGCAAAACCATTAACTGCTGCAATAAAAATTAATCTGGAATTTTCAATTTTCAAAAGCATATTGTGTCCAAGCTCTGAGAATTCTTTTGCTTCAATTGTTGTTAAATTAGCCATTTGTTTAATATCCGCTCCAGCGATGAATGCCTTGTCTCCTTCACCTGTTAAAATAACAGCTTTGATTTTTTTATCCTTATTTAATTCATCAATAGCCTTTGAAAGTTCATTTAATGTATCTTTATTTAGTGCATTTAAAGCCTGAGGTCTATTGATTTTTAAGACTGCAAATCCTTCTTTTTTATCTATTTTAATATTCTTATATGCCATAGTTTAATCACCTACTTGCTATAATCATAAAATCCTCTACCGGTTTTTCTACCAAGATAACCTGATTGTACCATTTTCTTAAGTAAAGGACAAGGTCTATATTTGGAATCATTAAAACCTTCATACAAAACATTCATAATACTAAGACAAACATCCAGACCGATTAAATCTGCTAGAGCGAGTGGGCCCATTGGATGATTCATACCTAGTTTCATCACATTATCAATAGCTTCGGGTGTACCAACACCCTCATACAAACAATAAACAGCTTCATTAATCATTGGAATAAGCACACGATTGCTAACAAAACCAGGACTATCGTTTACCTCAACTG
>JAGMDE010000152.1 GCA_023128855.1 Thermoplasmatales archaeon | reverse complement strand
TATTTTCTCCAAGACTACTAGCCATACCATATAATGAATTTTCTACTGGTATTGCTATCTGATTCCAACCATTTAAAAATACAATACGTTTTAGTGGATACATAAATGGGTATAAATCTTGGTTACTGCCACCTGGGATATTATATGGTGTGTCTCCGATTCCATCTCCATCTCCATCAGGTCCTGTATAATCATCATAATAGTTACCTTCTTGTAGGGTAGTGTTATACCATGTATTTATACTATTATCATATACGTGTTGACCATTATTAATAAAGTTGTTATGATAAATTAAATTATTAATTTTGCCGTTTAGATATATTCCCTTATCAAAATTGTAAACTATTGAGTTTCCAATGATATGGTTGCCATTACCACCATATATGCCATCATCTGAACTGTTTTCTATCAAATTGCTATTAATCATATTATTAGAACAATCATCTCCAATTCCAATCCCATCACCATTGTTATCGAATAGATTGTTTCTTATCGAGTTATGACTTCCAAAAATGGTTATTCCATCACCACCATTACCAAAAAACCTATTTTCATAAATATTAGATCTATTACCACATATTCGAATACCAGTATGTCCATAGGACCATATGTTTTCTATGTTAAATTCTGATATATTAACATGATCGGCTGTTATGTTTATTGCAATTTCATCAAAAGTTCCAGGGCAAGAGACATTAACATTATTTCTATCTTCTCCTGTTAAGTTGATAGTTTTATCTATTACAACATTCTCAATGTACGTACCACTATATACAAATACAGTAGTCCCAGCAGATGCATTGTTTATCCCTTCCTGAATCGTCCTGACATGTGTTGCATCATACCAACTTGGATCAGCATTGTCATCAACGTATATCGTATTTATTACACTTAGATTAAGTGCCTGAATTGCATCTAAATCAAAACCAGGATTAGATTCATATGGACTCCCACTAGAATCATCCTGGATTTTTATAAAACGAGCATTTTCCAAACTGCCATCCTCAAGATCAAAACTGGATGTGCCTGTTCCTGAACCAATTAATGCCCATGGTCCATTCCAGGTTTCTGAAGCATATACATCATATCCATCAGGATTTGCATCACCTTCAAAAACAGTAAAATCATCTCCAAGAATATTTTGAATTTCATCGTTTTCTCCCATATCTAAAACAATCATGCCTCCAACTCCAAGAGATGCAAATATATTATCTGGAGGGCCAAGGGCAGAAACAGCTTCGGTGGGATTATTCTGGAAATTATTTGGATAGCTATAAGGATCATAATAATTACACATTGTAACTTGATATGCATAGTAATCTTCACCAGGCATTAAAGCTATATTTAACTCTGTTGGATCACTCATACTTAATACTTGTATACTATGTACTTGTTCCACATATCCATTGGCTCGGAAATGAACTGTATAAGTATCTGGTAACAGTGGTTTATGATAGTCTCCAACAATTGGATCTGTGAAACATGGCCAATTTACTTCCTCAACCCAAATTGTTGCTGCAATAGGTTGACCTGTACTAGCATCAGTAACAGTTCCGGTTAGGCCCATATCTGCCGCATCAATGATGTCAATCATGGCATCACGATTCTTATTCCATGAATAAGCAATATTGGAATTACCTGTTTCAATTGTCCAATCAATATCTCCTCGACAGCCGTAACTGAAATCATTTGTGTCACCTCGTGTTTGATACCAAACATAACCATTTATTGCAGTATAACCACTGGAGGTTGCATATTGGTTAGATAAAAGAACAATTAGATCATTATCTGGAGTGAGTTGAGGTTTGTAATTCCATAGATAGTTTACATATGCAGCTGTTGTGTGAAATGAAAGCGATAGAACAAAATTATTCTCTAAGGCATGATCTCGTATAACCTGAGTCTCTGGCTGTGAGAAAGGTGATGGACTACCTCCAGATCCATCCCACATATACCCATAATCACGATTTAGATCTACATTATTTGCATTACGACGTTGTACTAACATCCGACCATCGGGATTAACCAAGGGTATTATCCATATCTCACGATTATCAATTAAATCTGTAATATCTGGGTTTATACTATAGTTTTCTACAAGAAGCCATGCTAAAAGAAGCGGTAATTCAACTGACATTAATTCATTACCATGATGACAACCACATATTCTTACCTCCGGTTCATTTTCTTCAATATTTGGGTTGTCTGTAATTTTTAGACCCCATATGGTTCTCCCTTGAACACTTTGACCTAATGAGTAAAGATTTGTAATACTTGGATAGTTACTTGCGATACTTTGTAATTCAGTAGTCAATGAATTATAATCATGGAAATCATATTTCTCTGGATTATCATTCCATCCCATCATTTCTGCAAAATCTTCAAATAATATTTCAGGTTCAAATCCAAGTTCAGATAATTTTTCAATTTCAAGATCAGAAGCATATGCCGTTATATTTGAATTCTTAATATCTATTATTGTTAAATCATAATCAATTAATTCTCCTATTTGAGTAACTTTGGAAAAGGGAATGTTAACAATCCTTGAATTTTGGTCATGGGCAATTAAATCGGTAAAAAGCAATTCGTCTTTTATTGATTGATTCGAAACAGAGAGTACGCCTGTGAAAGTAGCTGAAATCAATACAAATGAAAAAAATATAGTTTTAATTCTAATATTATATTTCATACTAACTTACCAATATATAATAAAGAGATATATAAAGATTTATAATATATTAAATTTCATTTACTGTTTCGAGGAATGCATTTTTATTAAAATGGAAATTTGATAAAAAAGAAAGATGGTTTTCATCCTTCACCATGCCACACACTAGCCTCGTCAGTGTA
>JAGMDE010000151.1 GCA_023128855.1 Thermoplasmatales archaeon | reverse complement strand
CGATACCGATATAAAGTATTAATTACATAACTAGTATCGGACGATTATGGATTTAACAAATACCGATATTTTGATAAATCGACAGTTGTTTCAAAGGATAGAGGAAAAAAAGAAAAGAATAGACACACTAAGACCATTACCTAAAAATACAGTAAAAAAATTACTTGAGGATATAAGATTAAAACACACATACCATTCAATTGCATTAGAGGGAAACACTCTTACTTTGAAAGAAACAAAACTAGTTGTGGAAGATGGAATTACTATTGGAGGCAAACTGCTAAAGGATCATCTAGAAGCAAAAAACAGCTACGAAGCATTCAATTTAATTTTAGAAATGGTAAAGTCAAATACTAAAATCACACATGAAACAATACAAGGACTTCACGAACTGGTAACAAAAGGATTACTAGAAGATGCAGGTAAATACCGGAAAACAAATATTAGGATAGCAGGGTTGGAGACTACTCCACCAGACTACAATAAGTTACCAAAGATAATGGATGAATATATCAAAAATATTGAGACTTTAAAACTTCATCCGGTTAAAAAAGCAGCATTTGTTCATCACGAGTTAGTTCGAATACATCCATTTATTGACGGAAATGGCAGAGTAGCCAGGTTGTTGACAAATTTATTTTTAATGAAAAACGGATATCCACCTATTGTCTTAAAAAAAGAAGACAGACGTCAATATTTCAGGGTTTTACAATATGCAGATAACAGGTATCTATCACCGTTTTCAAATTTTATTGCTAAAGCAGTTCACGAGTCAATAATGTATTATCTTTCTAGTTTATTAGAAGACGAGCAACTTATTCCTTTAAAAGAATTATCAAAAGACAGTCCATATTCACAAGAATATCTCAGCCTACGGGCGAGACAAGGACAACTTGATGCAATAAAAATTGAAAAAATCTGGTATTCATCTAAACAAGCATTACAAGATTATATATTGAAAGTGGGCAGATAATATGCTTTTAAATGAAAACATTTAAACCGGTTAAGATGATTAATAATCTGGTGGATGGGTAATGGATGAGAATACAACAAGGCTAGTCAGTAGTCTTGATGTTAATGAAATCAATACGCTTTTGAGGCTTTATTACAGTAGAGAGGGATTTATAAAAAATTTTGATGAGCTTGACGACGAAGTATTACATAATCTAGTTGAAAAAAATCTTATTAATGCAAGTATTGACACCGGTGAAGATAGTGTTTCTCTAACAGAGTACGGTTTGAGTGTTTGTGGCTCTGTAATGGTTGATATAATAAATGTAAACAAAGATCTTTTTAGAAGTAAAGTTCAAGAGCTCCCTCAAAGAGCCGTTTCATCTCTTATAAATAGAGTTATGTGGAGGGATGTAATAAGTAAAGAAACAGGAAATATAGATCCTATTACAAAACCATATGCACTTGATGAAAGCCTATGGTATGAAAGAGTGCTTTTAAAAGATGAACGATTGGAAAAAATGCTTGAGAAAATTTATGATATTCTTGAGGGAGTAGGTTTTATCAATACTCTTGAAGGGCAAAGATGGTGTTCACCAGAGGTAGAAAACTTTCTAAAGGGAGAATACAAGGAGATAATGGATCTCACATGGGCTGAGGAGGATTCGCTTAAGTATCACTACTTTTTCTATGTTTATGCACAGGATCAGAAGAATTTGATTAATTTCTCTGGAGAGGGAGAGGAATATCGTTCAATGTTCTTTGGAGACGATTCTGGCCCATCTGATTTCTGGTTTTCATCCAATAGATCAGATCCAAGGTCTTTGTTGTCATCTCTTGGAATCAGCGAGAGCAGGGTAATGGGTTTTCTTGGAGAAATGCAAGGAGAAGAGATTGTTAATGAGAGATACTATCCGCTTTCTTCGTTTTCATTTTTCAGCGATGAAGATAAGATCTTTGTAGTTAGAGATATTAAAAGCTTTATGAGTTATATTACTGGCAAGTTTTTGACGCCTGTTGTTGACTCATTATTAAAAATTTAATGAATCAGGATTCTAATTTTTTTAGGATGAACTTTAGAGCATCATCATATGATAAAGTTTTTTGAACAAGACCATGAAGCTCTGATTGCCAAAGAGCCTCTACTGATTTTACTTTTTGAATAAATTCTTCTCGATTGTATGTTTTTTTGTAATATGAAAGTTTTTTATTAATGAGTGAATAATCTAATGAAACACCCTTTTTTATAAGAAATACTAAATCGTACAAATCCCTTGCTTTTCCTCTAGTCATCAATGCTCTAACTTTTTCTGCAAGAATTTCTTCTTTTTTCATAACTGGAACAGTAAAAGGTCGCAGATCATCATAAATCGGTACAATTTCTTTTATTTCAGGTGAAAGAAAAATGTCATTTCTTTCTGATATTTCAATTTTAACGAATGATTCACTTCTTGGACCTCCAAATAATGGCCCTATTGCTTTTACTTTTAAGTTTTTTCCTTTGAGTGATTTATCTGTTTTTAATTCATGAGATATGTTAATAAGATTTAATACATCAGAAATTGCAGTTTTAAACTTTTTTTGATCATATTGCTTTATTTGTGTAAAATCAAGATCTTCAGAAAATCTATCTAATCCATAGAAGAGAAATAATGCCGTACCACCTTTGAAAATTATTTCATCAGTTAAGGCAGTATATATGCCAGCAAGTATAGCAGTTTGTACGTAGTGTTTTTCCTGTTGATGTGGTTTTAATCGGTTAGCTTTTGCAAAACGATTTATATCACGGATCGAAATCATTTAAATTCCTCAATACTATTTATTCCAATTTTTTTTGCGTATCTCATTATCTTATTTTTATTAATTTTTTTTGTAGTTTTAGGGGGAGGACCAAATTTGTATATGATATCAATTAATGCTTTTTCTAACTCAGCAACCCAAATATTGTAACCTTTGTATTCTATATTGTT
>JAGMDE010000150.1 GCA_023128855.1 Thermoplasmatales archaeon | reverse complement strand
GGATTAAAGTTTGAAATAAGCAATCAAGGTAACATTTCAGCAGATAATGTAAAATGGACCGTAGAGATTTTTAGATTTTCTAGATTAGGCATTAGATCTAGGACTTTATATCAAAAAAGTGATTCCTTATCATCCCTATCCCCCAGTTATTCTCATAAAATAAAGCTAAAGAATATTAGAAGAAAGTTTTGTAAAATTGAATTAAAAATAACTGCTGAAGGAGATAACGCTATTAAAGTAAGTAAATCATTATCTGGTCTGATATTTAGTAAATTTATTTATCTATCTGAAGATGATTTTATTAATCCATATAGCGTCTTGATATTTGCTGGACTTATAGCAGCAATAATAGGTCTAATGTTATATCCAATGATAACTACTCGTTGAAAAATCTAGGAACTTATCCAATTCTATTTAAGACAATCTTTGAGATATAATTCTGTAGGAAACTTGGAAATATTTTATTTAGAGAGCTAATTAATGAATAATTCCGTCTATACGTTTTTACATATTTTTTTTCATTTTCATTTTTTTCCCTATGCCTATAGCCTCTTTGAAGAATTTTGATCCTAGAATTCATTGATTCTTGATATGGTTCTAATGATGATATTTCACCTTGTATAAATCTAGCAGCTGTTATGCCAGCACTAGATCCAGAAAATAAAGCATTTCCAATACCGCATCCCCATTCTGAATTAACAAGTCTAGCTGCATCTCCTACAAACATTATGTTGTCTTTATATAATCTGCTCATAGGAGGTGCGAGTGGAACACAAGCTCTGAAATTATGAGTGACTTTAAAGTTACCACCAGTTACATCTTTAATATAATTTTTAAGTAAATCTGATAAATCTACTTTTTGTCCACCTGGTATTCCAATACCAATATTGGCTGTTTTATCATCAACTGGAAAAAACCAAGCATATCCAAATGGAGCATATGGTTTATGAAACCAGATTTTTAAAGTCTCGTTATCAAAATCACCTTGAACTCTACTTTGAATACATACTCCAATCTGCTTGTTTAAAAGTTTTGTATCCATCCCTATATGTTTTCCAACCTGACATGATATGCCACTTGCGTCGATTATGATTTTACCTTTGATGGTTTTATCATTATGAAGAATTACATCATTTGGAGCATTGAAGCCACTCATTCTTATCCCAAGTTTTAATTCTACTCCCTTTTTCTTTGCTTCTTTTAATAGATAATTTTCAACAAAATTCCTATCAAAAATAAGTGCTTTGTATTTTTTCAATTTGAGAGAATACTCCTTTGGAGATGATACATTTAGAATAATTCTTTTAATCTCATTTTTTGGGCAACCAATGCCGTCTAAATCTATAAATTCAGTCCATGTATTGGGCATTGCCTCTCCACAATGAGCTGGGAAGAAAGGTTTCTTATGTCTTTCAATAAGTGCAACGCTAACACCTCTTTCAGCAGCCTTGATAGCGGCACTAGCTCCAGCTAAATTGCCACCTATTACAACGACATCAAACATAAACACAAGAATACATACAATTTAATAAATGTATTTTTTACTTGATTATAATAAAAAACATAGTAGAAACTTCTAATACTGAAACTATATTCTGAATCTGAATTATTGGGGATTTAATGTTTAATAATAAACTAGCTATCATTGATTTATCCAAAAAAAAGGTTACTATTGAACAAACTCCCAAATCATTAAAAAAACTATTTCTGGGAGGTAGAGGTCTTAATATCTACTACCTCTACAAGATGATTAAACCGGGTATAGATCCATTTTCCCCCGACAATGTTCTTATTTTTGGAACAGGTTTTCTAACTGGAACTCTTGTCCCAAACTCTAGCCGTTTTAACGTTTCAGCGAAATCACCTGAATCTGGCATTCTTGGAGATTCAAACTGTGGTGGCTATTTTGCAGCTGAACTAAGATATGCAGGTTTTGACAGACTTATTATAAAAGGCAAATCAAAGGATCCATGCTTTCTTTATGTTTCTGATAACAAAATTGAAATCGAGGATGCAAAGGACTATTGGGGAATGGATACGACTGATGTACAACAATCCCTCAAAAAAGACCTAGGTAATGTAGAATCAGCAGTTTGTGGTGTAGCTGGTGAGAATCTTGTTAGATTTGCTTGTGTTAGAACTGGAGTAAAGAGTGCTGCTGGACGTTGTGGTCTTGGAGCGGTTATGGGCTCAAAAAATCTAAAAGCAATTGCGGCAAGAGGAACACAAGGCATTGAGATTGCACATCCTGAGGAAATGCTTGAGACTGTTGAACAACTAAAAGATTACATCATGAATTCAAAAATAACTTCTATTCTTGGATCTGTTGGCACTCCACTTCTTTACGAAGTAAGCAATGCATTAGGTGCGATACGTACAAAAAACAGTCAGCTTAATGCCTGGTCAGACACGTTAAATGCAGACGTCATTGAAACTTTTGTTGATAAGATGATAGGCTGTTCATCTTGTATAGTACATTGTCGGCATAGAAATACATTAGGTGGTGAAGGACCAGAATATACAGCTTTAGGTTTACTAGGTGCAAACCTTGGAATTGAAGATACAGCTAATGTTATTGAACTTAGCAATGTGTGTAATGAACTTGGTTTGGACATATCATCAAGTGGATCAATTCTATCTTGGGTTTTTGAACTATACGAAAAAGGAATTATCGATAAAAAAATGACAGAAGAAGAGCTTCGTTTTGGGGATTTTGAACTGGCAAAAAAATTACTACACAAAACATCTCGACGAGAAGGATTTGGAGATATACTTGCTGAGAGTACAACAAATATAAAACGATTTGGTGAAAAATCTAAGGATTACCTCATTGCTGTCAAAGGACTGCCACAGAGCGATCCACATGATTGTAGATATATCAAGGCATTTGCACTGGGAATAGCCACTTCTTCAAGAGGCGCTGACCATCTTCGTAGCAGACCAACGCTTGAAATATTCC
>JAGMDE010000015.1 GCA_023128855.1 Thermoplasmatales archaeon | reverse complement strand
ATATTGCCTATTAGGGTTATGTGTTCCAGCAGGGTAGATCCACTTTTTGTTATAAAGGCCTATCTAGGCGGGGCAGATGGCGTTCTTGTAGCAGGATGTCATCCAGGTGACTGTCATTATCAGAAAGGAAATTACTATACTCGGAGGAGATTCGCGTTATTACAAAAGATTTTTGAGGATACTGGTTTAGAGTCAGAACGGTTTCGGCTTTCATGGATCTCTGCATCAGAAGGACCTAGATACGCAAAGGTAGCCACAGAATTCACAGAAAAAATCAAAAAATTAGGAAAGAATTCTGTTAAAAATGAAATATTTTTGTAGTAGATAGATATACAAGTTATTGTAATTGGGGAGCAGTTTTTAAGTAGGAAACGATTGGTGGTGTAGATTATTATGAAAGGTGAACCTGTTAAATATCATTATTATACACAACTTGAGTGGACGTCTGAGAAGAAAGGTGTTCTGAGATGTGAGGGTAAGCCAGATATCATGGTAGCTTGCCCACCTGAGTTTGGAGGGCACCCTGGTATTTGGTCGTCTGAGGATCTCTTTCTTGCCTCTGTAGAAATATGTACTATGACTACGTTTCTCTGGTTTGCAGACAAAGAACATCTAACTATTAAATCCTATACAAGTAAGGCGAATGCTACTGCAGAGTTAGATGGTGGTGTTTTTAGGTTCAGTTCTATCAAAATTAGGGTGAATATCGGTGTTTCTTCTGAAAACGATCGAAAGACTGTCGAAAAGATATTGAAAAAGGTAGAACGTGCATGTTTGATTACTAATTCTATTCAGACTGATGTTCGTATTGAACCAGAGATATTTGTTGGTTAATGATGAACACATAACCTTAATAAATAAACTATCAATAACAAAATAACACTTATTTGATAAGATAATGGAGGCATAATATTATGACGAAAATAGAGGGATATGATCTACCAGATGATTTGTACTACCATAAAGATCATGCATGGGCAAAGGTTGAATCAGATGGGACCTTAAGAATTGGTATGAATGATTTCTATCAAAAAAGCGCTGGCGACACAACATATATTGACCTGCCGTTTGAAGGTGACGAGGTGTCGCAGGGTGAAACATGCGGAAAGATACAATCTGCTAAATGGGTAGGTAAATTTGTTTCACCAGTGTCTGGTGAGATCATCAAAGTAAATGAAGAACTAGAAGATGATTGTACTCTAATAAATAAAAGCCCATATGATAAAGGCTGGATAATGATTTTAAAACCATCAAATATTGATCAAGAGTTGAAGAATCTATTTTATGGTGATAATGTTGAATCATGGATAAAAAAAGAAATACAAGATGCAGAGAAAAAGAAAACATGATAATCGATAAACCCATTTTTTTCTGCCTGTAATGTCAAGTGTCAAGTAACATAGGTAACATCTATCTAAGGAGAGAAAATGTTACCTCTTTTGGATAACTATAGAGTTTTATTACTGTTTTTCGACAAATCACACTTATACAACTAATGTTACCGATCTTGGTTGACTTTACACTGCCCTAAAATAGGAATATGGGATTTATTAATTACGCCTAACACCTTTTTATAGCCTCTCGTTAATCATAGATACAAGTTATTTATCTTTGCAAATTAGTCAATTTCGCAGGGGGAGTATTTCCAATATTAGCTCGCTCTAAACTATTTATTTGAAATAAATATTTAAGTTCTATTAAACACCAAAGAAGGCATTAATGAACTGAACAAGAAATACATGGGTCATATGCTCTTACAAGCATCTCACATTTTAATGTAATTTCATCTAGAGGTAGATCTATTATTGTTTTGACAAACTCATTCATATCTTTTTCAATATTGTAAGCATTATGTGCAGTTGGCGGAACAATATCTGCTCCTCTAACAATGCCATTGTTGTCAAGATCAAAACCATGATATAGACTCCCTCTAGGGGCTTCTGTAATAGCAGAACCATAACCTGATTTGCATGTAATTTCTCTTTTTTCCTCCTTTAATTGAAGTCTATCTATTATTTTAATAGATTCATCGATATCATGAACTAATTCTATTGCTCGTGCCAGATGAGACACAAATGGATTGTAATTTGGGAATTTTATGCCACTGCGTTTTGCTGCTTCCTTTGCATCTGATGAGAGTTGTTTAAAATTTATATTTACACGCGGTAAGGGACCTACCATGAATGAATCTCTATTTCTCACATGAGAGTGAAGTGCTGTTGAATAGGCTGCTTGTTTCTCATAAATATGATCTCTGTAAAACGTTTCTTCTGTGTCTAGCCCTTCTGTAGATTTGAAACGACCTTTGTTTATGGCATATTCTTTAGGATCTGAAATTGCAATATGTTCACATTTACGAGTAAACTCTGGGATTTCAACTTCTGAAAAAAGATCAACTGTATCAAATGCATCTTGTTTTGCTTCTTTCAAGCGTTTTCTAATTACTTGCAATTTATTTTTACTTGGCAGTGCAGAAAATCCATCGACTAACATTGTTACTGGGTGTACTGCTCGTCCCCCTATAAGATCCGTAATATCATTTCCAAGTTTCTTAAGTTTCAAACCTCTTTTTACTATTTTATTGTGATCTTTTGCCATTGGGATAATGCTTTCATATCCCATTAGATCTGGTAGTGATAAAAAGTACATACTGAGTACATTACTCTGTATATGTGCACTGATTGCTATTAGTTTACGCAGATCCTTTGTTTGTTGACTTGGTTCTATACAAAGTGCATTTTCAATTGCTCTAAGTGATGTTATTTGATGAGCAACTGGGCATATCCCACAGATTCTGGATGTAAGCTCCATAACTTCATCGTATCTTCTGCCGATAAGAAAAGATTCAAAAAAACGCGGTGGTTCAAATACTTGAAATTGAAGATTTTCAATCTTTCCATCTTTTGTTATATCTAAGTTCAGAGCGCCTTGCCCTTCAACCCGAGCGATGTAGTCTACCTTTATTGTTTTTTCTTTCATTAGTGCCCTGCCTCCATTCTAAATTCTGGACTCATACCTGCATATTTTCTAAACTTCCGTTTGATATCTTTATCATTAAGGCCCATATCTTTGAAAATCTCTGCAAGTGCAGCAGCATTTGGATTACTCATCGGTCCAAAACAACCTTCACATACTCTACCGAGAGTTGGACAAATTGCTCCACATCCTGCACTTATAACTGGTCCCATGCAAGCCATTTTTTTACTTGTGAGGAGGCATTCATTGTCATTAAATTTGCACTCTACACAAACAGAATGTTTCCTCAATCTTGGCCTTATTTTTAAGAGAGCTGATTTAAAAAGTTCAATTAAGGTATCTCTATGAGGCGGACAGCCCTTTAAAATTTCGTCAACTTTTACATATTCGCCGATGCCCGTAACTTTCATCGAATGAATGCTCGATGTATCTGGATAAACATAGTCCTCTACTTCCATTTGTGGGGTCCAATTTCTAATAGAAGGGATACATCCACCTATTGCGCAGTCTCCGAAGGCTACTAGGAATTTTGTTTTCTTTCTAATCTGTTTTATTTCTTCTATTTCCCGAGGAGTTGAGATTCCACCTTCTACCAGACTTATATCCCATTCTTTTTCGTCGTTATCTCGTTTTATCATTTTCCAATATCGAATGTCAAATAAGTCTAACAAATCTAGAAATTCATCTTCTAAGTGAAGGAATTCTAATTGACATCCTGCACAACCAGTGAATTTGAATATTGCCATCTTTGGTTTTTTATTCATTTTTTACCTCATAATGGGTGGATGAATTGTTTAATTTCAGCGTAGTTAAATACAGGCCCATCCTTACAAGCATACTTCAAACCTACTTGACAGTGACCACATTTACCGATACCGCATTTCATACGTCGTTCAAGTGAAAGATAGATTTGTTCGTCTTTGAATCCTATTGTTTCAAGACATTTTGCTGCATAACGCATCATTATTTCTGGACCACATATCAGAGCTACTGCATTTCTATGATGTATTTTCATACTAGGGAAGCAAGATGTAACAAGACCAATCTTGCAACTAGATCTACTACCAATAGATATCTCATCTACTGTAAGATCAAGGTTTGAATTCTTTATTTTACGCCAATCTTTAAAATCATATCTAAAAATCATATCTTCAGGAGTCCTGGCACCGTAAAGGATCTCCAAACGCCTAAAATTTTTCCTGGAATCTTTAATGTAGTTAATGAGCCCTCTAAATGGAGCAATTCCCATTCCTCCCGCTACAATCAACACATCTTTATCTCTTAATTTATCAACTGGCCATCCAAGGCCATAGGGGCCACGTATTCCAATAAAGTCTCCTTTTTTCAGATTAAAAATTGAGTTAGTAACATTACCAACATTTCGAATCGTAGAATATAACGAGCCATTGTCACCGACTTTCGATATGGATATGGCAGATTCTCCTATGCCAAACAAGCTAAGCATCATGAATTGACCGGGACACCATGAAAAATCTTTTTGAAATTTTTTATCAGTAAATTCTAAAACATAGGTGTTAGTATCATGTGCCTCTACTATTATATCTTTTATAATAGCTGAATGTGGAGAATAGTCATTTTTCATAATATTAGCCGCCTCCAATTGCCTTTGCCACTGCTGTAATATCAATTTTAGAAGGACAAACCCGAATACATCGACCGCAACCTACACAGCTGGAGTTACTGCCACCTGCTGCAACACCAAATTTACATAGCATCCAATGGCGGATTCTATCTTTTCTATCTTTACGAAAGTTACCACCATGAGCAACTTCACCGTATTCTAGTAATTGGCAGGAATCAAGCTCACGATTTCTAGTTCCACTTTTTAAAGAAAAATCAACTGTGTCATAAACATCATAACAATAACAAGTCGGACAAACAAATGTACATGAACCACAGGATAAGCATGGAAGTGAACCAGCAACTCCGCCGCATTCTCCCAAATCAAACCAAACCTCATGATGTAGATTTTTTTGAGCGATTCTTGAAATTTTTAAAGCATCCATGGATTTCTTAATTTTTTTCTTTGATGTCTCTAGCCTTCTCTTTTTCTCATGGTAATTGTCCTTTGTGGCTTTTTTTAGATTTAATCCTTCAATAAGTTTCTCACCTGTTTTTGTTCCCAACTCGATAAGATATTTTGTACCAATATCTGTAAGTAAAATATCATATCCCTTGTCCAAAAAGGGACCTGTATTCATGGAACTGCAAAATGAATATTCACTAGGTTTTACACAATTAAGAGCTACTATAACACAATTTTTTCTTCTGTTTTGATAATATGGATCCTTGAAATCTCCTGAAAAAAGTTTATCCAATTTGAGTAGAGCATATACATCACAGGGATGTATTCCTATGATCAATATTTTCTCATTCTGCTTAATTTCTTTTGATGTAAATCTCCCCTTTTCGATTTTATAAGAAAACATAGCTTCTTTAGGAGGATGGAAGAATTTTTTTGGCGGAAGAACAGTTGAAATATAATCAAGATGTAGCTGTTCTATTGATTTTATTTCATCGAATTTCGATTCAAGTCCTGGTTTTATAGGACCAAATACTTTGTAATCCTCTTGAAATCTTTTAAGAAGAATTTTCATATCTTTTTTTTCTATGGTATAAGCGTCCATGATAACCTTCTTTTCCCGCTTTAGAAAATAATCTTAATCAAATATTAAGATTTAAAATTAATTGTTAAATCACAATAAACTATTTTTTTGAAATGATTTGCATTAAGAAGTTTTATCTATCCTGTAAAATAAGCTATTCAAATCAGTCATTTTTACCTTAAAAACACAATACGCTTAAGTATAGGAACTAGATACCACCCCACATCTCTAATAAGGAGATTAAACCCTGTTAACTAAAAAATATAAATTCGTTTATAAAACGAAGGAATTCAAATGGATCAAAAAACAGTGAATTATCTAGAAGAAAGGTTAAGTTCTAAGGATTATCAAAAAATTATGAAGATAAAAAATCCTAAACTTAATGAATTTATCGCAAAATATATTGATTTATGTAATCCTGCAAAAATTACTGTTTGTACAGATAGCAAAGAAGATCTTCAATATACACGAGAAGCTGCTATTAATAACCATGAAGAAGCAAAATTAGCAATAGAGGGACATACAATTCATTTTGATGGTTTTTATGATCAGGCTCGTGATAAGCCAAGGACAAAATTCCTTGTTTCACCTAGTAAAGATCTTGGACCTGAACTTAATACGATGGATAGAGATAAGGGATTAAAGGAAATTTATGAGATAATGGAAAATATCATGGAGGGTCATGAACTTTTTATAAAATTCTTCTGTCTTGGGCCAAAAAATTCTCTATTTTCCATCCCTTGTGTTCAGTTAACAGATTCAGCATATGTAGCACATAGTGAAGATTTGTTATATCGGCAGGGTTATCAAGAATTTTTAAGACAAGGAAAAAATGCAAAATTTTTCAAATTTGTTCATTCTCAAGGACAGTTAGATGAAGCAGGTTTAGGTCTTTTAGTAAGTAAAAATATTGATAAAAGACGTGTATACATTGATCTTGAGGATGAAGTCATCTATAGTGCCAATACTCAATATGGTGGCAACACAATAGGATTAAAAAAACTGGCAATGCGACTTGCTATAAATCGTGCTTCTAAAAATGGTTGGCTTACAGAACACATGCTAGTTATGGGAGTTCATGGAAAAAACGATCGTGTTAGTTATTTTACTGGAGCTTTTCCATCAATGTGTGGTAAAACATCAACTGCTATGATTAATGGAGAAACAATTGTCGGTGATGATATTGCATACTTGCGTAATATTGATGGGAAGATTAGAACAGTTAACGTTGAGTCAGGTATCTTTGGTATCATTGATGGTATAAATGACAGGGATGATCTGCTTCAATGGAAGGCATTGAACATGCCTGCTGAAATCATTTTTACAAATCAATTAGTATACAACGACAAAAAGGTTTATTGGAATGGTAAACCTGGAGAAAAGCCTGAGAACGGTGTTAACCACTCAGGTGAATGGTTTAAAGGAAAGAAAGATAAAGATGGAAATGAGATTAAGCCTTCTCATAAAAACGCTCGTTTTACATTTAAAATGGATATACTTGATAATGTAGATCCAACACTACATGATCCTAAGGGCGTAGAAGTAAGTGGAGTTATTTATGGTGGACGAGATTCAGATACTTCTGTCCCAGTTGAGGAATCATTTGATTGGACTCATGGACTTGTTACTAAAGGTGCATGTCTTGAATCTGAGACAACTGCTGCAACATTAGGTAAAGAGGGCGTTAGAGTTTTTAATCCAATGTCAAACTTGGATTTCTTATCTATCCCAATTGGACGTTATATCGAGGATAATTTAAAATTTGGAAACAGTGTAAAAAATCCTCCAAAAATATTTTCGGTAAATTACTTTTTAAGAGGTAAAAATGGGAAATGGCTAAATCATAAAAACGACAAGGCAGTATGGCTTAAATGGATGGAGCTACGAGTGAATAACGAAGTTGAAGCTATAGAAACTCCAACAGGTTTTATACCATTATATAAAGATTTAAAGCAATTATTTAAACAAGTGTTGAACAAGGACTATTCCGCGGAAGATTACATTGAACAATTTACAGTAAGAATGCCTGAAAATCTTTCAAAGATTGATCGTACGATAGAAATCTTCAAAACTCGAGTTCATGACACTCCGGATATTGTATTCAAAGTTTTAGAAGAACAACAAAAAAGATTACTTGAAGCAAAAGAAAAATATGGGGATTATATAAAACCTAATTCCTTTTAATATTTGTTTTCTGTTGATTCAAACCATTCTATTAGCTTTTTTCTACAATTTATACAAAGATGCCATTCATATGGTTTACCTTTACCCGGTTCAACATAATCACATCTTACAAGAGTATCAAAGATATCTTTGAATTTCTTCCCACATCTTGAACATTCTTGATCCATTATAATCTAAATTACTTAATTCTTTATAACTCTATTTTTTTTAGAAGTATTAGATAAAATATAGCTAAATGCCGACATTATCGTCACAAATGTAATATAGTACATAGCCATATAAATAATATCAGAGAGTAAGATTTGTATATATGTAGGGGGTAAAATCATATGAAAAAAGTATTTGTAGCATGTTTTTTTGCAATATTGATGCTGATGATTCCTTTTGCAACTGCTGCTCAAACAGCTGATATTTCAAATATAAAAAATGTTTCTTCGACTGATTATACAACTCCAAAGATTTTATTAACAATAGCTCAAAACTATCAAATAGATGGATATATTGAAGCTTATATTCCTGAAGAACATAAATCAACTGCTTATGATATTAAAAATCAAATCATCAAGCCATATGATGCAGATTATTATGAAGTTGATGTCCTTCTGCTGGCTGAAGCGTGGGCAACTCATACTTATCAACCAATTCCACAGCAAGAATTAGATGATATTCCATATGGCGATATGGAGGCATTAGAGGCCTTAATTTATTTACACTGGGCTTTGAACATTTTTGGGGGATTAATACACTTTATTACAGGAATTATTCAGAATAGGCTTGGTTGGCTTCACTTCGTAATAAACAAAGGATATGACTTATGTGTCGATGGTGTATTTCTAGCAATTGATTTTGCTTTGGCAGGTTATCAACTTCTTCTCGATTTAGTAGATGCAATCAATATATTTCTTACAATTCCTCAGGTTTTTTCCAATGCAATGGAATATTTATTTAATCAACAATTTAACAAATTTATAAATGAGATATTAGAATTCACAGGGGCGTTCATTATTGCTATTGGAATATTACTCATAGATTTAACACTATCATTTCAACATATTGAGGAATTTAAGCAGTTTCTAAGAGATATTGGAGCTTATATTGATTATTTTATACCTGATGGACCAGGTGAACGTTTCCCATGGAGGGAGAAGATTCAAATTAGTGGAGTTGTAAAAAATTTTTTTGTAATACCAGTTAGCGGTGCAACAGTTACCTGTAAAGATCAAACTACTACAACTGATGAATCTGGAAGTTTTAGTTTTGAATTTGATCCTACAAAAACATGGGGAGATTCATTTCCACCAAATGAGTATATTGGCTTCCATAACTTCCAAATAACAGTTGAAAAAAATGGTGAGCTTTTAAAAGAAACTCCGGTTGCCCTTTCTTATGTTTGTTCTTATGGATCAATAAATTGGCCGTTTTTTATATTCAAATCTAGACCTAAGACTGCAGATTTAAGGCCTGTTCTTTCGGAAAAGTTTTACAATTTCATGGTATGGATGCAAAATCTTTTCCCTAATTTTTTCAGGCAAATCAACAGAATCAACGCACTAGCAATATAATCCATCCATAGCTAACTACTCAAGAAAAAAACATTCGATTAGTTTTATTAATATTATATTGTTATAAAGTTTGAGGAGAGCGATGTGAAGCGATACCTTAAAGCTGTATTTTTAAGTATATTGATATCTTTTATGTTATTCGCTGGTTGTTCAGAATATACAAATAATAACAATACAAATTTTGATAATACACAAACTGTGGACTGTCCAACTGTTGAAGAAGTTGATCAATTAGAGGAAGATTTTAAAAATATGCGCGACGAACTAGTTGATTATATGCTCAATACTGAATATGATGTTTCTGAAGAATATCCCTTAAATCCTAGTGGTAACATAACTGAGGAGGGTAGACAGAAAAGACTTGAGTATGAAGAATTCAGAGACGATTATATGGATGTTGCTTTTAATAAATGTAAAAATTCATCAGGTGTAAGCCTGCATACCGGTAGTGTTATTTGGCTGAAGGGTTATGATTTAATTAAAAAAGAAATTCACCCTGAGACTTTTTTAGGATTACCAATTTTTAATAAACGTAGAATTCTATATGAAGAACCAAATTATTGGTCTGGTGAAACAACAAAGTTTGTTGAATACAGTTATGCAGATGACGTAGGTGATTATCGAGTATGTGCTTATATCCGAGGATGGGCTGTTGGGACAACAGAGGATCAATGGCAGTGGCTTGCTCGTGAACAGAATTTCCCAAGTGTAGGCTATGTTTCAGGTCAGAGTCCTGGTTCGACAGTGCATTATACTAATGATTATGTTGATGATTATGATTGGAGATGGAAGGGTATTTATTTTCAGACTTTTGGTTTTAAGTGTTTTGCAGGATATTATTCTTGGGGAGAAACAATAGGTACTACATATGAATATTTCAAAGACATTGAAATTACAGAAGATGTAGCAAGAGAAATGTATGCATACCTGGCTTATAGACCAGGTTATCATGAGTTAACATCTTGATTAATTCAATTCTTGTTATTATTTTCTTTAATAAAATGTAATAATATAAGTGCTGGCCCTATTAACCATGTTGCGTAAAGGAAAAAACGCTGATATCCAAGCATTACCACAAGAGTTCCACTGATTATTGCAACACTATAGTCTCCAAAATTTGTTATACTTGTTAAAATTGAAAATTGTGTACCAGCAATTTTTGGATTTGTTATATCCATAAACAGAGCCATAACCGCTGCAAAAGCTGATCCACCTTGTAAAAATCCAACTATTGGATAAATAATTGCTAACATCTGCCATGAGTTAGCAAATACAAGTAAGGGTGAAAATATAAGTGCACCGATGAGGAAAATATATATTGTCTTTTTTCTACCCCATTTATCTGAAATTACGCCTCCTGTTACTGCTCCAATTGCTGTTGCTATAGGAAATAATGATGACAGAAGCCCTATTTGGGCAACATCTAACTTAAGAACATTCATCATATATTCAGGAATAATAAAAAGTATCATTCCAAAATTTAGTGATGCTAGTAATCCAAAAAATGCTATGAGAAGTGTATTTTTTTTCTTGAATTCTAAAACTAGTAACTTACCTATTTTTGGACGTTTCTTTAAAATTATTCTTTCTTTTGTAGATAATGGTAAAATCATTGTTAAAATTATAATTAATCCAGTTACAATAAAGACCATATTATAACCAAAATGTTTTGCTACTGATGACAGTAAAATACTACCAATTGCCCAACCTAAAAACATGCCTCCAAACATAGCAGAGTTTACTTTTCCTCGTTCGTTGACTTTTGTGGTTTGTATTGCCCAAGCATCTGCAGCTACATCAAATAATACAATACCAATAACGCCTATGAATAGTAGTAGTGTAAATGGTACTAATGCAACTGTTGGATCAATAAAAGCGAGAGGAAACATACTAACTCCTAAAAGCACTCCTCCTAAAATTATGAAAGGTTTTCTTCCATATTTTATATAATAATCAGATATTGGTCCAAATAAGAATTTTAAAGCAAATGGAATTGATGCAGCTCCTGCTACAAGTGTTGCAGTCGCAATTGAAATATCTAACTCTGTAAAATAAACAATGATAATTACTAAAAGAAGAGCGCCTTGTAATCCATTAGCAAAATAAATATTTCCAAATAGGAGATATTTTAAAAGAGGATGTTTTGCTAAATCTAACATAAATTTATTAATATTTAATTAATAATATAAACTTTGCCATAAATTAAAGAAATCGATGAAATCAAATGTTACACATTACAAGGTGGTAAAATGGCAAAAATAATACATAAAGGACCATACGAACAATGCCAACCAACATATGAAAAACTGTACAACTGGCTGGAACAAAATGGTTGGAAAATCATAGGGCCAGTCAGAGAAGTATATCTTAATGATCCCAGTGGGGTTGGAATGGAAGAGGCACTAACAGAAATTTTTGTACCAATTGATTAATAACTTTTTTTTTTCTCTTTTTTCAAATATTAAAGTGATAACTTTCTAGTTTTGAAATTTTTACAAAAGAATTAAGTACTCTTGAATTTATTTTAATTCCGGAGGTATGTTATAAAATGGGGATTTATAAGATAATAGATATTGTAGGAACATCACCAAAAAGTTTTGCAGATGCTGCAAAAAATGCTGTAAATGGAGCAGCAAAAACAGTTAGAAAAATTCGACGTGCTGAAGTTACAAAACTTGATGTAAAAGTAGAAAAAGATAAGCCTACTTTATTCAGAGATGAAATGAAAATATCCTTTGAAATTGAGAGATAAGATTTTTCAATTTTTAATTTGAGGAACCGTTAAACTTCCAGAGGGCATAACTATTGCCCTTGGTTTTCTACCTTTAGATTTAATCAAAGAAACAGCATCATCAACTGCTTTTTGAATGTCCGAATAAGGTTTAAGTTGTGCTTTTTTAATAGTTACATTATCAAGATCTGTAACTGCCCACATCTCAGCCCTTATACCAATCTGCGCCATTTTTGCAGCTTTATGATAACCAAGCTTATACTCCTCCCCAAGGATATCAAGAATCTTTTTAGGAGAATCCGCCCTGCATAACAACTTTAGGAAAGAATCTTCACCAATGCCATCACGACATTTAGATACAAGAATTATAACGCCATCATCCTCTAACGCAAGTTTCCCATTATCAAGCGCCTTTTGAGATTGATAAAGATCAATATCCATGGGATATGGAGCTGCGGTAATTACAATATTTCCTTTCTTTTTTAAATTTACACAAAAAATCTTGTTTGATGAGTCAATAGCTGCATCAAAGGATTTATGCAAATCCCCAGCAGTTACAGCATAAAGCTTATGATCCCCGGTTAGAACGGTTTGAATTGAAAAAACATTTAGATCCTTTAAAACTTTCATTGCATCAACCATATCTTCATTAACTGGATTTCCGCTGAGTGCAAGCGATTTAGCATCATCACTCAGTGCAAGTTTATGGTTCATCTCTATGGTTTTATACGATGCAACACCTGGTAAGAATGATTTCCTTCCACCTGTGTAACCTGCAAAATAATGTGGTTCTACGCTTCCAATGACAAGAATATTTTTGTATTCGGAAACTAGTTTGTTGATATACATCTCAGTTCCATTTTTTGACTTACCTAGATAAGTCATATCCTCATCTTTACGTGCATCATGAGCATAGACTTTTCTTCTAAATATCTCATACGTATTTCCAAAGATAAACCTGTATTCTTCTTCAGTTGGAGCACGATGAGCACCAGTTGCAATTAGAAATTTGACATCTGGATGAGACGAAAGAACTGGCATTAGATATTCGAGTATCTTTGATGTTGGTGTAGGTCTTGTTGCATCATTTACTATTACTAATATCCTATTTGAATTGTTTGCAAAATCATCAAATGATTTTGGTCCTATTGAGTTATCTAAGGCATCTTGGATTAATTTATCCTGATCTTTAGGTGATACCTTATTTGGAACTAAAATTTCATAATCTTCAGGAACATTGACTTTTATATTTTCTTTTCCATAAGGAATATCAACCTGCATTTAACTCCCTCAAACTGATATCGTGAATGGACAATCCCCTAATATATTTATATGGTTCTCATTATTCATCCGCAGATGAAAAACTTCCATGTGGCAATTATCGGAGGAGGCGTTATTGGTTCTGCTATAGCATGGGAGTTGTCAAAATATAAAGTAAATACTGTAGTTTTTGAAATGGGAAGTGATGTAGCATCTGGAATGACCAAGGCTAACAGTGGGGTTATTCACAGTGGAATTAACTCTGCAACAGATTCATTAAAAGCTCGTTTTTGTGTAGAGGGAAACAAAATGCTTCAGTCGCTATCCAAACAACTAGGTTTCCCACTAAAAATGGTTGGCAAATATGTAATAGCAAAGAACGAAGAAGAAACAAAAGAACTTGAGAGATTAATAAAAATAGGCGAGGATAATGAAGTTCCAGGCTTGGAAATAAAAGATGGATCAGAGGTTAAAAGAAAAGAACCAAATGTTCCATGTTACAAAGCATTATGGGTACCAACTGCTGGAATTATGCAACCATATGAGTTTACAATAGCTCTCGCTGAGAATGCTGCAATAAACAACGTGAATTTTTTGTTAGAAACAAAAGTAAAAAATATTCAGAAAAAAGGAGATAATTTTTTAATTAAAACTAACAAAGGAGAATTTCAATCTCAGATAATAGTAAATGCTGCTGGTTTGAACTGTGGAGAAATAGTCTCAATGTTAGAAGAACCTGATTTCAATGTTTATCCATGCCGGGGAGAGTATCTGGTTTTAGATAAAAATTACAGTAATCTTATCAATTCTATGATTTACCCAGTTCCACCAAAAGAACTTGGTGTTTTAGGTGTTCATATAACACCAACAATCGAGGGAAATATACTACTCGGTCCTAGTGCTGAATTTATTGACGATGCGGAAGAAAAGAGAACTACAAAAGAAATGATGAAAACTTTATTCAATGAGGCAAAAGAAATCATACCTACTTTACCAGAAAAAGCAGTCATTAATGCATATTCAGGAATCAGATGCAAACTAGCCTCTCCAAAAGAAGGCGGATGGGCAGATTACAGAATTGAAGAAAGTAAACAAACACCTGGTTTGATAAATCTTTTAGGGATAGAATCACCAGGATTAACTGGTGCTCCAGCTATTGCAAAAGAAATAACAAGGATGATATCAAAATCTATTGAATTGAAAACAAAAACTGATTTTAAGACTAGAAAAATCATAAAAAAACGTTTTGCAGAAATGACTGCAAAGGAACAATCAGATTTAATTAAGAAAGATGAACGATATGGGAGAATTGTCTGCAGATGTGAACATATTACTGAGGCAGAGATAATTCAAGCTCTTTCTAATCCTATTGGTGCACAAACATTGTCTTCTGTAAAATATCGTTGTAGAGCTGGAATGGGTAGATGCCAAGGTGGTTTCTGTACTCAGCACATTGTAAGGATTATGGAAGAACAATTCAAAATTGATGTTAATAAAATGAAATTAAAATCACCAGATTCCAATCTATTTGATGGTAGAACACGGTAGAAAAATGATAAACCTTAACGCAGACGTGGCAATAATTGGCGGCGGACCAGCCGGCTTAGCAGCAGCTATATCAGCTCATGAAAATGGTGCAAAAAATGTAATAGTTTTAGATAGAAATAGCTGGCTTGGCGGTATATTACCCCAATGTATCCATGATGGTTTTGGGGTTGAAGAAACAGGAACCTCTATGACTGGGCCAGAATATGCGGAGATGTACATTAAAGCTGCTCGGAAAAAGGGTATAAATTTCATGAATGAAACCATGGTTTTACAATTCGATAAAAATCGAAAGATTATTGCGGTTAACAAAAAAGGGTTGCATGAAATCAAAGCAAAATCCATTGTTCTTGCTATGGGCTGCAGGGAAAAAACAAGATGGAACATCATGATTCCAGGCGATCGACCAAGCGGTATTTACACAGCAGGTGTTGCTCAGGCATTCATTAACCTTTATAACATAATGGTTGGAAAAAATGTAGTAATCCTTGGATCTGGTGATGTCGGTCTTATCATGGCAAGACGGTTGAAATTTGAAGGTGCAAATGTTCTTGGTGTAGTTGAAATCTTGCCATACGCTAGTGGTCTGCCAAGAAATGTTGTCCAGTGTCTTGATGATTATGATATTCCTCTTTATTTGAATCACACTGTTACCTACGTTAAGGGAAAAGAAAGACTTGAAAGTGTTACTATTGCACAAGTCGATGAAAAAATGAATATAATTCCAGGAACAGAGAGAGAAATTAAATGTGATACCCTACTTTTATCACTTGGATTAATTCCTGAAAATGAATTGTCTAAAAATGTTAAGATTGAACTTGATGATTTAACGGGTGGACCAATAATTAACCAATCTTTTGAAACTTCATTATCAGGTGTATTTGCTTGTGGAAATTGTCTACAGGTTTATGATACTGTTGATACACTATCAATGGATGCAAAAGTTGCAGGAGAAAATGCTGCGAAAAAAAGTGTTAAACAAAATAAGTTTATCAATGTTAAAGCAGGTAAAGGAATCCGATATGTAGTTCCTCAGAGAATAAATGAACCTGGAAAGATACATTTTACTCTTAGAGTTGAAAAACCATGTGAGTCTCCTACTCTTCATGTGATTTCTGATGGTATAGAACTTTTAAAGAAAAAACTACCATGGGCAAATCCTGCTAATACGGTTGAATTTGATATCGATATTTCTGCTGAAGTAGTGAAATACAAAGATCTGGAGGTAATTCTTGATGACTGATGAAAAGAAAATCACCTGCATCGTCTGTCCTATTGGCTGTAAAATTTTAGTAAAAATTGATGGAAAACATTTTGAGTTAGTTGATGGTAATAAATGTAAGAGGGGAATTGATTATGCGATAAGTGAGGCCCTCGATCCTAGAAGAATGCTTACATCTTCAGTTCTTGTGAAAAATGGTGAATGGCCGCTTGTTAGTGTTAAGAGCTCTAAGCCTGTTCCAAAGAATAAAATCGTCTCTGTTTTAAATGAAATTAAGAAAGCCTCAGTAAATGCTCCAGTAAAATCTGGACAGGTGGTACTCAATAATGTTGCTGATACCAAGATTGACATTGTTGCGACTAAATCTATAAAAAAGTGATATTTTAAGGCTAATTTTTAGCAGATTTTATATATTGTTATAAGATACAAAACTTGCAAAACTATAAATAATTAACACATGTTAATTGGGGGCGATATTTATGAGCATTACAGATTTGACTTCTATGGGGGAGCCACAAACTGAACAAAGAAAAGAAATAAACGAACGCTTGAGAAGGCTTCAGGATGAGATTTCTGATTATTGTTATCAATGCGCTAAATGTACCTCTGGATGTGAAGCACACAAACTGCTAGAACTAGAGCCGCATAAAATCGTAGCTTTACTAAAACGCGGTCTAATTGATGAAATGATTAATTCTGAAATAATTTGGACTTGTATGAGCTGTTTCAAATGTAGAGAGCGTTGTCCACAAAAAGTAGCACCAGTTGAAATTTTGTTTGCACTAAAGAATTTAGCTGTTGCATCTGGAAAACAAATTCCTGGAAACTATACGGCTATGCTACAATCGGTTCTTTCAATTGGGCTCTTACAAGATGTAAAAAGTATTACAACAAAAGATAATAAAACAAAAACAAGAACTGATCTTGGACTACCTGAAATTTCTAAACCAGCAGATCCAACAAAGTTTCAAATGATGCTTTCAAAAATTGCTGTGGAGAAGGTATGATAGAGGGATAAAAAATGAAATATGCTCTTTATCCTGGTTGTGTGATGCCAACTGAACAATACGCTTATGAGATGTCAATTAGAGAAGTAATGCCAAAACTTGATGTTGAACTAGTTGACCTGAAAGGTTTTTCATGTTGTGGTGAACCAATTAAAAGTGTAAATCAAATGTTAACTTTGACATTATCTGCAAGAAATCTGGCAATTGCAGAAAAAGAAGGACTTGACATCTTTGCGCCATGTCCAATATGTCATCTTGCCCTTTCCGAATGCAAAAGAATATTGGATGCAGATCCTGCAATGAATGAACGTGTCAATAAATTCTTAGAAGACGAGGGTTTGAAATATTCAGGAACTTCGGATATTGTCTCAACTATTGATTTAATTCATGATAAAATCGGAATAGAAAAAATTAAAAAACTTGTTAAAAAACCCTTAAAGGATCTAAAAGTTGCGACTCATAATGGATGTCATCTTATTCGACCCAGCGAAATCGGAAGACCTGATGATTCAGAAAACCCTCAAAAAATGGATAAAATTTTAAAAGCAGTTGGTGCAAACCCACTTGATTATCCTGAAAAACTTGATTGTTGTGGTGGCCTTTTAACTGCAAATCTTCCAGAAGCTGCTTTAACAAAAACCGGTCAGAAACTCAAAGGTGTTCAAGATCAAGGTTTTGATGCATTCATTGACACATGTCCATGGTGTCATCGTCAGTATGATTCTAAACAAACAAAAGCTGGTGAAACAGTTGCTGCTAAACTTGATGTTCCAGTTCTTTATTTAACACAAATTTTAGGTCTTTCATTTGGAATTTCAAAAGATAAACTAGGACTTGATCTGAATCTTAGTCCTGTGGAAAAACTTGCGGTTGTAGGAGGCAAATAATTATGGACAACAAAATTGGAGTTTTTGTCTGTCATTGTGGAATAAATATTGCCTCTACAGTTAATGTTAAGGATCTTGTTGATTACGCAAAAACATTAGATGGTGTTGCTGTAAGTAAGGATTATAAGTATATGTGTTCTGATGTAGGAGCAAATCTGATAAAGGATTCGATTAAGAAAAACAAGCTAGACGGTGTTGTAATTGCATGTTGCTCACCACGAATGCATGAGCATACCTTCCGTGGCGTTGTTGAAGCAGGAGGAATTAATGCATTTAATTTAGAAATTGCAAACATCAGAGAGCAATGTTCATGGGTTCATGAAGACAAGTATCGTGCGACAGAAAAAGCAAAGGCACTTGTCTGTGGTGCAGTTGCAAAAGCAAAACTTTTGGAGCCATTGGAACCCTCAAAAATTAAGGTTAATCCTACAGCATTGGTGATTGGTGGTGGTATAGCAGGAATTCAATCTGCACTTGACTTAGCAGAAGAAGGACATAAAGTTTACCTTGTTGAAAAAAGCCCAACTATTGGTGGCCGTATGGCTCAACTTGACAAGACATTTCCAACTTTAGACTGTTCTAGTTGTATATTGACTCCAAAAATGATGGAAGTTGCAAATCATTCAAATGTTGAACTACTGACTTATTCTGAAGTAACTGGTGTGGAAGGAAGTATAGGTAACTATACTGTCAAAGTCAATAAAAAAGCCAGGTATGTTGATTTGGATAAATGTACTGGATGTGGAGATTGTGTGGAAGCTTGTAGACTTAAGGGCAGAATAATCAGTGAATTTGATGAAGGTCTGGGAAAACGCAGTGCAGTATACATCCCATTTCCACAAGCAGTTCCACTAAAATGTACCATTGATAAAGATACTTGCTTAATGCTTACGCGTGGAAAATGTGGAACCGGTCCGCTCTGTGTGGAAGCATGTGACGCAGGGGCAATTGATTTTAAACAGAAAGATGAAGAAGTTGAACTTAACGTCGGTGCAATAGTTGTAGCAACAGGTTATGATGTATTAGATCCATCAGCAATGCATGAGTATGGTTACGGCAGATCAGATGACGTGATTACGACTCTTGGAATGGAAAGACTGATTAATTCATCTGGTCCAACTAGTGGAGAAATTCTTAGACCATCAAACGGTGAAAAACCAAAGAGCATTACCTACATTTTATGTGTAGGTTCACGTGATGAAACAGAATGTACTTGGTGCTGTAGAATCGGTTGTATGAGCGCATTGAAACATGTTTATCTTTTGAAAGAAAAACTTGGTGACGATGTTGAAATCAATGTTTGTTACACAGATATTCGTAGTTTTGGAAAAGGTTATGAAGAATTCTACAGAAAAATACGTGGTATGAAAACTAACTTCTTCCGTGGTCGACCCTCTGAAGTTAGAAACGCTGGAGATCACATGACTATTGATATCTTTGATACTACAACAAACAAACTTTTTGAGATTAAAACAGATCTTGTTGTTCTAGTTCCAGCTCTAGTTCCACGAGCTGATTCAGATGAATTTGCAAGAATTCTTAGAATCTCCCAAAGTGCTGATGGATTCTATTTGGAAGCTCATCCAAAACTTAGACCAATGGATACATTCACTGGTGGAACATTTATTGCTGGTTGTTGTCAAGGTCCAAAAGACATTCAAGACTCAGTAGCTCAGGCATCTGGTGCAGCTGCTCGTGCTGCAAATATACTTTCTAAAAAGGAACTTGAATCAGAACCATTAATCTCTTGTGTTGATGAGGATCTTTGTTCTGGCTGTAGCACATGCATAGCAATTTGTCCGTATAATGCAATTGAGCTTGACACAGAGAAAGATGGAAAGTCGCATGCAAAGGTAAATGAAGCACTTTGTATGGGTTGTGGAGCTTGTGTTGTTTCATGTCCATCTGGAGCGATGCAACAGAAAGGATTCAAAGATAAACAGATAAAACCAATGATTGAAGAAACAGTAAAAAAATAGATTTAAATTCTACATATTATATTTGATAACGATGAGCAATACTAGAGTGCTTCTTTCAGACTATTTTGAAATATTAGATGAAGAAAGAACCGCCAAATATCTTCTATGCAAAAATGCTCCAGTTACTTTTAGTAAATCAGATTCAACTGATACTTTATGGGAAATTCACGATGAGACCTTAAAAAATTTAAAAATATCTGATGTTCAACCTAAACAAACTCTTCTAGATCTCAAAATTGAACTAGCAAAAAGAATCTTTGAAAACTGTCATTTTTGTGAAAGACGTTGTGGTGTGAATAGAAACAAAAAATCTGGTAACTGCGGAGTGAAAGAACCAGGTATTGCTTCTGAATTTTTACACATCGGTGAAGAAAGAGTTCTAGTACCGTCTCATACAATATTTTTTTCAGGTTGCACTTTCCATTGTGTTTTTTGCCAAAATTGGGATATAAGTCAAGTTAATAGTGGATTTTTTATGAAACCAGAAAGACTAGTTGAAATAATTCAAAAAAGAAAAATGCAAGGAGCAAGAAATGTTAATTGGGTTGGTGGTGATCCAACTCCAAATTTATTTTACATTCTTAAAGTATTAAAATTATGTAATGAAAATACTCCACAAGTTTGGAATTCAAACATGTATTGTTCTATTGAGACAATGAATCTACTAAATGAAGTTATTGACTTGTATCTTACTGATTTCAAATATGGAAATGATGAATGTGCAAAACGCTTGTCAAAGGTTGATAACTACTTAGAAATTATGAAAAGAAATCATAAAATTGCACATGACAATGGTGTGATGATTATTCGTCATCTTGTAATGCCTAATCATGTGGATTGTTGTTCGAAACCTATAATGGGTTGGATAGCTGATAATCTACCAAATGCTGTAGTTAATATTATGGCTCAGTACAGGCCTGAATATCATGCATACGATTATGAGGATATTTCTCGATCTGTTTCTATGAATGAGGTTTTACAGGTTAAGGAATATGCGGACAAACTAAAGATACATCAAACTTAAGTTACTCGGCAGGTGTTACCTCTTTTTTTGGAAAGATCGCATAACGTATTGTAAGTGCTACTCTTAAAATCCATTCAACAATGATAATGAAGAAAAGAAACATGGCAATGATGTTAGCATGCTCTGGTAAAGAATTGATATTGGACATTGTCACATCAAAATCGAAATAAGTAGGATCAACTAAAAAGATACCAAGTAGAGCAAATGGCAGCATCTTTGCCACATCTTTTGAAAGATCTTCACTATAATAAGTAGTAATCCTTATGGCAAGAATAATCGCAAAACCTGTTGAAAGAACCTGTCCAACATCTAGATGTCTAGTCAAAAAGAGTAACAACATCGAGAATCCTAAGAAAAAAATGATTGCTACAAAAGGAAATAAAAAGAAATATTTCAAAAATCCTATTGCTTTTGGATGTTTTCCATGACTAATTTTGAAACAATCACGTCTAGCGATGTATCTATAAAAATGCCAAATAATGATTGAATAAACTGCAATAGATATTACAAGATAAAGAATTGGAACCAGCCAGGAAAAATTACCACTAAATATATCCTCAATTGAAAAACTATTCATCCATTCAGAAAAATTAGTAAATGCCATTTCAATCTCTCCCTCATATTTTAACTTATATACATTTTTTGTTTATAAATTAATATCATTTTATTCCCATACAATGGAAAAGATTATTAACGATTGTTAACTATATAGTTATATATGGAAAAAATTAATGATCTTGAGGTGGAACAAAACCTTATAGATATTTTTGAAAACGTAAAAGATGCTGTTCGTAAAAGTGAGGGCCGTTCACGGGCAGGTTTAATGCTTGGTATACAAGAATTAGGGTCTACTCTAAATGGATTTATCGGTGCTTATTATCCAGTTGCCTCCAATATCATTGTAATAAATAAAACACCACTTCGAAGGATTATTGAAACAAACCCTCAACTACTCAAACCATATGGTTTTCATGTTTTATTACATGAATACATACATGCTCTTGGGTTTCTTGATGAAGAATTAACAAAGCGTAAAACTTACGAGATAAGTAAAGAAAATTTTGGTGAAGACCATGTCATTACCAAATTGTCAAAAGATATGGTACAATTCTTCCCAAACTTAGTTTACCCTATACATGGTTGGTTACCTTCTAGTGAGACACCTAGGATCAAACTTGTAAAGGGATTTGATTGGTCTAACACTAACAACTACATTACATAAAAAATAAGTTTTTCATGGGTTTAACCCTACATTTGCCCTAATGTTTTTTTTCGCATTAACCATTCGCTGTTTCCAATTGGTTGACAGTTATCTTGCTAGAAGCTCTTTTTGTAAACCATCAATTAGGTTTCACTCTCCAGATTTTAGTAGCGGGGCCAATTCTATGCCATTCTTAGATGAAATGTTCATTGCAAATTTTGTTCTGTTATGTACTGTACCTCGCATTTTGATAATTTGAAACGTTCGTATCAAATCTCCCATCCTTTCGATGTCCCCTAAGATTACTATACCATCTGCGATGAACTCTTCTACCCCATATTGAGAATATTGAAAAACCCGTGGTGGCACCTCTGACGTGAAAATAGATGTACAGTTCATAACTGAAAGAGATGATCCTAGTTTGAAAATGAAATCTCTAATCATCTCCTTTGTTTGTAATCTATAACACAGAGCAGTTACTGAGTCTATCACTAATCGTTTTACATTCAACTCATCAACTATATCCCCTAACACATCCAGCAGAGCACCAGCATCTTCCGCCGTATATTTCCCTACATCTAACCCTAGCCGTTCACATATAATTCTTAGATCAATTAGATTAACCATACCTGATTCAATTAATTTTTTATCATAAAAATCAAACATCTCCATATTTTTCGTTAATTTAAACAAAGGCTCAGTTATTGTGAAAAAAATACCCCTCTCGCCTTGCTTAGCACCATTAATTAAAAACTGCATACATAATGTTGTTTTACCCGAACCGCTACTCCCAGCTAGGAGAACAGCACTACCTAATGGGATACCGCCACCTAAACCTTGATCAATCCCTTCTATTCCCGTCTTGCATGACTCATTTTCTGTTGTAACTCTCCCCGCCATCACTTCCACATCATATCCCATATTAACATCCTCACCATTGGTAATCAGACTGATTTTTCATTTCTCCAATATTTACCATTAACTATCTGTTTTTCATTTTCCTAATTTTTATCAATTTGTATGATTTAGTGGAGAAGTCCCAGTGAATGAAGCTCTTTTGATAGTTTCTCTGCCGCTATTGATACATCCTCAACGTTCTTCGCTCCAGTACACACTATTTTCCCAGAGCTAAAGAGCAACATAGCTACTTTAGGTTCCTTTATCCTATAAACCATCCCAGGGAACTGCTCAGGTTCATATTCTATATTCTCCAAACCCAGACCCATAGCTGTTTCAGTAAGATTTAGTTCTCCTCCCAAATCAGCAACAGCCACTATGTTCTGAACGACTATCTCAATATTTTTATATACATCTACACCTAGTTTTCTTAATATCTCCACTATGATGTCAACAGTCTTATGTACATCTTCGATGCTT
>JAGMDE010000149.1 GCA_023128855.1 Thermoplasmatales archaeon | reverse complement strand
ACAAAAATTGATGATCTACCAAAAAAACACAAATGGCTAAAAGAGGAAAAGCTAGTTGTAAAACCAGATCAACTTTTTGGAAAACGAGGAAAACATGGCCTAATAAAGGCTAATGCAACTTTTGCAGAGGCTAAAAAATGGATAAAAGAACGAACGAACAAAGATACAAAAGTGGGAAAAGTAACCGATAAACTGACTCATTTTATCATAGAACCATTTGTTCCACATAAAGGAGAGTTTTATGTAGCAATAAAAAGCAACCGTGATGGAGACACCGTTTATTTTTCAAATCATGGTGGAGTTGATATCGAGTCAGTTTGGAATACTGTTTCTGAGATTCTTGTTCCAGTTGAAGAAGACGTGAACAAGATAAACATCGAAAGTAAACTACCAAAGGATACACCAAAACAACATAAGAAAATGTTCGCTGATTTTATCAAAGGGCTCTTTAACTTCTATCGGGAACTAGGTTATGCATATCTTGAGATTAACCCATTTGTTGTAACCGGTAAAAACCTTGTTCCGCTTGATTTAGTAGCCCGAATTGATGATACTGCACATTTTGAATGTAGCACTAAATGGGGTGATTTACCATTCCCAGCACCATTTGGAAGGAAACTTTCCAAAGAGGAAAAATACATTAAAGAAATGGATGAAAAAAGTGGTGCATCACTAAAGCTTACAGTTCTCAATCCAAAAGGCCGAGTATGGACTATGGTCGCTGGTGGTGGAGGTAGTGTAATTTATACCGACACAATTGTTGATCTTGGTTATCGTGATGAGCTAGCAAACTATGGCGAATACAGTGGTAACCCAACTACTGATCTAACCTATGAGTATGCAAAAACAGTTCTTGACTTGATGACGCGTGAAAAAGATCCAAAAGGTCGACCAAAGTTTTTGCTAGTAGGCGGTGGAATTGCAAACTTTACAGATGTTGCAAAAACATTTACTGGGATTACAATGGCACTTCGTGATTACAAAAAGAAACTCAAAGATACTAATGTAAAAATCTATGTACGACGCGGTGGACCAAACTATCAGGAAGGACTTCGCATTATGCGTGATCTTGGAAAAGAATTAGGAATTCCAATTGATGTTTATGGCCCTGAAACACATATGACTCGTATTGTTGATATGGCATTAGGGGGGAAATAATGGAGGCGATTACCGTGACAAAAACTAAATCTAAACCTAAAAAACAAAAGAAGGATTATATCATAATGGATAAAAATACAAAGGCAATAGTTTTCGGTTTTCAACAACGAGCAATTCAGCGCATGCTGGATTTTGATTACATTTGCCGACGGGACGAGCCATCAGTTGTAGTAATAGTTAATCCAACTCGTGATGGAATGCATACATGTTTCTGGGGAACTAAAGAAATTCTAATTCCAATGGTTCGAACACTTGACGAAGCAACTAAAATGCATCCTGAAGCAGATTTCATGGTTAACTTTGCAAGTTTCCGATCAGCATTTCCAACATCCAAAGAAGCTCTTTTAACGAAAACAATTAGAACAGTAGCAATAATTGCTGAGGGTATCCCAGAACGTAGAACAAAGGAACTCATCAAAATTGCTAAAGAAAGAAACAAATGGATTATTGGTCCTGCAACAGTTGGTGGAATTGCAGCAGGCGGATTTAGGATAGGAAACACTGCTGGAATGCTTGACAATATTGTTGCATCAAAGCTTCATAGAGCAGGCAGTGTTGCATATGTATCTAAATCTGGTGGACTAAGCAATGAGCTGAACAACATTATTGCGATGAACACTGATGGAGTTTATGAAGGAGTAGCAATTGGTGGAGATAGATATCCTGGTTCAACTTTTATTGAACATATGATGCGATATGAGGCAAATCCTGATATTAAAATGACGGTACTACTTGGTGAGGTCGGTGGAACAGATGAGTATGAAGTAGTAGAAGCAATGAAAAAAGGTCGAATCAAAAAGCCAGTTGTTGCATGGTGCATTGGTACCTGTTCAAAAGTGTTCCCAGCAGAAGTTCAATTCGGTCATGCTGGTGCAAGAGCTGGAACTGATCGTGAAACAGCTGATGTGAAAAACAAAGCACTCAAAGACGCTGGTGCATTTGTTCCAACTAGTTTTGATGATTTTGATGCTCAAATTAAAAAAGCATATGATAAACTAGTAAAAACAGGTAAACACAAACCAATTCCAGATGTTGAACCACCTGTTATACCACTTGATTATGCAGTTGCTCTTAAACAAGGAGTTATTAGAAAACCTGCTAGTTTCATTGCAACAATTTCTGATGACCGTGGTGAAGAACTACGATATTGCGGAGTTAAAATTAGTAAAATCTTTGAAGAAAAATGGGGTCTTGGTGGAGTAATTGGTCTTCTTTGGTTTAAGAAAAACCTTCCACCATGGGCTAGAGAGTTTATTGAACGAGTAGTTCTACTTACCGCAGATCATGGACCTGCCGTTTCTGGTGCACATAACAGTATTGTTGCAGCACGTGCAGGTAAAGATCTGATTTCATCATTAGTTAGTGGACTATTGACAATTGGACCTCGTTTTGGAGGAGCAGTACAAGGAAGTGCAGAGCACTTCACAAAATACCTATATGCAGGTGAAGAACCCAGTTTCATGGTCAAAGACATGAAGAGTAAAAATGTAAACATACAAGGTATCGGACACCGTATTAAATCAGTTACAAACCCTGATGTTCGAGTGACAATCATGGTAGATTTTGCAAAGAAAAACTTCCCGGTCACTGAAACTCTTGACTACGCACTTTCAGTAGAAAAACTTACAACATCCAAGAGGAACAACCTAATTTTAAATGTTGACGGATGTATCGGTGTACTCTGTTGTGACATGCTACGTGGAATAGGATACTCAAGAGACGAAGTGAGAGAATTTGTTGATCTTGGAATTCTCAATGCTTTCTTTGTACTAGGAAGAAGCATTGGTTTCATGGGACATATTATGGATCAGAAACGTTTGAAATCCAGGCTATACAGACATCCGTGGGATGACATACAATATATGATGCCTGATAAACCAGA
>JAGMDE010000148.1 GCA_023128855.1 Thermoplasmatales archaeon | reverse complement strand
AAAACCGTAATTTTTCAACAGCCTATAACAACGATTTCAAGCTACCAACATTATTTATAATACAAACCCAATTCAAAATTGGAAAAAGGATTACACTCTAAACAAATAAAAGTATATATACAAGTATATAGTTATTAATTATGGGTTGGTCTGTACTCGTAAAACTATATAGGAGGGGTAAAAATAAAGCTAAAGATGGGAAAAGACAAAGGTAAATCAGAAGAATCTGATGAAGAAACTAATTCTGCCGAAGAAACAACTGAAGAAACAGCTGAGCCAGAAGAAGATACAAAAAAAGAAACAACTGAAGAGACTCCTAAACCTGAGGGGAAAACTGAAGATGACGAAACAAAAAAGAATACAGATGAATTAAGAAAAGTTATAAAAGTTGGATCAAAAGAAGAGGAAGAAGAAAAACAAGAGACATCTGAAAAAAAAGAGGAAACTCCAAAACAAGAAACACCTGCAGTAGATGATTCTAGTCCAAGAGAATCTTTGGAACAAAAACGTGCTATACTTCAGAGTATAAAAGATTTTGATTTTCAAATCAAGAAAAACCAGGAGGAGATAGGTAGTATAAATCAAAAAATGGAATCTGCATCTAAAGACCTTGATGATCTTGTTAGCCTATATGAAATTGTATCTGAGCAGATGAATCCATTTGTAGGACTTTCAAAGGTTACTAAAAAAAGGATAGATGCTTTAGAAAATTTTACAAAAGAGATTGAAGATTTAAAAGATAGAACAGGAGAATTGGAATCTTTTGCTGAAAGATCTGGTGCAAAAATGAAAGATCTTGGAGAAATAAAGAGAGAAAAAGCAAAAACAATAGATACAGAGGGCATTTTAGGCGACGAGGGAGAAGAATCTGAGAATATCGAAGAGTTGGAAAAAACAGAAGATGATGAAAATGCTGAAAAATTAGAAGAAACAGGAGAAGCAAAAGAAGAAGTGGAACAACAACCAACAATCCCTGAAGAACCAGCTCAACCAGATATGTCGCAGGAATTACAAACACAATTTACTGATGACAACTATCAAATGACAGAACAACAAACTTATCAAAGTAATTTTGAGTACAACAGTTGGGAAAGTCTTTCAGATGATGATTTAGATATGATAATTGAGAGAACACTAGGTGGATCATCGCCAGATAGAAAAATTGATATGATAATAGACGAATTTATAGAAAGTTTAAAAGGTTAGAATATAAATTAGGTATTGGGATATGACAGATAAAATGGGAGATAGTAAAAGACAATTTTCAAATGATTTTGATTTAGAAAAAGAGCTATCTGCCCTAGTTGCGCAAAAAGTAATCCCAGCAAAAGTAGCAGATAAGTTAGCAAATAAACTAAAAGAAAAGAATACGAAAATTAATAGAGAACAGCTTCAAACTCTTACATATAAACTTAGAGATGTTTTAAATGAATATGCAAAAACTGGGCAAATCAATGGTAAAACACCCAAATGGGAAAGATCAGACCAAAACATGCAAAAACTCGTTGAAACGATTGATAAACTAGAGAAACGTATTTCGCACATCGAAACTGGTAAAAAACCAGATTTTAATTATACCACAACGGACGATATTAAAGTGCCTGAGTGGGAACTAGATCCTTTAAGAGATGTACCAAGTGACCCTGAAAGCATCATTGTTTTAATGAAATGGCTTCAATACCTTATGGATAAATGTGGTCGCGATAACCTTTCAAATATACTTGATTATTATGTAGATGTTGGTTGGATCACTGAAGATGCGAAAATTAGTTTAATTGATTATTCACATGGGATAACTGAAGAAAAAAGAGTAGAGCATACTAAAATATCTAACTTGCCATCAAAGGATCATATTCAATCCTTTTTTTATATTCAAAAACTAAAAGGTAAACAATTTGATAAACACTTCATCGAGAAAATAGATGGGGAACTAACCAGAATTACTAAAAAACTTGATAATTATCAATTCAAATAAAAATATTTATTTACCTGTTTCGTATTATTAATTTTTAATTAATTACTAATTAAAGGGGACTCTAAGCTAATAACTCACAATTTGGAGGTGGATTACAAATGGGATTCTCACTGGTAGCTGCAGCTGCAATAATTTGTGTTTCTATAGTGATGGCTATAGAAATTATTGTAGGAACAACAATTCCAACGATGACTAATGTACATGACTCCCTTGATGAAATGAGAGATAGAGCTATAGATCAAATTCAAACAGATATCAATATAACATCTGTTACTTCTGAAGTTAACGGATCAGATCATGATATCAATGTTACTTTAGAAAATATAGGAAGTATATCCTTAGAAACAAAATATTTCAATATTTTAATTAATGGAACTGATGCTAAATTTACATGTTCAAGCTCATATCTGCATCCTGAAAATGAAGTTTATTTCAATGTTTCTAGTCTAGAAAGTACAGGACCCCGTAGGTTGAAAATTATAACCGATAATGGGATTTCAGATTATTATGATTTCACATTATCCTAATTTAAAATAATAAGTGATGTAAAATGGGATTTAGTCTAACCGGAACACATGTGATATTCTTCATCGCGTCAGTAATTATAGCCAGTGCCGTATCAGGAGTCCTTGTTGCTGTAATAACTGATGTCAGCAATAGTCTTTCAGATAGAGGTGAAAGAGTGCAGGAACAGTTAGACACAGAATTTAAGATTATTAATGATCCAGATTATATTCCTACATCTGGGAGCGATTATCTATTTTACATCAAAAATATCGGTGGCAACGAGATAGCAACATCAAACGAAACGTTTCAATTATTTGTAGATGGAGATCTTGTAGCTATTGCTAATTATAACTTCTCAGATAGCTCCATACAACCAGATGAGGTTACTACAATATATGTAGATAATAGCGAGATTTCTGCAGGGGATCAAACATTAAGAGTAGTTGGACCTCAAGCTATCGATGATGAGTTTACATTTACAATTTAATAAAGGATGGGGTAAAACTCAATGGAAGCAAAATCCATAATATTAGAAAGAAAAGGAGAAAAAGACGGATTCGATCAAAGGTTTGGTAAAGAGATTCCGTCAGGTTCTTTAATATTCATGGAGGGTAAAGAAGGTACTGGGAAGAGCATTTTTTGTCAAAGGTTTTGTTTTAGTTTTTTAAAAAATGGTTCAACTTGTTCATATGTTTC
>JAGMDE010000147.1 GCA_023128855.1 Thermoplasmatales archaeon | reverse complement strand
TTATTTTTTAACATTTTTGATATAAGTAGCTACAATATGTTCAAAAAGCGTACCTATGGACAACAAAAGATAAATATAATAAGTCATAAAATAGGGACATAGATATAATATATCAAGATTATATATCAGGGACGAGGTTAATGAAAAAATCAGTTGATACAGAGGAGTTTATCGAAAATACAAAAAAAGATCTAGAAAAAAAGATAAAGGATATGATAACCGATAAGCATATTCTCTCAGTTTTAGAAGGCGGAAAACGTTTACGTGCGTTACTTTCTCAACTTGCTTACAAAGCTTGTACACAAGGAAAAGAAACCTCTCAACAATATCAAAAAGCACTGGAAGGAAGTGTCGTAATAGAACTCGCACATGGTGCTTCATTGGTACATGATGATATAATTGATGAAGATCTTGTACGTAGAGGAAAACCTTCTTATCATGCTAAAGAAGGTGTTGCCAGTGCTCTACTTACTGGTCATAAAATGCTAGCGATTGGATTTAACATTTCATTAAAACATGGCGATGAGTGGGCTAGGTTATATGTTGATTCCTGGGATGAAGTCGTAAATAGTGTACTTGACGAAATTAATCTCAATAAAAATGGTTTTAGTAATGATTCAATATCCTCAAAGTCAAAGAAAGTTGATGCATATAACAAGAAAATTGAGCAAAAAACTGCTGCACTTTTTTCTTCAGTATGTAAAGCTGGGGCACTTGAAGCAGCTATATCAGGTGACGCTCTCAAGGTATTTGAGGATTATGGACAAGAAATCGGACTTGCATATCAGCTCGCTGATGATCTCGTGGATCTTGCAAATGGAGAAATGAGAGAGGGTGTAATAATTCTCCTTTTAAAACGACTGGAAGATATCGGCACGAAGATTAATGCTTTGAAAAAGAAAGAGCTAAAAAGGAAATTTGCTAAAAACAAAGACAATATCCAGGAGATTTTTATTGAAGAGATTAATAAGCATATTGAAAAAGCAGAGGAGTTGAGTAAGTCAAAAATTATTCCAGATTCACCTTACAAGGATTTGCTTGCTGAATTTCCAAGATACATAATAAATGAGATGTTAAAAGAAATTAAAATTGCAGTATAGTTACAATTTTTTATCTGGGGATTTAAAAACTAATCTAAGTCGTGATAAAACTAGTATAATTCCTATTAAAAAAAGTAGGATTGAAAGATAAAATGGAATTCTATTATTCTTATTTTCTTCAGCATCACTGCTCTCAATGATCAGAGGTGTTTGACCTTTAATCAATCTATCACTTATTGTAAATGATTTTTTTAGATCTTCAAAACCAAGTTCATAATCGTCCTGTTCAAAGTGTTTAACACCTTTTTCATAATAATCATTAGCAGTGGAGCTTTGTTTTCCAATAGAATCTGCTGCATCAATCCTTGATTTGCAAATATCATGTGCAATATCAACGATTCTTTTGCCAAAGCTTGTTGATCCAGTAATCTCTTCTAAATCAAAAACTGCAGCTTTCATTTTATCTAAAGTATAAGCATAACTTGTGTCCCATATGCTGCTAATTATATCAATAAGATCTTGTTTAACTCTTTCATCTGATAACTTTCCTATATCCAACCATATTTTTTCAGTTAAATATGCCTGTTTTTGCATACTCATATCTGAAATTGTAATAAAATCTGAAACATCAAAATTTTCATCAATTATATCTAATGCAATTTTTTCTATTTCTTCGGTCTCAAACATAAAAACTTCTTCTACTCTTTCAAATTTTTCTGTTAGATAATCATATCCAAAAGTTTCAAATAATTCAAATGCTAATTCTGAGGAATCTCCTTTTTTATAGGATTCAAATATGTCATTATTACAGATATGAAATGGCACATAAATTGTTGAGCAAGGTCTATTTGATGCATACCACCCTCCAGATAATACTTCATAGTTTTTAGATGGTATCTTATATATCGCAACTGGACGATATTTTCTTCCGATCTTTTCACTAAACATACCAAATAAACCACTTAAATCTGAAGAATGCAATCTAGACCAATCCATCATATCTTTAACAGTTATGCTTCCATATTTGGGTTGAATATAATCGAGCATTTTTTCTTCCCATGCTTTAAATTCATAACTAACTCTGACTTTTGCCTTATTTCCATTAATATCTAATAATTCAACACTAAAATACCCGACTGTTTTACGTTCTCCTACTTCAATTTTAGTTATAACATTAATAAATCCAGATTTCTGAGCTTGAATACGTCCTGACGGTATTACGGATATAAAATCATTTCCAATTTCAACAATTTTTACTCCATAAAGAGACTTTAATCTAACAACATCTTTGTTTTTTACATATTTTTCAACAACTGTATCAAAGGATCTAGCAATTGGCAATAATCTAGATACCTGTGTCTTCCAAAGTTCTCTTGGATAATTTGACATCACAGCTATGCCATCAATGATTTCTTTAACTCTGTAACGAAAGGCATCAGCTTCAATAACATAACCATTTTTTGGACCAACAACAAATAGATTTTCAGTTACACCAGGAGCATGCATTTTTTTTACAACGTCTTTAGTTAACAAATCAACAGCTTCTTCTTCAGTATCTGCTTTTTCACAAGCATATCTTATCCAATCAAAATCATCCCAAGCGTTTTTTGTAGGATTTTTCCATTCTGAATTGGAATCTGCATCACTATATGCAATCCCAGCAGTGCTTAGCGCCATTCCAGGCTTAACAATATTTGGTATAGTGTCTCCTTCACTTGCAACTCCAATATATTTGTGCATAACTTTACTTTCTAAAGGTTTGCCAGTCCATGGATATCTATAGGTGTATTCATAGTCCTCAGGTACAATACATAAAACTGAGGGACCAGGTCTAGTTGGGTCTCTAACTTTCATAAGTAGGTTGTAATCTCCTGCTGTTGCATCACCACAGGCAACAATATCTTTACATGCTTTAACATTGAAGCTTATAAGAATATTTGAAAATAAGAAAATTGCAAATATTAGTGATATTAGCCTCCGCCCATTCATACAACTTCAAAGTAGTATGAAAGTAAATATATAAAAAGATTAGTTGAAAAAGACTTATTTTTTAGCAGGTTTCTTCTTTGCAGTGGTCTTTTTCTTAGCTGCAGGTTTTTTTGCTGCTGTTTTTTTAGTTGTAGTTTTCTTAGCGGTTGTCTTTTTTGCTGGTTTTTTAGCAGGTTT
>JAGMDE010000146.1 GCA_023128855.1 Thermoplasmatales archaeon | reverse complement strand
AGTCCCATTGGAAAGATTGCCTTTAAATCTTCTGGCCCTATTGGTTTTTTTGTTTGAGGATTTAAAGGTGGATCCAATGGACTCTTTAGATCTGCTTGTATGTTATACCATTTTTTTGGTATATCGTTTTCATCAAGGATTGTTTTTGTGTTCTTCATGTTATCATATAATACTATGCTGCTCACACTATTTAAATATCGTTAATAAGTGTACATTATTGTACAATTTTCAACATTAATGTAAATTTATATAAAATATTACAGTATTACAAAACAACATATGTGGAGAAAAATTGCAAAATATTTCAACAGATATCCTAAAAGAAGAAAACTTGCACAAAAATTACTTGAATACGGACTAAAAGTAAGTGACAATAAGATATATTGTGGAGAGATAGAGCTCTCTGATTCTAAAATCGCAAGAGCCTTTGATGTGGATAGAAGAATTATAGCTGATACTATAAAAACAATAAATGATGAAAAAGATTTACAAAAGGTTTTTTTTCGATTGAAACCAACTTGTCACTTAAAAGATGTAGCTACGGAAATGAGTTGGGGAGTTATAGAGATAATCCCTGAAGATCCAAGTATGCCTGGAATTCTAGCAGATGTAGCAAAGGTTGTTGCAGATGCAAAGATAAGTATAAGACAAGCCATAGTAGACGACTTTGAGTTTTCTGAAGAACCAAGACTCTTTATTGTTACTGAAAAACAAGTACCTGGCACTCTAATTCCAAATATCAGAAAAATCAATGGCGTTAAAGCTGTAGTTATGTATTAAAAAAAGAAAAAAAGAGAGATTTTAGAGATTTAGTATTCTCTCTAGTATTGGGAATGATTTCGCCAAGTTTTCTAATAGTCTTAGTATCAAGTTGTAATGTGTTGCTCTGCTATTTGTTACTTTTATATCAAAGTGGGTTATACCACTTTTGTCCCCTATGAGATCCTTTGCTTTTACCTGTATTGTATATTCTCCTAGTTCTGACCATGAATTTTGGAACGTTGCAGTTTCTCCAGATTTATAAGGTCCTTCCCAGTTTACTATATCTCCATCTCCCCAGTGAATAAAGTAATATACATCATGGTTTTCAGGATCATTTGCGATCACTATGTAGGTGTATTGTTTAGCAACTCGTATTGTGCTAGGTCCACTAATTATTGGGTCGTCTGGTGGGCTGTTTTCAATTATTGAAATAGTATGCGGTTCTGACCAATCGCTTTGAGCATTGTAAGTATCTCTAGCAACTACTTTTACCTCATATTCTCCAAGTTCCGTCCAAGTATATGATGTTTCAACTGTTCCACCAGATGGAAAAGGCCCTAGCCATTCGCTCATTGTTCCATCTCCCCAGTCAAACATGTAATAGATACTATCTTCTTCAGGATCTGTTGTGGAAGCTGTGAAAGCTGCCTCTACATCTAATATCCATTCATCAGGGCCAGCTGGTTCTGATGGTGTTTCTGGTGGTTGACTTGGATTATCACTCCATATTCTTACAGATGGATCTCCATTTACATTATAGGCTTCAAAATAGTATTTGGTAGAACCTCCACCACTGTAGTTTTCATATAGGTAGAGAAGTCCCATGTCGGTCATTCCGCCAATCCATTCTAAGCCGTCTTCCCACCAGGCTTGAAACATTCCTTTTTCAAGAATATCATCTTCAGGCCAATAGGTACTGGCAGATGCTCCCCAAAATGCAAGTCCTCCTTTGTCTACTTCACGAAGCCAGGTTTCTCCAAAACATTCAGAATCACCAAAGGTGTTTGTAGAACAAGAATGACTACAAACAAATGGATACATATCTTCATTCATTAAAGCCTGAACATCTGATTTATAAAATGGTGGTCCGTCTCCCCATCCACTTGGACCTCCGTGACCTGAAAAAATTACCAGACTTCTACCATCATTAATGGCATCATGAACTTGTTGAGTTGTCGCACCATATGTAAAAGTGTATAGTTTGTCACAGGTATATCCATTTGGATCAAGATAGTTATCAATGACATAGTTATGCGTACCTTCAGATACCCAATATCTATCAGTTGAAGCCAGAAAAGCAGCTTTTTTAATCCACTCATTTGAAGGAAAACTACCTGTTTCATAATATACAGTTTTATCAACCATCGTTTCAATGTGTGTTTCTGTAGATCCGGGAAATCGTCCAATGTGAATGTCTGGGATCCAATCTGATCCATCAACTGTTACATAATAAAGATCAACTGCACTAGGTCCTGTTGTACCAGAGAAAGTTGGAATCTGTGGGGTATCTCCAACTAATAAAACGTATGATGGAGGAATATTCCAGTTATCATAGGCATCTTCGATATAAGCTTGAATGTTATCCTTTGTTGGGCCACCTGGTATATCTGATGTTTTAGTAACCGTTACATCATAACCTTTTGATTCTTTTAAACTAGTTAAGGGTTGAAGTTCATCATAAAAATTATCATACACAATTGCTAAAAAACTCTCTGTATCTCTACCACCCAATCCTTGTTCGTAAAAACCATAGTTACTAAAAGCAGTTTCAAAGATTTTTTCATAGCTTGGAGTTGAGTATCGTTCAATTTTTTCATAAGTCTGAGTCATATCACTGTTTGGGAGATTTATCGTTATTTCACAAGAATTCATAAGTTTTAATTCACCAGTTGATGGTTTGTATTGAATAAGTGAGATTTCAACTAGTGCAAAACGCCTAGAACGCATCTCTCCTGTTTCAACTACTTTTGCAATATTTTCAGGCATATACATGTTGGATGAATAGTAATCCTCGTCTAATACGAATTCATCTGATGGTTCTGGTATTTTTGCAACTGAGAATTGCGCTGGAATAATTTGGTCTGGTAGATCTAATTCGTTTAACGAAGTATAATCCCATGAAGTAGATGTTACAGTAATCTCTGGGTTTGACTCTTGTGGGATCTCTATCATTTTTCTAATAACTGGTAATTTTGCTTCACCTTCAATCAAAGTAAAAACAAAATTTGGCAATGAAACAGTTGCGAACAATCCTTCTTCAGTATTTTCAGTGCCAAACTCAAATTCACCAGGATTAACAGTTATTTCAATAGTTGTTTCATCGATGTTTATAGCCTCGAATACAGATTGTCCGTTAACATTTTCTACTTTGATTGGAATGTTTATCAATCCGAGGGCAGACGGTAGAGATGCCAAAACTAGTATGGCAGCAGCTACAACAGTATTAATAATTTTTGCATTTTTATTCATTTTATTACCTTCTACATATCTACCAGAAAAGTCGTGCTAATAATGGAAATTGAGCTATGAGTTTTTCT
>JAGMDE010000145.1 GCA_023128855.1 Thermoplasmatales archaeon | reverse complement strand
AAAAAATAAAATTACTCATATAAGATATTAATATAATGTTTAAATATCTTTCTAATAAATATTTTATTGCAACATATGTTACAAAACTGATTTTTCAATCATCCTCACATCCATCAGACAAAATAACGCTTTTTCTCCAAATAGACTATTTTTATCTAAAATAATTTATAAAATAGTGTAGGTTGAGGGTTCAAATCCCTTCGGCGGCTCTGTTAACAGTTTTTTTTGTTAATTAGTAATATAATTTTTAAACCTAGAATTCATATAAAATGAATAAAAAAAGATAGATAATAAAGTATTAATATAAATACATCTATAATTAAGTGAAATTTTAGCCTAAAAAAGAGGATATAAAGATGAAAAATCATAGAAACTCAACCATGGTATTTTTAACGATAGTAATGCTAATTTTATCAAGCTTGGCGACTGTTACTACATCAAAACAATATGGTGTATTGAATACATCAGAAGTAACTATCGAGAAATATGTAAAATTATTAGAAATAAGTGATGATTGCGTTAGTAACGATGATAACTTTTTTAAAAAACAGATTTCAGCATTAATATATGATGAAGTCATATTCAAATTATATGTAAACAACACAGGTGACCAGACTTTAGATATTAAGGTTTGGGATGATTTACCATTAGGTCTTATTTATAATAACCATGCAATAGTTGATGGTGTTGTTCAGGAGCCTTTATTCATAGATGAGGATACTTTCTTTTGGGATATACCTGATGTTGATCCGGGACATACTATAATTATTACATATATGGCCATTGTAGAAGAATGTGGTTCACATATAAATGTGGCATATGTAACAGGGGGTAGTGAAAGTCAAAGTATTTTAGATGAAGATACAGCTATTGTCGAAGTTTCCTGTGATGAACCTGAGATTATCATCGAGAAGACGGTATGGAACGGTACTTCTTGGGCAGAGTATGCTGAAGTCTCTTTAGGGAAGACTGTTTATTTCAAAGGCGAGGTTCATAACCCTAACGAATATGAGATTGATTTCAGTGGAGTAATTTATGATAAATTCCCTGATAACCTGGAATATATACCTGAGAGTTCAACACTTCTTGATCTTACTGAACATGTAGTTGAAATTATAGACTTGGATAACAACACAGTTTATTGGTATAGAGTCCCAGTTATTCCACCTGGCGAAATCCTTACTTTTTATTTTAATGCCACAGCTGTAGATTGTGGGATTGGAATTAATAATATTACCGCCGAAGCTTATGTTGTATATTCAAATGAGAATAGAATCCCAGTAAATGATTCCGATGAGGCAACTGTTTATGTGGATTGTATTCCATGTGAAGAAGCTAATATTACTGTTGAAAAGTATGTTAAATGGGATTGTTCAACTGACTTTAAAAAATATGTTGATGCTGAGATAGGAGATTATGTTATATTCAAACTAATTGTAAATAACACTGGAGAGACACCACTTGATATTGTTGTTGTAGATGAAATTCCTCCGGGGTTGAGTTATGCCGGTAATGCAAATCCTGAACCAGATGATGTGAATGGAAACATCATAACTTGGTACTTCTATAATGTAGAGCCTGAAACTTCTATTGTTATTACATTTAGGGCAGATGTCGATGAATGTGGAGAACAAATAAATTTGGTAAATGTAACAGGTACCTTTGAAAATCAAATCGTTTATGATGAAGATACTGCAACTGTAAATGTAATATGCCCAGATGAACCTGGCATTAGCGTCATCAAATCTGTTAAAAAGTTCGACTCTGGAGAATATAGCAATTACGTCACAATAGATCTTGGATGCTGGGCCGTATTCAGGATTAACGTGACTAACACAGGTGAACTTCCATTAGATATTATTGTACGAGATAAATTACCTTCAGGATTAGAATATAACAATAGCGCTACTCCATGGGAACCTGAATTTATAGATGGCAATTACACTTGGTATTTTGAAGATGTAGATCCACAAGAGTCAATAATAATAACCTTTAAAGTTAGAGGAATTGAAGTTGAAGAACATATAAACTTGGTGAATGTAACAGGTATAACTGAACAAGAAGAAGTAAATGATGAAGACACTGCAATCGTTAATGTAATATGTGATGAAGAACCTGAACTTGAAATTGGAATTGAAGAGGCTTTTTTTATAGGAAAATTAAGAGCATTTGTCAAAAACAATAAAGAAACCGATTTGAGTGACGTAACTTGGGACATCACTGTAAAAAGCATTGGATTGCTCAAAAAAATAAATTCGACAACTGAAGATATTATCGAATTACTTGAATCTGAAGAGAAGAAAACATTAAAAACAGAAGTGATACGTGGATTTGGGAAAATAGAAGTAGTTGTAAAAGCAACGGCACCAGAACTAGATCCTGTGACAATAACTAAAACTGGATTTGTTCTAGGTAGAATTATTATACTATTTCCCCCTAAATAATTAAAAATTTCCTATTAATCCTCATTCAAAATACTTCAACTATCTATTTACGATTACAAGATGAACATAATCCCAGTTTTACACTCCAATAATTAATCCCCTCTTTACCAAATCTTTTTTTGCACTTTTTGCAGATCACTGTTCATCATCTCAACTAATTGTAACTACTAACTTTGTAATTTTTACTTAAAAATATTTATTGTACAACTGTTACCGAAAATAGTGATTTACTCGTTACCAAGTATTTTTTTGATTCTTACAATAAGGTCTTTTATATCAAAAGGTTTAACAATATAATCAACCGAAGCCATTCCTCCCATCCCTACGCTCATGGTATCACCTTTAGCAGTTAGAAAAACTATAGGTATACTATTCCACTTAGGATTCTCCTTAAGTTTAGCAGCGACATCCCATCCACTTACATCAGGCATCATTATATCAAGCACAATTAAATCTGGGTTAGAATTTGACTCATCTAATAGTTTAAGGCATTCTTTTCCATCAGACACTCTAATTACATCATAACCACTCATTTCTAACATTTGTCCAACTGTGGTTAGAATGTCAGGCTCGTCATCTACAACCATTATTCTTTTATTCATTTCCTTCAGACTCTTCTAATATTTTATCAATTCTATCCAAGAGAGAATCTTTATCAAAAGGTTTCATAATATAATCTGCAAGACCTTCCTCTAAGAGAACTTGCTTTCTTTTATCAGATATCTCTAGGACACTCATGAATGCTACTCTAATATTTCGTGATTTCTTATTGATTCTATTGAATACATCCCAGCCACTCATTCCTGGCATCATAATATCCAATAGGACAAGATCTACCTTTTCTTTTTCTAACAATCTAAGGCACTCTTC
>JAGMDE010000144.1 GCA_023128855.1 Thermoplasmatales archaeon | reverse complement strand
GCTAAAAAACAAGAAGCAAACATAATAATTTTAGGTTACAAAGGCTACGGAAAAGAAGGTAGATTTTTACTGGGAAGTGTGACTGATAAAGTAGTGAGACATGCGAGTATGTCTGTTTTAGTTGTAAGATAAAAATTTTTTGTGATCTTAATGCATCCTGCAGATGAGATTCGGGGGAGTAAAAGTAAAATACTTTCTAAAAAAAGAATAGTCCTTGCAGTTACGGGTAGCATTGCTGCTGTCGAAACAATCAAACTTTCTCGTGAACTCATCAGACATGGTGCAGAAGTTTTTCCAGTTATGTCAGCTTCTGCAACAAAGATTATTCATCCTGATTCAATATGGTTTGCAACTGGTAATAAACCAATTGTTGAACTAACAGGTGCAACAGAACATGTATCTTTTTGCGGACGTGTAAAAAATCCAGCAAACCTATTGCTAATTTGTCCAAGCACTGCTAATACTATTTCAAAAATAGCTCATGGAATTGATGATACATCTGTAACAACCTTTGCTACAACTGCAATTGGATCTGGTGTTCCAATTTTAATTGTTCCAGCAATGCATTTATCCATGTATGACCATAGGATAATTCAAGAGAATATCAAAAAATGTAAAAAAGTCGGTATCAAGTTTATCGATCCTTTGATTGAAAAAAATAAGGCCAAAATGGCAGATATTGATGAAATTGTATCATATGTTATTCGTGAAACTGGTAAACAAGATTTAGCAAAAAAGAAAATACTTGTTATAGGTGGCCCCACAACAGAGTCAATTGATGATGTAAGGATAATTACTAATCGTAGTTCTGGAAAAACAGCTATTTCACTTACGATGAGTGCGTTCTATAGAGGAGCTGATGTAGAACTTTGGTACGGAATTGGTAAACAAAGCCCACCAGATTACATCAAAACTGTAGATTTTGTATCTGTCGGTGATCTCTTAAAACTAGTAAAAACAAAAGATCTGAAGAAATTTGATATAATAATACTGTGTGCTGCTATTTCAGATTATATTCCAAAGAAACAGAAAGGTAAAATTCCTTCTGGGAAAGACAAACTTATAGTTGAAATGTCACCAGCGCCAAAAATCATTTCAAGTTTAAGAAAAAAGGGTCCAAAGTCAAAAATTATTGGTTATAAAGTTGAGGAAAATAAAGTTAAACTCAAAGAAAAAGCTAAAAATCTTCTTAAGAAAAACAATCTTGACTTTGTAGTGGCAAATACGATTTCCGGTTTTGATAAAGATAAAAATGAGATATGGATAATCGATAAAAAAGGAAAATGTATCCATAAAAAAGGCGAGAAAGAACAATTAGCAAATCAAATTTTAGATACAATAAAATAAAGTGTGAACAAGATGAAAGCTACTGCGTTTTCACCAGGTCATATTTCAGGTTTTTTTGAACCAATCTATAATCAAGATATGTCACGTACAGGATCACGTGGTGCAGGAATTAACATTTCTTTAGGCGCTGTTTCAGAAGTTACTGCAGAGAGTTCTACTAAACAGAATTTTGAAATATATGTCAATAATAAAAAATCGAATGCACCTGTTACTAATCTAGCTTTTCGATACATGCTTGGGGATAATCCACTTCGCGTGGTTGTAAAAACTACTATGGATTTGCCAATCGGACAAGGCTTTGGTATGAGCGCTGCAAGCGCTCTTAGTGCAACATATGCACTAGCAAAAATAACCAATGTTTCTAATAATGAAGCTATGAAAGCATCTCATTTTGCTGAAGTTCAACTTAAGACTGGCCTTGGTGATGTAATAGCTAGTTGCTTTGGTGGCGTTGAAATACGAAAAAGTGCAGGGCTTCCACCTTGGGGTTTGATTGAACACATTCCAGGTAAGTATGATTTGGTTTTATGTGTAATTGGCAAAAAAATTGATACGAAAAAAACCCTTTCCGATTCAACAAAGGCAAGTAAGATCGTTGAATATGGGAAGTATTGCACTAAGAAATTACTTGAAAATCCTTCAATTGAACACTTATTTTCATTATCTCAAACTTTTACAAAAAAGACAGAACTTGCTGATAAACGGGTTCTTGAAGCAATAAATGCTGCAAATCAATTTGGTATGGCAAGTATGTGTATGCTTGGAAATTCTGTATTTGCTATTGGAAAAACAAATGAGTTATGTAAAACGCTATCGTCTTTTGGAAAAGTGTATTTGTGCAGTGTTGATGAGTTTGGGGCTCGTGTTTTATAATAATAGGAAAAATCTTAATTCCATTTAAATAATCTTAAATCTTGGTAGCCACCAACTCCGGTCCATAATGCTTGCTCTATTCCATTCAAAGTAATATTTGTTTCTATATATACCATTATTCCATCTGGGAGTATTCTCTGTCCGAATTTTGGAAAATACGCTCTGAGAGGTATTAAAATATCACCTTTTAAATAAGTAGTCTCTTTCGCTTTAGCAGCACTATCTCCAAGACTGCAATCACAAATGAATATCCATTCGTCATTACGAATGTCATAAAGAGTAACAGTGTTATCTTTTAAATAAAAATCAAGTTTAGTTGGATTTACTATTTCTAATGTTATTTTACCCGCCATTCCTCTCAAACCAATTTTGAAATCTATCCATACAAATATATCAAACGGTTTATCTTGACCCAAAATTTTATTTAAATCTGGAACACTTATCTCAGCACTGAGACTTAGTGGTAAAGATTTGCTATAGTTGGCCATTTTCGCAGTCATAGTTGCGTTCATATTAGCAATAAGCTTTTTTGCATTAAAAGACTCTAAAAGAATTTGTCCTTTAGTATTGATTGTTACAAAGCTTTCACCTGCTATTACGCTATCATCAACGACTAAACTCCCAACGACTTTACCAGCTTCTGTTTTTATTTCCATTGACATGTCCTTTGTCATTATATCAATTGAGTTGGGATTGTAAATTTCAATTAATCCTGTTATGTTAATATATTCATTGGTTATATCCTCAAATTCAGCTTTGATGTTGATAACTGGTAAAGCTAAATGTTCAATAACATCCTCCATTGATGTTATTACATTGATAGACATCGGGATTGTTTTTTCGATAAAGATAATATTCATTCCTACTGTTCCAGTTAATTTTGTTTTGAGTAAACCGGGACTGTTACCCTTTAGATTCATAACAATAGTGTCAGTAAATGTTGTTTCTTCATTTGCAGATATTCTGCCTCCATCTATTTTAGTATGAGCTACTTTTTCTCCAGATTCAGTTGTAGTAATTAATTCAAAATCCTTCATTATCATATCAAATCCATTTGGATTGTAGATATCTATTGTAGTTTGAACTACAACTTCATCTGCGTTTATTTCTAAAACATCAATTTTAACAGTTGT
>JAGMDE010000143.1 GCA_023128855.1 Thermoplasmatales archaeon | reverse complement strand
TTTTTGTAAAGAAGTATGGAATGGAACTGGTTGGGATGAATCTGTAGAAAAACAAGTTGGTGAGACGGTTGATTTTAAAATCACATTGACTTATAAGAAGGATCCAGGCAGTCCAGAATCATGGACATTGCATACTATAAAAGTTAAGGATCTTTTACCAGAATGTTTGGAATATGATAGTTTAATTTCTATAACAACCACTGGTACTTCTCCAATAGAATACACAGAAGCAATATCTGGCAAATGGGTTTATTGGAATTTTACATGGAATAAACCAGAGCTAGCAGATGGAGAAAGTTTAATCATAAAGTTCAATGCAACAGTTATAGAAAGTCAAGAAACTGAAAATCAAAACATTGCATATGTAAAGGCAAAAGAAGACTGTGCTTACTGGCATGAAGATGACGATGATGCATTGGTCATTGTTGTTGAATCTGGAGAACCTGGAATTGAGATTGATAAGAAAGTATGGGACGGCGAAGATTGGAATGATGAGGGAATTACAGAGTATATTTGTATATACGAACTTCTGAATGAAGGTCAATGTATTGATTTCCAAATCAACGTTTCAAATACTGGAGAAATCGCATTAACAAATGTTATTGTAACAGATGTATTACCAGAGTTTTTAAAATACAAAAGTGGTAGTGCTAGTCCACCAGAGGATTGGGTTTCACCAGACATGCGTACAATCGTTTGGGATCTTGGAACTATTCCTGTGGATGGATATGTTCTAATAACATTCACAGCATGTATCTGGCCTCAATACTTTTTAATGCATGATATGGCTGAAGGAGATAATGTTGCAAATGCTACATCAGATCAAACTGAAGTAGTAGAGGACTCAGTATATGTAAAACTCTTTAAACACTTATCAGTTGATAAGAAAGTATGGGATGGCGAAGAATGGGTTGACGAGCTTGAGCGAGTTATAAAAGGTCAAGAAGTTAAATTCAGAATAACTGCCACCTACCATGGAGAACCACAAAGTTTGATGGATTGTGCATTACTCGGAGATCTTTTATCAAATGATTGTCTTGAATATAATGAAACAACCCTTGTTCAAGTAGCAGGAGAAACCCTGGAACCAGGAACATATCAATATCCATACGTAATACCAGATCATGGAACTACCTTGAATATATGTGGACAGGATGTTGAAATTCCTGACCTAATAGAATGTGGAGAAGACGAATATTATGTAATCATTTGGGACTTTAGAGAAGCTTGGTACTTCGAATTACATGACGGTGAAAATATAACCATTGAGTTTACTACCGATATGACACAATACTGTGAATGCTATAATGTAGACTTTGCATTTGCAATTGGATGGGGATGTTACGTCTGTGACCCATGTAATTACTATCTTGATTGGGATTGTGCATCAGTTAATTGTACCGCACCACCAACAAAGTTCTCTAAGAAAGTATGGGATGTTGAAGAGGAACTTTGGGCGAATCAAGGCTTTGGCATTGTCGGTCAAGAAATGGAATTCAAACTTGAGTTCGAATACTATGGCAACGACGTTTTAACAGATATAAGATTCAAAGACGTCCTACCATGTGTTCTTGAGTTCATAGAAGTCATTGAATCTACTATTAATATTAGCGTATGGGTTTCTGAGGATAAGAAACTAATATGGTTCAACATGAGCGAAGACACAGTAGAAGACTGTGACGTTGTAATCATTAGATTTACAGCACTAGTAACAGGGGTTACTGGCGACTGCTGCCCAGATCCAGCTAAAAACAAAGTATGGCTCTACATCTATGGATGCACTGGACAACTAATAGATGAATATTATGATGAGGTGTGCTTAACAACTCGTGAAAATGTTCCACCATGTCCACCAGATGTAACTGGAGATACATATGGTATAGTAGATCAAAAATTAACTTTCCAAGCACTTGCTTCAGATCCAAATGGAGATGATATTTACTATATGTTTAACTGGGGAGATGGAACCGATAGTGAATGGCTTGGACCATATAACTCAGGTGTAGAAGTTGAAACTAACAATAGTTGGAATGCCATAGGGGAATACAAGGTTAAGGCAAAAGCAAAAGATATCTTTGGAGCGGAAGGCGACTGGACTCCCTACCCATTAATTGTAGAAATTGTCAACAATCCACCTACAGCCCCAGTGATAAATGGACCAACAAATGGAGACGTAGGTACATCCTATCCTTACACATTTACTTCTACAGATTCTGATGGAGACCAAGTATCCTACTACGTTGATTGGGACGATGGAACTACGCCTGTTTGGAGTTCTTTCCAAGCGTCTGGTACTCCTTACTCTGAGAGTCATACATGGACTTCAAACGGGACATATATCATCAAAGCAAAGGCAAAAGACACCTCTGGAGGGGAAAGCGACTGGTCAGACCTAACTGTAGAAATTGTTGAACCTGGAACTCCTAAACTTTGCGTAAAAATCAAACGTGGACTCAGCCGTGGAATAAGCTTTGATATAGAAAACACTGGAGATGTAGATGTCAATGATATTACATGGAATCTTACAGTAACAAGAAGGGGATTAATCAAAAAAACACTTCTAGAATGCAATGGCACTATCTTAACACTTGAACCTAGTTCTATCCCAGCACTTGGACCTGGTTCAAAAGAGACAATTACAAATACAAGTGCGTTTGGTATTTCACTGATAACAGTAACAGTAAAAGTAGACTCACCTGATATTGATCCAATTTCAGTAACAGCAAAAGGATTTATAATACTAAGATTTGTGCGTCTACGAAGATGAAGGTTCCTATAGAACGCTAAATCTTCTCTCTTTCTTTTCTATTTTAAATAATACAAAAAGTTCATTGTAGAATTGTTTAGATAAATTATTATATATCATTAATTCAATTTTATCTTCAGTTAAATTATTTTAGTAAGATTGGGATATTTTCATGGATGAAAAAACCAGGATTGAAAAAGATATTGTCATGTTTTTATTTTTATATAGTTATAGAAATTGAACAGATTTTTCATGTTGAACTTACATCTTTTACATGGATAATCGGTGGCAAGGATGTGACATTCAATAAGGTTTAATAATCACGCTAAAAAGATGCAAATGTTTGTACCTTTCAAAAGAGAGAGGATTGTTTAGTCAATGTTTGATGCGCCGCTGTATGGTTTATCACTGGGAATTAACGCTTGGTAATCATTATTAAATATATCAAACGGAACTTCACCCGTATCAAAAGGCACACCACCCATCTCTAGCATCTCTAGCATCTCTTGTATCTCTTGCATATTAGATCCATTTGAGCCTCCCATTAGTAACCATTGTGTTTTTGTAACCACACCTAATCCAAAGAGATTAGAATAAAAAAAACCTGGGACAACACCGAATAATAGTAGTCCTATAAATCCACCAAGGTAACC
>JAGMDE010000142.1 GCA_023128855.1 Thermoplasmatales archaeon | reverse complement strand
AGTTTTGCCATTGCTGCTTCTTTGCTGAATCTTTCACCTAAATCTTTCTTGTAAGAAGCGCCATATACAAGATATCTAGATGCATCGATACGAGTAGCCATATCAGCTATCATCCATTGAATGGCTTGGAATTTTGCAATAGGTCTTCCAAATTGTTGACGTTGTTTTGAATATTCAATGCTTTCATCAAGAGCTGCCTGAGCAATACCGACAGCTTGAGCTGCTATGCCAATCCGTCCACCATCAAGAGCCATAAGTGCAATTTTGTACCCTTCACCTTCTTTGCCAAGTAGGTTCTCTTTAGGAACCTCCATGTCTTCAAAGATAAGTTCAGCTACATGATTTGCATTGATGCCCATTTTATCATAAATGCTACCAACCTTAAATCCTTTCATAGTATTTTCAACGATAAACGCGCTAATCCCCTTTGATCCAGTACTCTTATCTGTCACAGCAAATACGATTATAACCCCTGCTTTATCCCCACTAGTAATAAAACATTTATCACCATTTATAACGTATTTGCCGCTCTTAAGTTTGGCACTAGTCTGCATAGCTCCAAGATCTGATCCTGCATTTGGTTCTGTTCCAGCAAATGCACCTATTTTTTCTCCATTGGCCAGTAATGGTAGATATTTTTTCTTTTGTTCTTTAGTACCAAAATGCATTATAGGCCAACTAACAAGAGAGTTATGCACAGAGGTTATAACTCCTGTTGATGCGCATTTCCGCGATATCTCCTCGATTATCGTCGTGTAGCTGATTGTATCAAGACCTGCGCCACCATACTCTGTTGGTATAATAATTCCAAGAAGCCCGAGTTTCGCCATCTTTTCAAGAATCTTTGTTGGGTATTCTTCTTTTTTATCAAGCTCTGCAGCTACTGGGGCTATCTCTTTCTCTGCGAATTCTCTTACCATTTTCTGAATCATTTTTTGTTGATCATTTAATTCTAGTTTCATGGGGGTGGGAATTAAATTAACAAACATAAAGCTTTCTATACTTTTCTCGGTATATATCTATATATTCCCAGATGTGCAAATATCCAAATTTTCATTAAAAGAAAGAAATATAATGGCCTAGTTAATTCACGGAAGAGGGATTTCATTGGAAAAAGGATATATTCATGTCTATACCGGCCCTGGAAAAGGCAAGACGACAGCTGCTTTAGGATTAGGCCTGCGTGCAGCTGGCGCTGGCTTTAAAGTTCACATGATTCAATTCATGAAAGGAAGAAGGTATAGCGAACTTGATGCTCTAGAAAAATTACAAAATTTTACCTTTTCACAGCATGGCCGTGATGAATTTGTTTCAAAAGAAAATCCAGCACAAATCGACATCGATCTAGCTCAGGAAGGTTTCAAACATGCTAAGGATATCATAAAAAATGGAAAATATGACATGGTTATTCTTGATGAGTTGAATGTTGCAGTGGATTATAATTTAATATCACTTGAAGATGTCATTAAGTTGATGAAAGATAAGCCAGAAAAACTTGAACTTGTATTAACTGGCAGATATGCCCATCCTGAGATATCTATGCTCGCAGATGTTGTAACTGAGATGCTTGAGATAAAACATCCTTATCAACAGGGCGTGATAGCTCGGAAAGGTATTGACTTCTAGTGGGAGGTCTCTTTAATGGTTTCCAAAAAAGAAATAGAAGAAATAAAACAAAAAAAGGAAGAATGGGATAAGAACTCTTACTCTAGACATAAAAAAAATCATCCTGAAAGAAAAGATAAGTTTGAGAATTTATCATGGAATGAAATTAAGAGTCTTTATACTCCTGATGATATAGCTCATTTAGATTATATCAAAGATTTTGGTTATCCTGGTGAATATCCTTTTTTACGTGGTATTCATCCTACTATGCATCGTGGTCGTTTGTGGACTTTTCGACAATTTTCTGGTTTTGGATCCGCTGAAGAAACAAACCAGCGTTATAAATATCTGCTAGATCATGGTGAAACTGGTTTGAGTGTTGCTTTTGATTATCCAACTCTTTATGGTTATGATACTGATCATCCTATGTCACGTGGTGAGTTTGGTAAATGTGGTGTAGCAATTTCATCTCTAAAGGATATGGAGATACTTTTTAGCGGAATTCCAATTGATAAAGTTACAACGTCTATGACAATTAATGGCCCTGCTGCCATTGTTTGGGCTTTTTATATTGCCAACGCTGAGAATCGTGGAATTGATAGACGTATAATTGGTGGTACCATTCAAAATGATATTTTGAAGGAATACATAGCTCAAAAATCATTTATTTTTCCACCTGAACCAAGTATGCGTTTAATTGTTGACACTTTTGAATTTGGTTCAAAAGAAATACCACGTTGGAATACAATTAGTATTAGTGGTTATCACATTCGTGAAGCTGGATCAACTGCTGTTCAAGAATTAGCTTTTACTGTTGGTGATGGGGTAGAATATGTAAAATGGGCTATGAAACGTGGTCTAAATATCGATGATTTCGCACCTCGTCTTAGTTACTTTTTTAATGCCCATAATGATTTTTTCGAAGAAATAGCAAAATATCGAGCCGCTAGACGTGTTTGGGCAAAAGAGATGAAAAAACTTGGTGCTAAAAAAACCCGTTCATTTCTTATGAGATTTCATACTCAAACTGCAGGTGTTAGTCTTACAGCTCAACAGCCGGAAATTAATATTGCACGTGTAACCCTTCAAGCTCTTGCAGCTGTAATAGGTGGAACTCAATCACTTCATACAAATTCTATGGATGAAGCACTTGCACTTCCATCTGAAAAAGCAGTTAGGATAGCTCTTAGAACACAGCAGATTATTGCTCATGAAAGTGGTGTTACTGATACTATTGATCCGCTTGGTGGTTCGTATTATATTGAATGGCTTACTGATAAAATGGAAGAAGAAACCTATCAATATTGGGATAAAGTCGAAAAACTTGGTGGTGTTCTTCCTGCAATAGAAAAAGGATTTTATCAACGTGAAATTGCAAATGCTTCTTACAAGTATCAAAAGGAAATTGAGGAAAAGAAACGTATAATGGTTGGAGTTAATGATTATCAAATGGACGAACCAATTGAAATACCACTGTTAAAAATGGATGAAAAAGGTGAAGAACGTCAAATTAAACGACTTAACAAACTTAGAAAAGATAGAAACAATCAAAAAGTAGAAAATAATCTTCAAGCACTTAGAAAAGCTGCTGGAGGAGATGAGAATATGATGCCTTACATCCTTGATTGCGTTCATTCTTATGCAACTCTTGGCGAAACCTGTCAAGTTTTAAGGGATGTTTTTGGTGAATATAAGGAACCTGCGATTTATTAGGAGGATTATGTATGGAAAGAAAGATTAGAGTGCTTGTAGCAAAACCTGGTCTTGATGGTCATGATCGTGGTGCAAAAATTGTAGCTCG
>JAGMDE010000141.1 GCA_023128855.1 Thermoplasmatales archaeon | reverse complement strand
AATGCTCCCAAAGGACAACACCTGTGCCAATAGCGCCTCCATCGAAACACCTAACATAATAATCTTCTGAACAAACAATGACATCATCGATTCCATCTCCATTAATATCTGGAATAGGAGTAATTGCTTTTACGCTATTATCAGAACCGCCCGTAATATAATACTGCCATATTATTTCACCAATAGGATAGTCTCTCTCTATTCCAGTGCCTTGTAATGTTCCACAATATGGATTTCCATCGACACCCTCTGAAATAGAGTATAGCATGGTTTGGTACCGATAGGCAGATATATCATCAAAAGAACTACCATAATCTTTTTCATAAGTTATATCACAGGTATTTGATATGGTGTTATTAAGACTAGATATTTCACTAGTTCCAATTCCACTTAGGAGTAAAACTCCTATTACTGCTATTATTAGCAAAATTTTTTTCATATATTTCACCTCCCTTTTCAAAAGTAACATAAGATATTACAATATATAAATATTTACAACAAATACCCATTTTCCCTTAAAATCTTATTACAATAAAGCATCTATTTTTCTCTCTTGAAAGTAAGGAGGTAAAAGACAAAAAAAATAAAAAGAGAAGGTTTTGGACTAATTTGTAGTCCTAATCGTTGCAGTAACAGTTGTAGTATTGGGAACAGATTAGGATGGTTCTGCAGTAACTGCAGGAATGGTCTGTTGATTGCTCTATTTCTTGGTGTTGTAAGTGTAACAGATATTTCACAGTAGTCATCAGGATTATCTGTATTGATCATCTTTATTTTTCCTGTGAATTCTGTGTCTCCTACGTCTGGTGCAGTAATATTTACAAATACAGTAAATATAACTTGAGTAGGTAGGTCAGTGCCACTTAATGGATCAAACGTCCAAGTTCCCCAGTCTGGATATTCTGTGATCTCCCAATCCAAGAGTGATAATGGTTCGCCGATGTTTTCAATAGTAAAACTACCCTCCACTATATCTCCAGGTTTGACATCTTCCCAGTTGAGTTTACCGTTGCATTCTAAATTAGGGCCAATAAAACTCAAGCCTTTGATACAGAAGTTAGCTGTGTGATTCCATGTCGGGTCAATGAAATCATAGTCATAGAGATCTAGCCAGGTAGAGTCAATGCTGCGTTTGAATATATAGGCTGAACCAGAAAGTAAACCATTATCATCATCACCCCGAGCTCCTATAATGGCATAATCACCACTTACTGAAACAGAACAGCCAAATCTGTCCTGCACTGTGCCGTCTAATGCAAGTAGCTTGACCTGCTGAGTCCAACTTGTACCAGTGCGTTTGAATATATATGCGGTTCCAGAGAGATCTCCATTATCATCATCCCTAAATGCTCCTATGATGGCATAGTCCCCACTGATAGAAACAGAACAGCCAAAACAGTCGTTAGCCATCCCGTCGGAGGCGATTAACTTATCCTCCTGAGTCCAATTTGTACCATCACGTTTAAATATATAAACTGAACCAGAATCCTCTCCATTGTCATCATCCCGAGCACCAATAATGGCATAGTTGCCATTTATTGAAATAGAATAACCAAATTCATCCTCCTCTGCGCCGTCTAATGCAAGTAGCTTGTCCTCTTGAGTCCAACTTGTACCATTGCGTTTGAATATATAGGCTGAACCAGACATGTCTCCATTGTCATCATCGCGAGGTGATCCTACAACGGCGTAGTTACCATTTATTGAGACAGAATAGCCAAACTTGTCTTGTACTTCGCCATCTAATGCTAGTAGCTTGTCTTCCTGAGCCCAACTTGTACCAGTGCGTTTGAATATATAGGCTGAACCAGAAAGAAAACCATTGTCATTATCGTCAATTGCACCCAAGATGGCATAGTCGCCATTTATTGAGACAGAATAGCCAAACCAGTCGTTCGCTTCCCCATCTAGAGGTATTAGCTTATCCTCCTGATTCCAACTTGTACCATCACGTTTGAATATATATGCTGAACCAGAATCATATCCACTTTCATCATCTCGAGGGGATCCTACAATAGCATAATCTCCATCGATAGAAACAGAATAGCCAAACCAGTCGCCAGCTTCCCCATCCAGAGCTAGTAGCTTGTCCTCCTGAGTCCAATTTGTACCATCACGTTTGAATACATATGCCGAACCAGAAAGTAAACCATTATCATCATCACCCCGAGCTCCTATAATGGCATAATCACCACTTACTGAAACAGAACAGCCAAACTCATCAAAAATTTTACCATCTGAGGCTGTCATTTTATCCTGATGTAACCAATATTCACTACGGTGATAACTCTCTCCAGGATTAGCAGCAGATTTTACAATAACCCCTGAGGAAGCACCTAATGGAACAGGAATGTCTGAGGTTCGATCAATTGGGTAGCCACCCGCCGAAAGGTTCAGGTAAATATAGAAATCATCACCCGCGGTCAACCAAACGGGATCATCCAGAGTTATAGTATGAAATCCAGTATAATCAAGGGTGCCAGAGATGGTGGAGAGCTCATCTAGAAACTCATCGCTTTCGAACCGATCATAGATCTTCGCCATATAAGTTACGTTATCTACAGCGGTAAAGAAGCTTACGGCTTGAAGCTGTTCATCGCTTTTGGTAGTGAAGGCATTAAATGCTTCAATAACACCACCCATTGTATCCCGCCAGCCATGATAATCATGATAGTAAATATTTTTATAAGGTTGGTATTCAACATCTTGGAAAGAAACCGCGCCCATTTGAGGTTCTTGACAACACCATTTATCATAATAGGAAACCCAGAAATAACCATTTTCTCCAAATCCTGTTCCCCAACTATTTTTACAAAGCCATGCACCAGGTTGCGCAGCTTGGGTTTCCTTATTGTCATCCCAACCACATATAGCAACTGCATGGTTTGGGTCATAAGGACTATCTGGAGGTTGATAATGTGTATTATGTTCAAAATCGTAATGAAGGTCAGAATCCCAGCATATTGCTGTTCCCATAACTCCTTCTGCCATAAGTTTATACTTGATTGTATTAATATTGCTCAGGTCAGATCCAGCAACATACCATTCTATATCACGTGGATAATAAAGATGATAACTTGGATCATATCTAGCAGGTGGAGTATCATATGACTGTCCATCGATATCTCTAACAGCTCCTTCACTTCTTGTTAGATACGCAGAGGTTACCTGATAATCACCACCTTCATGCACTGTAAGTCCACCACCAGGGTCGTCATCATTGTTAAAAGTGTTAAAACCATTCCACCAGTCAAGATGATATTCAGCAAGATTTGGTTCACCTGTCTCGCCAGCTGCATCCCAGTTACCAGTCATGAGAAGATTTCCTTCCATTGCAGCCATTGCACCATGAGTCCAACAGGTGCCTCCCGATTGTTCTTTTACAGATGTTACATAGTTTTCACCATTTACATCTCTCAAATCAAATTGGCTAGGTGGATCATCCATTGACGTATTAACTGCAGTCGCATTAGAGGCCGTATGATCAGAGATACGTGCTTCAATGGGTATAAGTAACAGTAAGCTGATCAATATTACAATCAATAACTTCAAAAAAACCTTATTCCTATTCATTTTTATATTCCTCCCTTAAAAATATTTTCATAACAATAATCAAAAAATACGATTTAAAAGTTCTTATTATAGTTGCGACTGGGAATAC
>JAGMDE010000140.1 GCA_023128855.1 Thermoplasmatales archaeon | reverse complement strand
TTCTCATTTTTATATTTTTTATAGGTGTAAGATTAGTAAGGATGTCCAGAGGCTTCATATTAAAACGTAAGGAGACCGTTAAATCTCCTACCGGGAAAATTTTTGTCAAGCTTTTTTACAAAGTGAGTCCTTTTATTAAAAAGAGATGGCCATCTACAAGGTCACGTGTTTTAATATTTCTAATAATTCTAATAATTTTACCTATAGTTATGATATTTTTTTCTGTAATATCATTGCCCTGGTTAGGTTTCTCTTTTACTAATGAAGCAATAATTTTTTCATTTCCATTAGTTGTTGCCATAGCCTTCGGAGCTGTTGGTCTTAGATATACTTTGTACGCCAAAAATGGTCTTTTTATTCGTGGTTGGTTAATTGCAATTGTATTTTCTTTACTCTTTATGATGCTTATTAATAATAGAGCGATTTTACCGCATCGACATCCAGAGTACCTTATGGCGCCTCTTGCAATTTTGATAGCGTATGGGATAGGTGGAATTTTTTCAGATCCATTTTTCAAGGGGTTATTTTCTGGTCTAAAGATTAAGAGAGATTTTTATGTACATTATGATTCTGGCAAAGTTAAAATTCTGCGAAAAAATAGATTGTTATCCATTTTTGTAATTTTTATACTTGTTGCATCACTTGCTGGAACAACATATGAAGTACACAGAGCATTAAATCAATCTTGGGAGGAGATAACCGCTGAAGATGCTGAATCTATAGAGTGGATAGGAATAAATCTTGATGTAAATACTAGCGTTATAGCATCAGATCATCGTCTTGAAAGACTGATTGAAGGAGATGGATTCAGCACATCTGGGGATGAAGTAATAAAACTGTGGGCTTCAGAAAATCTAAGCGAATTTGTCGAGGAATTGTTTGGTATTGGGAAAAACTATAGCAGACTAACACACATAGTAGTTGATGATATAATGAAAAACAAAGGAGTTCATATTGGACCTAAAGGAGGAAAATTCAGGACAATTTATATGACAAATGAAACATGGAATGCTTCTTATTTGAAGTTTAAAAACCAACCTTTTGAACTTGTTTGCAGAAATGAGTCAAAAGTTATTGATTCTAAAACCTTGGAACCAATTCACTGGGCAGAAGTTTATGCAATAAACTGGACATACATTGAGTCGGTTATTTAGAACCCTTTTTTTTATTAAAAACTTTAATTGCAGTTTCATATGCTTTTACATATTGTTTAGCCACCGATTCCAGAGCATGTTGTTTTACTAGTTTCAAACTGTTTTTACTCATCTGATTTTTTAGTTTATCATCACCAAGGATTTGTACAATTTTATCAGCCATATCTTCACTATTTTGAGATTCAAAAATTAAACCATTTCCAGAACTAGCAAGCTCTGATAATGCTCCTTTATTTACAACAACAACTGGAAGGCCAGAGGCTACTGCTTCGAGAGTAACAATACTTTGAAGTTCAGCTTCTGAAGGGATAGTAAACAAGTTAGCAATTGTGTAAATATTTGGATAATCATCCCAATCTAAAAAATCTGTAAAAGTAGTATATTTTGAAACCTTTAGTTTATCAGCTAGATTCTCAAGGCTTGTCTTATAGTCACCACCTGAACCAACAAAAAGGAAATGTGCATCCATTTTTTTCATTACAAATGGAATTGCCTTAATTATAACATCCAGACTCTTTTCAGGACTAATTCTACCTGCATACATCACTATGTTTTTCTTTGGAAGTTTGAATTTTTTTCTAAGATACTCTCCATTGTTTTTTGGATTAAATAAACTAGTATCTATACCATTTGAAATCGGAGTGATTTTATTTTTTAAACCATGAGCATGGTAAATATCAGCACCAGATTGAGTTGGAATAGTGATCCAATCAGCCAGGTTAAAGAAGTAAATGAGATAGTTCCAAAATCGTTTTTCAAGTAACTTATAATATATTGAACCTAAAAATGGAGAAAGAAGATTTTCTGGCAATATATGAATCGAACTTATGACAGGTATGTTATTTTTTCTTGCCCAGATATAAGCACTTCCACCTATTGGATAGGGAGAACATATATGGACAATGTCTGGTTTTAAATTTTTAATAATATTTCCAACTTTAAAAAACGGGAATGGGGAAAAACGATATCTGCTGTTCATATAAAATGGTAAATGCATGGATTTTGTTCTAAAAACTTGAGTACCATCTATTTCTTCGATATAATTTTTAAAAGAATAGCCTGGGGCAAGAACATAAGGCTCATGACCTATTTTTTTAAGTTCACGTACAAGGTTGTATTGAGCGATTGCTCCACCATCAATATTTGGATAGTATGATTCTGTTGCTAAGAGTATCTTCATGAGCTACAAAAATAGAAATTAAAGAGCCTTTAATAATATTGTTTTATTTAAAAAGATAGGGACTAAGCGAAGACATTATAGATCTTGGTGATGCAAATACATCTGTTGCAAAGTATTGATACCAGCCACAGCATCTATCACAGTCATTCATCCATTGTCTTGCTTTTTTTGCTTCTTCAGATCTTAAAAAATCCATTAATGATCCTTTAGTTAAATCAAATAGTCTCTGTCCAACCGTTCTACAAGGATAGAAAAGACCGCCGTCGCTGTCGATAATTATTGAGCTAGTTGAACATCCATGTGATTTATTGATATTGTCAAGAAAACCCGATGGTGTGGTAATTGTGTTTTTGTATATTTTTTTAAGTCTAATTATTTCTTTTTCGAATTTTTTCGGATCTGGATAAAAATCATCTGTCCCGTCCAGATGACATGCCGGCATCACAACAGTTCTAGCATTCACTTCATGTACTCTTTTTACCTTTTTTTCTAGATCAGGCATTGTATCTTTTGTTACAACTGTTTGTATACAAATTTCAGGTCCATAGCTTTGAAACTCTTCAAGTCTATCAAAAAATTCAAGGTTGTCATGTCCCTCATCAATACTGATATGTAAGTAATCGATATGTTTACCAAATTCCTCCATTGGTCTTTTATCTAACAGATGACCGTTGGTTGTAAAAAACAGTGTAAATGGTTTTTGATAGGCATATTCTAGTATTTCTCCCAAATCTTTTCGAACAAGTGGATCTCCACCTTCCAAGCTTAGTACAACAATACTTGAGTTTGCAATATTGTCAATTACTTTGAAGACATCGTCCTTTTTTAGATCAGGAGTATCTTCCATCCACACGTTACAAAAACTACATCTTAAATTACATTTATGAGTAACCTTATAAGAAGCATAAAACGGGTAAATACTTTCTCCAGCTAAGCGATTTTGAAGAGCATAATCAACTGTTTTTAGATATTTTTTTGTAGGTAATCGTTTCATAGGATCCCGGATTTAAGCTGGACAATATTTCATCAAAGATAAGGTTTTTCTTTTGTTATGATAGAACCATAAGTGAAATATATCATTCTTAAAATAACATCTACGTGGCCCAGAAGAAGCAAAAGACGATAAAACTTCCAATTATCATAAGCTTAACAATAAGTATTGCAATAATTATCGTTATTTTTTATTTTACAATAGATGCAAATACAATAAAACAACTGATGACTACCAGAATAAAATATGAATTTTTTGCTGTAGCAATTTTATTAAATATCCTTTATTGGTTTTTATGGGGTGCTAGATTAAAGGTTTTGAGCAATGCAATGGATAAGCACTTGAATATTGGTTTATGGAAATCTACAAAAATTGTTATTGCAAATATGTTTCTTGCAAGTATTACTCCTTCGATGGCTGGAGGAGAGCCGGTAAGGATTCATTTATTGAATAAAGAAGGTATGGC
>JAGMDE010000014.1 GCA_023128855.1 Thermoplasmatales archaeon | reverse complement strand
AAAAAAGTTAATTTTAAGGAAAAAGATCAGATTGAGATTGGTCAAATAACTGCTGAACTTGAGGGAAAGGAGGCATAATATGGATATTATCGAAAGTGAAATAAATACCTCTAGCAAGGAGTATAAAGAAAATTTTGCTCATTATGAGAAATTTGTTAAGAACTTAAAAGAACACATTGCTGTTGCTGCAAAAGGGGGTGGCGAAGAGAAAATCAAGTTACACAAATCAAGAAATAAGATGCTGGCAAGAGAAAGAATCGAGGCGTTGCTTGACCCAGATACTCCGTTTATGGAATTTAATGCCCTCGCAGCGTATAACATGTTTAAAAATCGAGCACCTGGAGCGGGCATAGTCACCGGCGTTGGTATTGTTCATGGAAGAGAAGTGGTAATTGTTGCAAACGATGCGACTGTCACGGGTGGTACGTATTATCCAATAACTGTTAAGAAACATCTACGTGCTCAAGAAATTGCAACGGAGAACAATCTTCCTTGTATTTATTTGGTAGACTCAGGCGGAGCTTTCTTACCAATGCAAGATGAAGTATTCCCCGATAGGGAACATTTTGGACGAATATTCTACAATCAGGCAAAGATGTCCTCACTGAAGATACCGCAAATCGCTGTTGTCATGGGTTCTTGTACTGCTGGTGGAGCATATGTTCCAGCAATGTCTGATGAAACAGTCATTGTAAAGGAAACGGGAACCATATTTTTAGGCGGTCCACCACTCGTCAAGGCAGCAACTGGTGAAGAAGTAACAGCAGAAGAACTTGGAGGAGCGGATGTTCATTGCAAAGAGAGCGGGGTAACTGATCACTATGCACATGACGATCCAGAAGCGATTAGGATCTCTCGAAATATTGTAGAAAATCTGAACCGGCCAGAGAAAACATATCTTGACATCAAAAAACCTGAGGAGTCAGCATATGATATCAAAGAAATCTATGGAGTAATACCAAAAGATTCTCGAAGACCCTTTGACGTAAAAGAAATCATCGCAAGGATCGTAGATGGATCTAAATTCCATGAATTTAAAACATTGTATGGAACAACTCTTGTCTGTGGCTTTGCAAGAATTATGGGGTATCCAGTAGGAATTTTAGCTAATAATGGTGTTCTATTCTCTGAATCAGCTCTTAAGGGATCACATTTCATTGAAATTTGTTGTCAGCGAAAGATCCCTTTGATTTTTTTACAGAATATTACTGGATTTATGGTCGGAAAGAAGTATGAAGCAGGCGGTATCGCAAAAGACGGGGCAAAAATGGTATCAGCAGTAGCCTGTGCACAAGTACCAAAATTCACCGTGATAATAGGCGGATCATTTGGGGCAGGAAATTATGGAATGTGTGGCAGGGCATACCAACCTAGGCAGCTGTGGATGTGGCCAAACGCACGAATTTCGGTGATGGGTGGTGAGCAAGCAGCCAATGTACTTCTTACAGTTAAACGAGATCAGCTCTGGAGAAAAGGCATTGGGATGACCAAAAAAGAAGAAAAAGAATTAACCGATCCTATTTTAAAGAAATACGAAATGGAGGGGAGTCCATACTACAGTACTGCTAGGATATGGGATGATGGTGTTATCGATCCGATAGATACGAGAATGGTACTAGGACTTGGAATTTCCGCTTCTCTAAATGCTCCAATTCCAGACTGGAAACCTGGTGTATTTAGAATGTGATAGTGGTTCTACAATGAAATACGATGTTGTTATAGTAGGCGCAGGACCATCTGGTTCGACTGTTGCAAAATGCCTTGCTGAAAAAGGAGTGAAGGCTCTGCTTATCGATAAGAAAAAATTTCCGAGGGATAAACCATGTGGTGGCGGTCTTTCAACAAGGGTTTTGAAACGATTTCCCTATGTTATAGATTTAATTGACTCCATGTCATATGGAAGCATCACCTATTCATCCTCCTTAAAGTATAAATTGAAGATTCAAAGAGATAAGCCACTTATTGCAACAATTCTTAGAAAGAATTTTGATAATGGTTTAGTTAAAATTGCTGTCGCGAAGGGAGTGGATTTTCTTGATGAAAAAACAGTGACAGACATCAAAATATTAAAAGATAAAGCGATAATACTATTGGAAGACGGAGAGAAAATTGAATCCCAAGTAGTAATCGGTGCTGATGGGATTAGAAGTGTTATTGCAGAGAAGTTAAACCTATTTAAAAAAACTGATGATATCTGCGTATCCCTAGTACAGGAACAGCCAATGTCAGGGGAGCAACTTGATAAGTATTTCTCAGATAAAAGAATGGTACACATCTTCATAAAAATGCGAGGGGTAGCAGGATATGGATGGATATTTCCTAAGAAAAAAAATGTAAATATCGGAATTGGTGAATTTGAATCGGCAGTAGATAAATCAAAACCCAAGACAAATTTAAAAGAGATCTATGAAAAACACATAGATACCCTTAAAGAACACGATATATTGCCTAGAGATTTTAAAATAGAAAATCTAAAAGGCAGTGCACTACCAGTCTTTCCGCTTGAAAAAACCTTTGCTGATCGGGCGCTTCTGTGTGGAGATGCAGCTGGATTTATCAATTCAATTACTGGTGAGGGTATATATTATGCAATGGTCTCTGGCGAGATAGCTGCAAATGTTACTGCTGAAGCCTTAGAGGCTTGTGATACCAGTGAAAGGTTTTTATCAAGATATCAGAAACTTTGGAAAAATGAATTTGGTAAAGACCTAAAGCTTTTTGGACGCTTCAACAAACAGTGGGGAAAAGATACAGAAAAATTCGTTAGACTTTTGACTAAAGATAAAAAACTTGCTAAACTTACCATAGGAGCCACTGGCGGCCAAATAAGCATTTCTAGATATAAATTGATACTCACATTGAGATATATTTATGTCTCTTTCAAGGACATATTTAGTAGAGATAAATAATTATTTAAAACCAATGATATTTGATGCAATGCATAGTAATAATTTTTTATAGATAATCTTTAAATATAATTTATTGATTAATTACCTAATGGAGAATGATTTATGAAAAATAAAAAGATAAAGAATAATTTTGTATTAGTTATGATTTTAATTTTAGTTCTTTCAACAGCATCTTCATTTGCTATGGGTGAAGTTTTACAGTATAAAAATAGTTCAATTACGTTCAACAGAGATGTAACTTTTGTTTCCAAATCATCTGGACTTGAAACACCAGCAAAAGAAGGAGGACGTACCGAGCTTGAACTGGCAGATGTAAATAATGATGGTCATTTAGATGTGATATGTGTTGGTGATCACGGTTCCCCATATATCAATAGCCCCCAACATGGAATAATGGTATGGTTAGGCGATGGAATTGATTCATGGTCGGTTATCCAAGTTGGTAATTTTGGTTATGGGGGAATCGAAGCAGGAGATCTAAATTTGGACGGATATCTTGATGTCGTCTGGGGAATTCATCATGACTATGGTTCTGGAGGTTTTGGTGATACATTAATAGGTGCTGCTCTAGGAGATGGTACTGCATCAAATTGGACTCCATGGGCAACTGGTCTTGGAACTGGTGGTGAAACTTATGGTATGTTTGCAACTGATTTAGCTGATTTTGATTGCAATGGATTACTTGATATTATCTCACTATCATTTGGTAGTGGTAATGGTTATCATCAGTATGAAAACCTAGGAGATGGAACATGGACTCAAACATGGTCATTGTCAGGCGGAAATGCAAACTATAACATTGAAACCTGTGACATTAATGCTGACGGGTATCCTGATTTTGTTGGAACACGTGAATATACATATGTTTTTCTCGGAGATGGTGCCTTTGGTTTTACAATGAATCAAAATGGACTTCCATCAAGTTCCTATAATGGTATTGATTGTGGAGATTTTGATTACGACGGATGTGATGACATTGTAATTGGTTATGGTTCAAATGGAGTATGTTGCTATAGCTTTGATAAAATAAACAATCAATGGGTTCTAAAATCAAATGGCCTTCCAACAACTGGATATTACTATGCTCAATTTGGAGATATCAATGGCGATGGTTTTCTTGATATTATTGCCTATGACTCCCCTATCGGCTATGCATATTTAGGTGATGGTACTGGCAACTGGGTTGTTGATGGAACATTTACAATGCCTTCTCCAGGAGATTATTCTGCTTTTGTTGTCGATGGTGATTTTGATCATGATGGTCGTGAAGATGTTTTAATACAAGCAGAGCAGGGTAGTTGGCCCTCTTATCAAAATCAGTTGAAGGCTTTTTCTCCATGGCTTGAACCAGCTGAACTCTCTGCTTTAGTGCAGATTCCCCATGGAGGTGAAACGTTTAGGAGTGGATCTATTCGTAATATACGTTGGCTTTCTGCTGTTCCTTCATCGCAAGGTAATGCAACTGTTGAAATTCAGGTATCTCTAGATGGCGAATCAGGTCCATGGGATACAATTGCATCGGATATTCCAAATAATGGCTGTTTTCAATGGTTAGTTGATGCGGGTGGATCTGAATATTGCCGAATTAAAGTAATTGTAACAACATCATCAAGTGCCTCAGCAATTTCAGCATCCGATTTTACAATTATTGGTTTTAACGTTGATGCACATGGACCTTACCAGGGATCAATAGGTGAGCCTGTGCAATTTACAGGTTCGGCAGAAAATGGAACGCCACCGTATGATTATTATTGGGAGTTTGGAGATGGCGATACATCTGATGAGCAAAACCCAACACATATTTATGATGATGCTGGAAATTTTACAGTTATTTTAACTGTTACTGATGATGGCGTCACTGTTCGTGATTCAACTTGGGCTTTGATTCTGGGAGATAATGCCCCTCCAAGTACACCTATTATTGATGGACTAACAAGTGGAAAACCTGGTGTTGAATATGAATATACATTTGTTTCAACAGATGATGATAATGATGAATTGTACTATCTCATCGACTGGGGAGACGGTATAGAAGATGTAACCAGTGTTTTTCCATCTGGTGTTGAAGCTCATGCTAACCATACCTGGACAAATAAAGGAACCTACACTATCAAAGCTAAAGCAAAAGATCCTTACATGGCTGAAAGCGAATGGGGAACATTAGAGGTCACTATGCCAAAGAACCAGAATATGTGGTTCCTGCATTGGTTGGAGAGGTTTCCAATATTGCAGATGATACTGGATGTTTTGAGGTTGAATAATTAGATAAAAATCCCTCTCATCTTTTACAGAAACACATCTCTAACGCATTTTCTTTCTTTTTTAATACCCATATTAGAGATTATTTGTTGGAAATGAAAACACTAAAAAAATGCTCATTTGTTTAAATGTGAAAAAAGTGGATTTTACTTATAAAGGAACATATCATTTTACAGACACCCTTTGTTTATACTCAGTATACTCAGGAAGAGAAAACAGGTGGCACACACATTGATGATATTGATGTTCACTCTTATTAGTGTTTAAATCGTTTAACTTGATGGCAATTGTTAATTAATTAATCAACAGCAGATGTTCAATGAAACTTAAAATAAAACTCCTCAAACCATTTTCGGATGCTGTTGGTAAAAGTGAGCTAGAATTAGATTTCGATGGCATCACTCTTGAATATATACCCAAAGCGCCAGCAGATAGATACCCAAGGATGAAGAAAGAATTACTGATTAAATATGTATTACCATTGTTTCACGTTAGTTAGATTTATATTCTATCCTCTTTTACCACCATCTGGAGAAATTGAACAAATTTTGTTTATTTAGGTGTTTATAATGATGGAGATAACTAAGGACAGGATAGGAGAAAGGATTCTTCTGCTTGGAAATGAAGCTATTACGCGAGGTGCTCTTGAAGCAGGCATAGATGTTGTTACCACATATCCTGGAACGCCATCTTCAGAGATTGCAGATACTTTCTCAAAAATTGCAAAACATGCTACAAAACAAGATAGAGATCCTGGTTTCTATTTTGAATATTCAACAAACGAAAAAGTCGCTTTAGAAGTAGCTGGAGCTGCTTCAATTTCAGGATTGAGGTCACTTACATGTATGAAACACGTGGGACTTAACGTTGCCAGTGACACATTTATGACATATATGTACGTTGGTACTAGAGGCGGCCATATCATTGTATCAGCTGATGACCCCTCATGTCATTCTTCTCAAAATGAGCAAGATAATCGTTATTTCGCACTTTTTGGCGGCGCACCTATGCTCGAACCATCAACCCCTCACGAAGCGAAAGAAATGACTCGTCTTGGTTTTGGGATTTCTGAAGAATTAAAATCTCCAATTCTTCTTAGAACAACTACAAGATTAAACCATATTAGAGGTTCTATTACTCTTGAAAAAATTAAAAAACCAAGAAAGAAAGGAAAATTTGAAAGAAGCATACAGTGGGTTACAGTACCTTCAGTAGCTCGAACCCAACATCCAAAACTTCTAAAAATGCTTGAAAAGGCTGAAAAGATATCTGAAAAATCTCAGTTTAATAAAATAATCAACGTTGGTAAACCAAAAGAATGGGGAATTGTTACATCTGGCGTAGCATATAATTATGTACAAGAAGCTGCTGAAGATTTGAAATTAAATGTTAGAATTTTAAAACTTGGAATGACACACCCCATTCCAAAAAAGATGTGTATTGATTTCATAAAATCATGTAAAAATATAATTGTTGCTGAAGAGCTTGAACCAATTCTTGAAAATCAATTTAAACAACTATTATATGATACTGATTGCTCTGTAAAAATATACGGAAAATCAACCGGTCATTTTTCAAGATTATATGAATATAACCCAGATATCGTTATTAGTGCATTTAGTAAGATCCTCTCATTAAAAAATCCGATTAAAAAACCAAAAGATAGCGATATAAAATTGCCTAGAAGACCGCCAGCTTTATGCCCTGGATGTCCTCATAGAGCAACCTACTATGCAGCAAAAAAAGCACAACCAAAAGGAGTAATTTATCCTACAGATATTGGTTGCTATACACTTGGCCGAGAAAAACCTCTTGAAATGGCAGATATACTTCTTTGCATGGGTAGTAATGCTGGAACTGCAGGCGGACTTGCGGTTGCAACCGATGAAAAAGTAATATCATTTATGGGGGACTCAACTTTTTTCCATTCAGGAATTCCTCCACTTATAAATGTTGTTCATCATAATCATGATGTAGTAATTACAGTTCTTGATAATAGAACGACAGCAATGACTGGGCATCAGCCTCACCCTGGAACAGATTTTGATGGAATGGGGAGATCTGCAAAAAGAATCCTTGTTGAAGATGTTGCAAAGGGCTGTGGAATGGAACATATTGAAATTACAGATCCAAATAACATGGAAGAAACAACAAAAGCTTTCAAAAGAGCACTTGATTTTAAGGGCCCCTCTTTTGTTGTGAGTAAATCTCCTTGTATATTACTTGAAAATAGAGATAAAAGAAAACGAGGGGAAAAGATATATGTTTACGAAATTGACCAAGAGAAGTGCAAAAGATGTAAAACATGTATTGGAAAATTTGGCTGCCCAGCAATATATTATGATGAAGATGAAAGTGTAAACATCGATCCACAACAGTGTAACGGCTGTGGTCACTGTGCAATTGTTTGTCCATTTGAAGCAATTCACAAGAAGGGGGTTAAAAAATGAAAGACAAAACAAGTATTGTTTTAACAGGCGTAGGCGGCCAAGGAGTAATAACCGCTTCAAACATCCTTGGAAAAGCCGCCGTTAAAGCAAAAGTTAATGTTTTTGTTTCAGAAACCCATGGTATGGCACAGCGTGGAGGTTCAGTTATTTGTGCTGTTAGACTAGGGAATGTTACAGGTCCGCTTGTTCCAAGTGGTACAGCTGATGCAATTATTAGTCTTGAGCCAGTAGAAACTTTAAGATATGTTGGTTTAACCAACAAAGGAACTAAAATAATTACAGACATAACACCTGTAATTCCATTTACAGTAGCGACAGGAGAAGAGGAGTATCCGGATCTTTCAAAAGTTTTCAAAGGATTGCAAAATTATGGAAAACTTTACAAGATTGATGCTGCAAAAATAGCAAAGGATGCAGGAGCTCTAATAACAAAAAATATTGTGATGCTTGGTGCACTTGCAGCAATTGATGTTTTACCATTCAAACCTGAAATCCTCCTTGATACAATTCTTGAAAGCGTCCCACCGAAATTTAAAGAAATTAACAAAAAAGCATTTGAGGGTGGATTAAAAGCTATCAAATCTTAGTTATTTGATATATTCAGCAGCAATTCCATTTAAATCTATTAGTAAAAGTTTTTGGTTTACATCAGAAAATTGATAACTAAATGAAAGAGTTCGCCCTTCATCATCAAAGGTTAAAACAAGTTTTTCTTCCTCTAATTTATACGTCCCACTTGTATTTTTGTTAGTGGTAAATGTTCTGTTTGAGAGAAAAGTAATGGTTGGTATGTCTGCCAACTCATGCCATAATTCTGTTGCTTGTTGATTCCAAATTCCTACGAATTTATCAATTTCGGCAATTTCCTCTACACTCCCTAAACAACCACTTAATCCAACGGCAAGAAGAATAACACCCATTCCAAAAAATATTAGCTGTTTTTTCATTTTCTCCTCACATATTTATGAATAATTACGTTGACTTTAAATGTTTCTTAGAGAACCCAAAAGATATAATATGCTGACTCCATCTAACTCAAAAAATAAGTAATGGAGCTAGAGAATGTTCTGTGTCGAATGCGGCAAAGATGGACCAATATTCAGAGATGGAGTATGTATTAGCTGTTATCTTAAAACACATACATTTACAAAAGGACCAGATATCATTGATCTACCAGTATGCTCACATTGCGGTTCTTATAAATATAAAAGCACCTGGACATCTGATTTATTTGGAGATGTAATAAGAAGGTTAATTAAACATTCTTTTCAGATTAGTAGAGAATTGAATAAAGTAGATATAAATACAGAATGTAATGAGACAAAAGAAGGGATGTTTTGTAAAGTCTATATTTCTGGTTTTATAGATGATGTTGAAATTACAGAGGAACACGATCTTTCAGTTCGTCTAAAAAGAACAGTTTGTGATGTTTGTTCAAAACAATTTGGTGGATACCATGAGGCAATCGTCCAAATAAGAACAGATCGAACGAAACTAACAAAGAAGGAAACCAATGATTTCACAATTTTTGTTGAAAATATTGTAGAAGAGTCGCAATCCAAAGGCAACAGGGGACTTTTTATAACAGATGTTGGAAAAGGGCATGGTGGACTTGATTTTTTCATCAGCGAAAAAGGCCCAGCTCTTGTTATAGCCAAAAAAATTCAGGAACGATATGGTGGAAAGATTAAACAATCATCAAAAAACATTGGTATGAAAGATGGTAGACAGATTTACAGAATGACTTATCTTATTAGACTTCCATCCTATAAAAAAGGTGATTTTTTAAGAAATAATAATATGTTTTTGCATATCGTTTCGATCCATGGAAACACTGTAAAGATGATAGATCTCTCAAACTGGGACGAATCAACAGTTGACATTAGAACAATTCAAAAAGCAAAAATACTTGGCAATGAAGAATTAATCGAAGAAATGATTTTAGTAAGTCAAACAGCAGATGAGATTCAGATCATGGATCCAAAAACATATGGAATAAAGGTAATAAAAAAACCTAAACCAATAGAATTTAAAAAAGAAAAAGTAAAAATTTTAAAAACTGAAAAACAAATTTTTTTAATACCTAATAAAAACTAATAAAAATAATGAAAAGATACGATAGAAACGGGAGACATATTATATGGCTAAAACTAAACTAGGAATAGATGAAAACCTTGAAGGAGCAGGATGTTACCTGCTGGGATGGGTATCAGGAATTGTACTTTACATACTAGAAGACGAAAATAAATTTATTAGATTTCATGCAATGCAGTCAATACTTGTGTTTTTACCACTAACTATACTTGGCTGGCTTTTTGGCGGCTTCTTCGGAATTGGGGCCTTCTGGGGTCATGGTTATTACTTTTTATGGTGGGGTAGTAATATCATATGGGTTATCACAGTGATTCTATGGCTTATCTTGATGGCTAAGGCATACATGGGCGAAAAATTCAAACTGCCTATAGTTGGTGATATTGCAGAGGAAAAGGCATAATATTAATCGCCAATAACACTCGTTGGTTGTGTCAGTAGTATAGCTATAAAAAACGATATTAGCATGATAATAATTATTATTAGTGCTATTTTAATTGCTGTTGAATACTTTTTTTTCATTTTATCCCCTTTTTTAAAAAAGAAAAAAGGTGGAGGGTTTATTATAATTGTCCCCCATTTCCAGATGCTTGGCCATTGGTATTACATTTTACATATGCCCACAGCTCAACAAGTCCTTCTCCTAAGAAGTACTTGAAACCTGCCTCGGCATCTACTCTACCTGTATCTCCATTTATTGATGAGGAATCCTCAATATAATCTACACTCCATGCCCAAGCGCACCACCATTCTACATTAGCATATGAGACTGGATATACAAACATCATTTTGTCACCAAAACCAAAAAAATATCCTCTTGCACAAAGCTTAAACATTGTCCAACCCCATAAGTTATGAGCTTTTACTGTATAATATCTTATATAAAAGCCAAGTGGCTGCATTGGCGGATCTGATTGTATTTGTTCACCATCTATTCCTTCTAGTTGAACTGTAATGTAAGCTATTTCATATGCCTGAGTGGCCTCTTTATTCTCCCAGATTATTATTTCTTCTTCAGAAATAGATTTTTCACAATCAGGAATTCTATCTATATCTATATTATACTCATCTATAGGTATATCTATCCCGCCAAGAGATCCTTCAATTCCTGCTACTAATGTTGGCGGTTCCATTATATTCCTTTCTGCATTGATTACCGGTATCGACGCTAGCGTCAGTAGTAGGAAAACTACTGCTCCAATTTCAATAAATTTTCTTTTTTTCGCTTTCATTTTTTACCTCCCTATTTGCCAGAGGATTTCCTTCTTTCAACTAATAGCTTATGTAAAAATAATTACCAAATTTCAGAGGAAATGATATCAAATATAAGATGATGTTTAGATTATAACAAAAACAATGCTAATGGTTAATAATTTAACAAATGACAATATTATCTGGCACAATGCGTATTGCTATTAAATTTGCATATGATGGAAAAAAATACAGTGGCTATGCACGACAACCTAACTTAAAAACTGTTGAAAGAGAATTGGTAGAAGCACTAGTAAAACATAATTTTCTCAAGGATACTAAAGAATCTGTTTTTAGATCTGCAAGCAGAACAGACAAAAATGTATCAGCACTATGTAACGTTGTTGCATTTAACACTAGCACTTCTAAAAAAATAATTTTAAATGACTTATCAAACGATTTTTCATCAACAATCGTATATGGCATCAAAGATGTCGATTTGGAATTCAACCCCAGATATGCAAAAATGAGACAATACAGATACTATCTCCCGATTCCAAGTCTTGATATTGAAAAGATAATTACAACGTCTTCTTGTTTTACAGGTGAACATAATTTTAGTAACTTTGCAAGAATTGGATCTTTTAAAAATCCAGTTCGAACCATTGATAATATAATTCTTACACCAAAAGATGGTTTTTTAATCATTGATTTTTTTGCTCAAGCATTCCTTTGGCATCAGATTAGAAGAATCATTTCAGCTTTGATTAAAGTTGGAAACGGGAAACTGGAAAAAGAACAAATAAATGATGCATTAGCAAATCCTGATAAAAAAGTTGATTTTGGTTTAACCCCTGCTGAACCATTGATTCTGATGGATATTAAATATGATTTTGAGTTTGAATATGATAAAAAATTGTTAGATCAACTTAGCTTATTTGAAAAAAACATCTGCTCGTCTTTATTGAAAGTAATACATTAATTCAGATTGATGTTTTTCTATATTTCATTTGGTTTTAATGTTGGACGTAAGTCAAAGTTAATTCATTTCTTTTTTTTCTTTTCTGAAAAGGTTTTTTCTAAAGACAATTAAGAGAATTACTAAAACTATAATCGACCAAATTACAATATCAATTATTAGGTTTAACCATACTATGTTCAACGGTGGGGAATATTGAGGACCAACTATCATGCGAGACAACCAATGTAATGGATAACCCCATCTACTAGATCCTAAGAAATTTTCTTGATTTGAGAATAATCCTGTTATCAGGGTTATAATTATTCCTACGATAATTGAAATAATAATGATTTGAATCAATTTTTTTCTCATTTTATCCATCCTCAATTTTCAGATATAGATCTAATAATTAAATATCATATGGTTTTAATGCCGGGTGCCAATCAAATTTTACTAGTGGAATTGGTATTATTTCGAGAAAGGGGATTGTAATTAATTTGGAACCAAAAATAGGATGTGGTGCTAACTTGGGGCGATTCCAGTAATTCTGATCCCATGTATTTTTAAATTGTTCAATTTTTTCTATTTTAAAAGATGATTGTCTTCGATTAAAAATAAAATTGTTTTTTGTAACGTTGTTTTCTATAGATTGATAAAGTTGAACACCTATTCCATTTCCTATTATATTATTCTTGGTAATATTATTGCTTGAAGAGATCATAATGCTAATCCCAGTATACATATTTCTTAAGACCAAATTATTGTTTATAATATTATTATTGGAACTATAAAGATAAATCCCTCCAGTCCAGCCATTTTTTTTAACTTCGTTTCTTGTAATAATATTTTCATGAGCGTTTAATAAAGAAATTCCAGATGAAAAAAATCTTCTTTTATTTTTAATTATAATATTATTAACGATTTTATTTCCCGAGCCTCCATTTATATTTATTCCATTTACATTTTCTGTGATTATATTATCGTAAATAATATTTTCATTTGATTTTATTTCTATTCCAGAATTTTCAAAAATAAGTTTATTGCCACTTCTTTTTATTGTAAATCCACTGAAACATACTTTATCTGCTATTATTTGTACCACGTTTCCCAAATTTTCCCCATCTATTATTGTATTATTTTTATCTTCTCCATAAATATTAACTGGTCTATAAACTCGAAATGTTTCACAATATGTTCCAGAATATACGAAAATGATATCCCCACCGCTTGCATTTTCTATTGCTTCTTTAATTATTTTATAATTTGTTTCATTATACCAGCTTGGGTCTGCATCATCGTCTACATAAAAATCTGCTAGATTGTTATTATTAAAAATTGGTATTTGATTATTTGTTGTATCATATAATTTAAGATCAATATCATCTATACGCGTTGGAAATGCTGGATTTTCAATTAATTTATTGATATTTTCATTATCAATTTTTTGAATAATAATACTTGATGCAAATGCATTAGTATTTACAAATAAAAGACCCGTTATAGTAAAAATTATAAGAATTTTTTTAAACGTATTACGCACCCCCCGGATAATAAATAATGCCAGACGGCGGAATTTCATGGGGTTTTGATGCAGGACGCCAATCAAAATTACATCTATGTAAAACTGCTGGTGTGAAAAACAATGGATTATCTATAAACCTATGTGGAATGCGCTTTGGAATTAATCTAAAAACAATTGATCTTAATCCTATCCAATCATCCCAATAGTTATTTTTCCAGCGATTAAAATATGATTTTCTATATGATGCATGCACATATAATATTCGAGGATGGTCATTTATAAAGTTATTACAGGAAATTACATTTTTATTACTTTTTTTAGCAACTCTTATACCTACCGTGTTTTCACGTAAGTTATTTTTATGTATTGTATTTTTTTCAGAATATTCTAGCTTGATACCAATAAAGTTTCTTTCAATATTATTGCAACTAATAATACAATTTTGACTGTTATCAAGGAATATTCCACTACAAAATACACTGCAATTTTTTATAGTAAATCCACTAATATTTACATTATCTGCTTGAATGTAGATAACAGAACCATTATTGCCTCCATCGATTACAGTGTTATCTTTATCCTCACCCATCAAATCAATTGATTTAAATATCGTTATGAGTTCAATATATGTCCCATTTTTAACATATATTTTATCGCCATTACCGGAGTCATATACTGCATCTTGAATAGATGTATAATCTGCACCACCGTCATCATCAACTATGAACCAGTTATAATTGTTGTTTACCAATATCCAAATTGTATCTGTATAAACTCCATCAGTACAAAACAGTTTTAATCTAATTATATGTATTCCTTCTTCCAACTCATTTGAGTCTAGAGAACATAATTCACCATTTTGAACTGGTGTTTCAAATTTATTTATCTCTGTCCACTCTGTTGTCTCAGGGTCTCTTCCTTTAGAGTATTCCATAGTATAATTTTGGAATTCTTCGCCGGATGCGATCCCCTTTATTTCAATAACTCCTTTTACTTCTATACCATGTTTCGGGGTTTTTATTATTGCTGAAGCAGATCCAGTTCCTCTCTGCAAAGCATTACGGGCATTTATTCTTCCTCTCTTCAATTGAAAAGTTGGTTCTAATCTATCAATAGAGTAGTGAATAATTTCCCTAATTTTATTTGGGCCTTGTTGTTTATTTTTTGATTTTATTAACGCCGCTAGTCCCGCTACATGTGGACCTGCCATTGATGTTCCTGAATAATTTACATATGAATTATTGATAAAAGTACTACAAATATCTACTCCAGGCGCAGCAACATCTACCCAGTCTCCATAATTTGAAAAAAATGCTCTATCATCATCTTTATTAGTAGCGGCAACAGCTATTACTTCATCAAATGCTGCGGGATATGATTTTTTATTAATATTTTCATTTCCTGCAGATGCAACAAGTACAACACCTCTATCATATGCCATTTTTATTACATCTTCCTGAAGAGCAGATGCGCTTGGACCACCAAAACTCATACTAATAACATCGGCTCCATTATCTACAGCATATGATACTCCAAGAGCAACACTTTCTAAATTGAGTAGGCCTCCTCCCTCAGAAGATTTATAACCACATCTAATGCACATAATTTTACTATTCCAGCTAACACCAGCTATTCCTTCACTGTTATTGCCTACTGCAGCTGTAATACCTGCACAGTGTGTGCCATGGCCGTGAAAATCAATAGGGTCATTATCCCTATCTTCACCATCTTCATCTGGATGAACTTGGTATGCATTATCAACAAAATCATATCCTCGAATATCATCAACATATCCATTTCCATCTGTATCTGTACCATCAATGATTTCATCAGTGTTTATCCAAATATTATCTGCAAGATCTATATGATTATAATCAACACCGGAATCAATAATTGCGATAATAACGTCAGAGATACCTGTCTCAATATCCCATGCTTCTGGGGCATCGATATCATAATCATTACTTTGATTTAACGCCCATTGATGTGTAAAATATGGATCGTTTGGGATGTTACAAGTGCGATAAATATAGTTAGGCTCTGCATATTCTATATTTGAGTCTTTTGAATACGACTCTGCAGCAGGCAATACATCAGCAGCATCGGATAAAACAAGTTTATAGATGTTGAACAAAGATGGAGCTTTAGTAGTTTTAAAAAGCTTATCCGCAGATTTAACACCATACGTCTTGCTTAACATATCAATTGAAGTTATACCTGTAACTCCAGTGCCGTCTTGTAAATTATAAATATTTATATTATCTTTAAACTTGACAATTAGTTCCCTCGGGACAAACATTGAATCAATTTCAGCATCCATTATGTCTTCGCGGAATTTTTCTACAGATTCAACATTAATCTTTACTCCTGTTGTTGAATGGGATGGAAAAGCTGTTAGTAAAAACACGCTTACAATTCCAATTACCATTATTTTTTTCATCATTTTATCATCCTCCCTAATAATATATATACAATATATAAATCATATTCCATTTATATGTATTAAAAACAAATATTTAAGTTGTATAGTACGATTATTAAAATGTTAAAAAATAACATTTTTCATTTCAATTTTTTAATCTTACTATTTTTTACTTTTGAAAGCTCTATAAACAAAATAAGCAAGACCACCGTAAAGCACAACTGCACCGAATATTAGCATAGCTATTGCAGATAACGACAGACTCATATCTCTTCCGCCTCCTTATTTCCTTTAATCTTCATAAGGACAAAAGATAGCACTGTTATAATTAGTAACGGTGCTACTCCTGCAAGAATTACTATCCACCCCGGATAACTTGGATATGGATTGTCAATTAGATTCTTTATAATTGCTGCTATAAGAAGTATTATCAGTATTGCAGGTATGATATATTTGATTAAGATCTCCCACCATCTTCCAAGCATAATATCTGAAGTCTCATTTGCATGTTTTCTTAGTTTGTATACTCTAAATAACCATCCAAACATGATACATTCCAATAGACCTATTGACACAAGTCCAAAATTTGTAACGAAATGATCTAATATTTCTAAAAGATGAATTCCTCCGCCTGTAGCAAAAATTAAACTAACGAAAAAACCTAGGGTGCACATTAATGCTGTTGCTTTTGCTTTTGAAATTCTCCATTTTTGATTCGCCGATGCTGAAATCGGTTCTATCATCGAAAATGCGGAGTCTATTCCAAATGTCAAAAGGGCAATAAAAAAGAAAATTCCAAACATTGCTGCAGCGAACGGTAGAAGTGATATCGCCGTTGGATATGTGATAAACGTTAAACCCGGGCCAGCCATTGGTAAATCTCCGATTCCTATTCCTTGTGAAACAGAAAGATATCCTATCACGCTAAAGACTGCAAAACCAGCTAGAAATGCTGTTCCAGCATCTGCAAGTGCTACGATAAATGCATTGTTTGTAAGATCGGATTTTTTCTTTAGAAAACTTGCATATGTAATCATAATTCCTTGAGCAAGACTGAATGAAAAGAACACCTGTGCATAGGCTGCTAACCATACATTCACATCTCCTAACCTTGAAAAATCAGGTGTAAGATAATAACTAATTCCTTCCATTGCACCTGGTAGAGTTAATCCTCTTATTGTTAAAATTATCAATAGAATTGTAGGTATCGGAACGGTTAGTGCAACTATTTTTCCAATACGTTTTACGCCCTTGTAAAGTATGAGGAATATGCAGACCCACACTGCAATAAGACCGAGCAGAATAGGTAAACTGATGCCACCTATAACAATCGGGCTTCCTGTATCTCCAAGGAAGTTAGAAAAAAACCCTCCGGCGCTTGATCCCCATCTTAGGTCAATAGAATAAACCATGTATGAAAAGCACCATGCCATTACCACTACGTAGTAAGTAGCTACAACAAATGGCATTAGTACTGTTAACCATCCAGCCCATTCCCATTTTTTACCGACTTTCGCAAATGCTTTTGGTGGTGCACTTCGTGCCCAGTGTCCTACTGAGAATTCAAGAATTAATAGAGGTATCCCTGCTGTGAAAATTGCAACAAAGAAGGGTATTAGAAATGCTCCTCCTCCATTATCATAGCAAACATATGGAAATCTCCATACATTTCCAAGTCCCACAGCTGAACCAACTGCTGCCATGATGAAGGCAAATCGCGAATTCCAGAATTCCCTTTTTGCGATGTTATCTACCTCTGTTTATCATTAATTATTTTTGAACTTTATAAATATATCTAATATTATTAAAATATTTATTAATTTTCATATTATCTCCTTGTCTTTGAATAAAACCAGATCAATATTGCAATTCCAAGAATTAGTAGAAGATACAATCCTATGCTCATGAAATCAATTGGATCTTCTTTCAATTTATCATTTGATGATTCACTAGTTTGGGTATCTAGTCCATAAACCTTGCCATTTGCACTAAAATATACAATGCCGTCTTCCACATATGGGTCTGATTGAATTGGAGTTGCAAGATAATTTAATGCATCATCTTTAATATAATACCCTGGTGTAAAACTCCAGACGTAATCTCCTGTTTCTTTATTTAGCGCGTAAAATCTTCCATCGTCGCATCCAAAAAAGACATAGTCTCCATATACTACAGGTGATGATTGAATAGCGGATTTACATCTAAAAATCCATTTCAAATCACCGTTTTCACTATCAACTGCATAGAAGTTGTTGTCAAGTGACCCAATATATACAGTTTTATCTGAAACATATGGTTTTGAAACTATGCTCCATCCAGTTTGAAAGGTCCATTTAATCTCTCCGTTTTTTTCATTTATCGAATATATTTTTCCGTCCCACGATCCAAAATACAATGTTTCATCATCGATTTGATAAGGCGAAGTTAATATTCCATCTTCTTTTAGCTCTAATATTACATCGTTTTCTTCTTCGATTGATGATCTTTCAAAGCTCCCGATCTCAAAGTCATCCTTTTCGTATTCTGTAATAAGTTTGTAGTTTTCACTTTCACCGCTATATGTTTTAATCCTTTCGTCTTGAATATTATATGGACGATAATTTAATGGATAAATTTCTACCCATCCGCTAGCTGGTAGCTCTGTAATTCCCGCATATAACTTTTTTTTTTCTTCGGAAGGGTTCCATTGACTTCCATTTGGGTTTCCCATATGTGCATGTAAACCTAAATCTCCCATCATTTCAGTATTGGTGATTTTACAATCAACACGAGTCCTGCAGATTGGATAAATTGCCATGATTTCCTTTGCAACATCTGCATCTATTTTACCGTAATAATCTTGTTTAACCTCCTGAAATTTTTCAGCTATTTTACTATCAAACGATTTAAGAACAAATTTAGGAGCAAAGGGAGAGTCGCTAGCAAATCCCTTAAGTTCTTTCTGAACTTTTGGATCATGTGGGATATTACATGACCAATAAAAACCGTTAAATGTCCTTTTAACTGGTGTGTTAAAAAGTGCTAGCTCAATTGATGCAATTTCTCCAGTTTTTGTATCACCTATTAAAAATTCACAAACATATAAACCATTATTTCCTTCCAACAGAGTATTTAGTACATCATCTATGCTATCTGAATATTGAATGGCATCTCTTAATCTGACTGCGATTGGTACCCCGCCCCTCTTCCAAGGGCCTTGTGGAAGAGTAGTTTCGGTTATTATTATCCCCTTTTCGTTTTGATAATAGTTTTCGTTACTCCATATATAACCTGGTGGAGAAGTCATTACAAACCTGTTTCCTTCATCTGGTGCAATATCCAGAATGATGTTGCATCTTTCCATAAAATATGGTATTGGTGCGATAGAATGTGCAGCAACAATGCTACCATCACTGGTCGCGTCACCAGTTGCCATAAAGGTACTGCAGAAACCTTCATTTTCAGTACTTTTTAAGCTTGAAAATATGTTTTTTATTCCATAAAACACACTTCGCACAGGGTGAAACTGCTTAAAGAAGTAGGTATAATACCACCAGCAATCCTGAAACTCGTTTAAAGTCATAATATCTTCATATTCAATATCGTGTCCATGTACCTTTACTCCTCTTGCCTTTGCACCATCAGCAATTCCTCTAATTTCTTCTTTATATTCTACAGGATATTGTTTAGAAAAAGCCCTCATTGTTTTTGATTTACTCATCTCCCAAAACTTTACTGGATTTTTAACTTTGAATAAATTCATAACTTTGACATCTTCACTAGCATAAATGCTCCATCTATTGATCATGTCAACAATTTCATCTGCAAGAAGATAGCCATGTTGGTAACCACGTTCATATGGTGCTCCTTCAATATGAACATAAATCCAGCCTTGTATATTATATCTGGAGCCTTTTTCATAATGATTTATGTCTGGAGAAGAATCTTGAACGTTTTGACTACTTTCAGCTATATTGTAAGCGTTGATATTAACCAGCATCAATAACAAAAAAACGGCCAATACTTTATAATTATTCATAAAAACAGATAAAACAACCAGTATTTAAATATTTCCAATTTTGTCCAATAACGGACAAAATTGTTCTATAAACCTATTAAATTAAGAATTTAAAAATTATATTACACTTATGGACATTTCAGAGGCCCAGATGTAAATTATTTATAATTAGTTCTCCTTGTCTGATATATGATTCTTCGAAAAAAAATCGATGAGAAATTTGAAAAATACCCAACACAAAGAAAAGTTGTCTACAGCCTATTAACCTACGGTCTCAAAATTAAAGACAACAAAATATATTGTGACTCTATAGAGATATCAGATTCAAAATTTGCTCGTGCTATAGGTATTGACAGGAAGGTTGTATTGTCCACTATCAAGGCCTTAAAAAAAGATCCCGAATTAGAAAAATTATTTACTCACCTTATTCCAACATGTAGTTTGCAAGAAGCAGCTCCATTGGTCGGCGGTGGTGTTTTGGAGATTATTCCTGAAGACCCAAGTACATCAGGCATCATTGCAGATGTTTCATCAGTTTTAGCTAAGGAAAAAATTAGCATAAGACAGGCAATTGGAAACGATTACGCTTTGCTAAAAGAACCCAGACTCTACATAATTACAGAAGAACCAGTTCCTATGAGCCTATTACAGAAAATAAAGAAAATCAAAGGCATAAAAGGAATTTCAATTTTTTAATAGAAAAGGGTCTAGCAGGAGAAGAGGTGAAAAGTAAAACCCATAATTTTCGACTAGACCCCCTATGAGATAAATTTTATCTCAATTTTGCTTCCTACTTTAAATTTATGTAACATACCACATATTAACCTTTTGTAACTATAATAACAAAAAATATCTCCATTTGTTATTTTATGTTATATTTAGTATCGAAATGCATAAACTTTTATTATTATTAATTCGTTCTGACATTTCTTATGCAGGGGTAGCCAAGCCTGGTCAACGGCGATAGACTCAAGATCTATTCCTGAAGAGGTCCGCGGGTTCAAATCCCTCCCCCTGCACTATTTTACAAAATAAATCAAATTAAAGAAGAAAATAAAAAGAAGAAAAAAAGAAAAAAAAATGGTTTTAGAGTTTTAATAATCGTTGTAACAATGGAATATTTCCAAATCCTTTTTCTTTTTACCAAATATTAATGTATTAAATTAGAGTTTGATATTTGTGAAATACGAATTAATTCTTGTTAGATATGGTGAAATCGCATTGAAAGGTAGAGAAACACGAAAACGTTTTGAAAATACTTTAGTGTCAAACATAAAAAATGCATTTAATGCAGAGAAGCTATTCACTAAAATAAATAAGGAATGGGGCAGAATCTACGTTCATTCCGACCAGATAAATGAGTGCTTAGAAGTTTTACGTAAGATTTTTGGAATAACTTCTGTAAGTCCAGCTTTTCAAACTTCAAGTGACATGAAATCAATATCAAAATTATCTTTGAATGTTTCAAAAGAAGAATTAAACGAAAAAAGGAGTTTTGCAATTAGAGCGACAAGAACTGGAGAACATAATTTTTCAAGTCAGGATGTTGCAATAAAAATTGGCAGTGATATTGTAAAAGCAACGAAAGCAAGTGTTGATCTAACAAATCCTAATTTTGAATTGTTCATTGAAATAAGAAATGACAAGGCATTTGTATTTACGGAAAAAATCTCCTGTATGGGTGGAATGCCAATAAACACACAAGGGAAAGTTTTAGCATTGATCAATTCCCCTGAATCAATTTTAGCAGCATGGTATCTTATACGCAGAGGCTGTAAAGCAATATTTATCACTTCAAAAGAATCTAAGAATATTTTAGAGCCGTTTGTTGAAAAATGGTATATTAAATCAGAGATATTGACAATTCCTTCTAAAAATAACGTTTATGACATGTTAAAAGAAACCGCTAGTAAAAAAAATTGTGATGCTATTGTTGCTGGACATTCCATCAATAATAATTCTAAAAATCCATTATATGATATTACACAACTTAAAAGACAAATTAATCTTCCAGTATTAACTCCTTTAATTGCAATGAATGAAAATGAAATAAAGACAAAAGCTAAGGAGATAGGACTGCCGGTATGAATATAACAATAATGGGTGCAGGGGCCATAGGGTCATTATTTGGCGCAAAGCTTTCAAAAAACAATAATGTAATTTTAATTGGTAGAAAATCTCATGTGGATGTAATAAATAAATCGGGTTTAAAAATTCAAGGAAAAACAAATTTAAATGTTGCAATTGAGGCTTCCGAATCAGCTAAAAATTCTTTTGTTGCTCCTGATCTTTTAATTCTTGCAGTAAAATCTTACGATACTGAAGCTGCAATGAAATCAATAGCACCGATGATCGGAGATAACACATATGTTATGTCTTTGCAGAATGGCTTGGATAACATTGAAAAAATTGAAAAATTTGTAGATCGTAAAAAAATAATGGTTTGTATTACTACACATGGTGCTGTTTTTTCTAGACCAGGTGTTGTCAAACATACTGGAAAAGGACATACTATTTTAGGGGAATTGAATGGTAAGAAAACAGGACGCATAAAAAATATCGCACGCATATTTAATGAAGTAGGAGCTGACACAAAAATTAGTTCAGATATAATTCGGGAAATTTGGGTTAAAGCAATTATAAACTCTAGTATAAACCCACTCACTACAATTTTTCAGTGTAAAAATGGTTATCTTCTTGAGAATCCTGTATTAGACAATATTGTAGAAAAAGTATGCATGGAATCTACTACGATTGCAAATAAAGAGGGAATACACTTATCTTTTCAAAACATGCTTAAAAAAACAAAAGAAGTAACTCAAAATACTGCTGATAACTATTCATCCATGCTTCAAAGTTTTAGAAAAGGCAAAAAAACTGAGATTAATTCAATAAATGGAAAAATTGTTGATATTGGCAGAATATATGCCATTGATACATTAATGAATGAAATATTGGTCTATCTCGTTAAAACCATGACGGTATAATAACTGTTCTCTAATAAACAAGACAAAATTATAATTTTAAAATTAACCGATAATTTTATATAAATTACAAACTATATTATTATATTGTTTATAAAATAAAAACGCGGAATGATTAGAAAATGTATCTAAAATACAAACAAAAACTGATGATAGGAATTACGCTTATAATAGTAGTTTGCTTAATTATTTCTGGCGTTTTTGTTGCCGAGTTTTTTGGTAAACAAAAAGAAAAGGTAAAAGAGGAACCCGTGGAAGAGGAAATAGATGATCGTATAAGTCCATTGGAAAACCAAGCTTTGATTTTTGAAGTTCTTAGAATACGGCATAGAGGACTTTACGATAAATTGATGAAGCCTGGGGCTTCTTGGAAAAATAAACCTTCATTTTATTGGATCTTGGAAATGGATGGGTTAGAATATACAAGTAAAGATGTTGAACACTTAGGTAAGGTAACTGAAATAGTGATAAACACATGGGACACAATGTTTCAGGAAAATAAAATACTTAGAGATGCAGACGAAGAACAAGAAACATCAGAGGTTACAATCACTCTTGTTGAACGAGTGTATAAAGGATTACTTGGCAGACGATATGATGATATTGAAAGAGACAAAATACAAGTCAAATACGACTATAGAACGGGTAGATGGTACGGCGATGATAACTTCGGTGATAAAGATGGTTATGGTCATTATCTTGGTGAGACTTTTGAAATCTGGTTTAATATCTATCAAACAGATTATGACTTAGATTATATTCCTTATTGGACTGAGGTAAACGTACTTGGCACAGATCCGCAAAGAGACGATAGCAATAAAGATCCTGATGGAGATGGAATACCAACTGCATGGGAATGGAAATGGGGCTATGATCCATTCACATGGGATGACCATGAGAAACTCGATCCAGATGTTGATGGTATTGAGAACATTGAGGAATATCAAATGGCAAAATGGTTAGCAGATCCATACTCTCAGGATATCTATGTTGAGATAGACTATATGGGAAGAGGTGGACTCTTTGATCCGCCACATGTAATATGGGAAGAATGTCAACAGGCAA
>JAGMDE010000139.1 GCA_023128855.1 Thermoplasmatales archaeon | reverse complement strand
TAAAATGAAGATTTATATCCTCCATCGGTAGGACCTGAGAATAACCACCTCCAGCAGCTCCGCCCTTTAATCCCATAGTTGGACCAAGAGAGGGCTCTCTAATGCACAGCATAGTTTTCTTTCCAAGCTTTGCAAGAGCCTGTGCAAGACCAATAGTCATCGTTGTTTTACCTTCACCTTCAGGTGTTGGATTTATAGTTGTGACCAGTATTAATTTTCCGTCTTTATTGTCCTTGATTCTATCAAAAATTTTTGGAGAAATCTTAGCCTTAAACCCTCCCCAAGAAATAATCTCTTCTTCTTTTATTCCAATTTTTTGAGCAATGTTGTATATATCATCAAGTTTAGTAGACCTTGCTATCTCGATATCTGACTGCATGGTAAAAAATGAAAGTAACAAAGATGTACTTATAAATTTGCAAATCTACATCTTGCTATTGACAATTTTCAGTATTTCTTCTGTTTTATTGGATGTATCCCTTTGAAGTTTGTCAAGCTCAGAAGAAATCTTTTTCACAAATGTTTCATCTTTAATTGATCCAAGATTTATCTTGACATTAAGAATTGCACCTTCAACCCCAGCTTGGGCCATTAGTGCTGATACTGCAGCATCAGTAATAGAATTCTGATTGCCCTTTTTTGCTACAACTAATGTAACATCAAGTATTTTTTCACAAGTTCTTGCTGTTTCAAGTGGTACAGATGCAGCAGTCTTGTAACCCGCTTGAATGGCTGCACTTCGTTTTTTCTTCTGTTCTTCTGTCTCTTTTGACATTTTAAATGCTTTCATTACATCATTAAATGCTTCTGTATCTTCATCAATAAGTTTGATGAGTTTTTTTCGTAGTTGCTCACTTTTCTTTAAAACTAATTTGATTTCATCTTGTACATCAACGTATTTTTCTTTTCCAATGGTTAAATTGCATACCATTGAAGATAGTGCTGCCCCAAGGCTACCAGCAAGTGCTGCGACGCTTCCGCCACCCGGTGCTGGGCTGTTTGATGCAAGTTCAGAGAGAAAACCATTTACCTTCATTGATGCAAGAGGTCCTGTTTCTTCAACCATATATTCAATTACCTTTTCTTCAGGTTTAAATGGATAAAGTTCAGACAATCCAAGCTTGTCAATTGCAAGTGCAACAAGTTCTTCCTCATCAGTTATATTCAATCCCTCTTTTTTAGAATAGAATTTTCCAGCTAAAACCAATGATTCCTTTGGAACAAGACCAACAACTTCACTACCAGTTGCTTTTGCCCCTAGTTTTCCAGCTTCTTCTTGAACTGCTTCAAAAACATCATGAAGGTTCACCTCGCGATAGTTAAGTAAATTCATAGATACCTGTGCAATGTTTTCATCATACATCATTCCACCAGCTTGAACTCCTTTAAATCTACCTGGAATTCTCTCAGCTTTCCCATCTGGACCAATTATTTTATTTCCATCCTTATCTTTTTTTAATACTCCACTCGTTCTAATCTTACCAGAAATCTTTGATGCAATTGACTTATCATTTGTGTTCAAGTTGATATTGTAAGCGAGTAGGATATCTCTACAGCCTGTTGCTGTTGTTCCACTTTTTGGAACAAATACTGGTTTACCATAATCTGGTTTATAACTTGGATCTTTGAACTTCTCCTCAAGGGCTTCATATTCACCCTTTCTAATATCTGGAAGTCTTACTCTATCAGGTTTTACTGCTGATTTTGCATAAAGAAACACTGGTACACCTAGTTCTTTGGCCATTCGTTCCCCAAATTTTTTGGATAACTCTATACAATCCTTGTCTGTAACACCTTTAATTGGAATAAAAGGACACACATCAAGAGCACCCATTCTTGCATGTTCGCCTTTGTGTTTTGTCATATCAATTAATGCAATACCTACTTTTGCAGCTTGAAAAGCTGCTTCAAGAGCAGGTTCTGGTTCTCCGACAAAAGTAAAGACAGTTCGATTAAAATCTGCACCTGGGTCAACATCGAGTAACTTTGCACCATCAACAGATTCAACTGCAGCTGATATTGCATTGATTATGGATTTATCCTTGCCTTCACTAAAGTTTGGCACACATTCAACTATCTTTTTCATATTTTGGCACCGAAACCCTTAATCTAGGTTCTTCTTTTAACTGTTTGGGATTGTAGACATGGAAACAGTGGATATACTCATAAAAAATGCAAACGAGTTAATAACTCTCAAAGGTCCAAATAAACCACGAACAAAGAAAGAAATGAGTAATCTTTCAATAATCAAGAAAGGATCTATTGCAATAAAAAATGGTATAATCGTTGAAACTGGAAAGAATCTAAAATACAAAGCAAAAAAGATAATAGATGCTACCGGGAAAACTGTAATGCCTGGATTTGTAGATCCACATACACATCTGGTTTTTGCGGGTTCAAGAGAATTTGAACTAGATTGGAAACTTCAGGGATTATCCTACATGGACATTCTGAAAAAAGGAGGAGGAATAACATATACAGTAAAAGAGACAAGAAAAGCAAAAGACGCTGATTTGTTGAAACAAAGTCGTATTCGTCTTGACAATATGCTTCGGTATGGAACTACTACTTGTGAAGCAAAAAGTGGATATGGGTTAAACACTGAAACAGAATTAAAAATTTTAAAGACTATAAAGAAGCTCAATGACAATCATCCAGTTGATATTATTCCTACTTTTTTAGGAGCACATGCTGTACCAAAAGAAAAATCAACAAGCGAATATGTTGATCTTGTAATAAACGAAATGCTCCCAAAAACAAAAGGATTAGCAAAATTTTGTGATGTATTCTGCGAAAAAGGAGTTTTTACGCCAAATCAATCAAAGAAAATTCTTGAAGCAGGTAAAAAATATGGATTAATTCCAAAAATTCATGCTGATGAAATAGTTGATACATGTGGAGCAGCTCTTTCAGCAGAAATTGGTGCAATATCTGCGGATCATCTATTAATGTCAAATGATAAAGGCTTAAAACAAATGGCAAAAAAAGGAGTTATTGGAGTAATGCTTCCTGGAACTCCATTTTCTCTTATGATGAGAGATTATGCTCCAGCAAGAAAAATAATCGATCTGGGTGTCCCAGTGGCACTTGCAACTGATCTTAATCCTAATTGCTGGATTGAAAACATGCAATTTATTATTCAGTTAGCTTGCCTTAATATGAAAATGACACCTGCAGAGGCGATTTGTGCTTCTACTTTTAATGCTGCTTGTTCAATTGGTTTAAATGATACTATTGGTAGCTTAGAAAAAGGAAAACAGGCAGATATTATAATCTTAGATATGCCTAATCACAAGTTTTTACCATATCACTTTGGAGTTAATCTGGTAGAAATCATAATAAAAAACGGAAGAATTGTTTAATTTCTTTGTTTTTTAACTTCTGCTAGGCTTTTAAGGAAATATAAATATAGATAATCTACCATATCCTAAATAGATGGGTGAGCGTGAGGAGACCAAGGGCTTAAGGAAAGAGCTTGGACTTCTTGGCATTTTTTGTATAGCATCTGGTGCTATGATTAGCTCAGGGTTGTTTGTATTGCCCGGGTTGGCGTTTAAGTATGCAGGTCCAGCCATTCTCGTATCATACGGCATTGCAAGTCTTTTGGTTATACCCTCATTACTATCAAAAGCTGAGCTTGCTACAGCTATGCCAAAGGCAGGTGGAACTTATTTCTTTATAGATCGAAGTATGGGACCAATGATGGGAACCATTGGTGGGTTTGCCGCCTGGTTCTCTCTAGCATTTAAAAGTGCTTTTGCCCTGGTAGGTATTGGTGTGTTCGCTGTTCTGCTTAATCCTG
>JAGMDE010000138.1 GCA_023128855.1 Thermoplasmatales archaeon | reverse complement strand
CAGCTGCTACTAGTAAATTTGCTGCAGTGACTGCACCTTGCCCACCGCGGCCGTGAAATACTATTTCAACTAAAGATTCTGATGACACAATATTACGCTCCCGAAAATCGGAATGAAAATCTTGCATATAACTGTTTTGAATAAAAAATAATAATTATTTTACAGCATTTAATTTAGTATCTATCGTTGCATTTTTGTCTCTTCTATCATCAATTTTTAATTCTGTAATGACTCTCTGTGCTCCTGTATTGACCATTGCCATATGGGCTTCTTTAACGATAGAAAATAATGTGTCAAGATCTTCTGTTTCAATTACAGTTGCCATTGCGTTTGTCTCTGATCGAACATCATATTTCTCGATTACACCAATAATTTTTTTTACATATTTACTAACGCTTGCGCCAGCATCTAATGGAGCAATTGATAATTGCGAAATAATCATACTATCCCCAATCCAAACAATATATTACATAGTTAATAAATTTTCGAAACCAAACATTCTTAAGATGACTATCTATTTGCCATGCACAACTTTCATCGTGTTCATATGGGGGAAGAATTATCTATGTTAGTCAACATGCGTAGCAAACTTGCAATAGAGGATATTAGATTAAAAGAAATCAACGATTTTTTGACAGATCCAAACAATAAGATTATTAACGATCTTTTAGAGGTCGTTGAAAAATACGGTGGTCCTGAAGAAATAAATCGAAAAGCAAGAGAGTCAGGAAGTTTAGATAACTTAATGCATCTCTTGAAAGAAAGAAATTCACCTTATCTTAAAGATCTAGAATGGCTAATTGAACAGAGAGATAGTGGTGCGTTTATTTCCGTTGATGAATATCGAAAAAAGATATTAGGTACTGAAGTAGAAGATATGGATTTTAGAGAGGATTATGCTATTACTTTGGAGATTAGTGCATGTCAATATTTCGATGCTTTCATGACTCAAGCTCGTCAAGCAATCGAAAATCAAGAATTAATGCCAGGGCGATTTATACGTGTACGACGTATGAAGGAACAAGAGGAAGATGATGATCTATTAGCGATGGCTGTTGCGATGCAAATACTGGGGGTTAGCTGGTGTGAAACACTTGATACTAAAGGAACTGATGGATCAAATATTCACCTTGGTGGTCCTGAGACAATAACAGGTTATTTTGGAGGTGTTGGTCAGCCAAATGATTACCCAATTAAATGGGTGGATGAGTTTCTTTATTATTATACTAATTATGGTGTTAAACAGGTTCTAAATGTTAATCCTGGAACAATTTTTTTAGCGTATCTAGTGCATAAACTAGGAATTGATATGGAATTCAAAATTTCCGTTTATATGGGTAATGATAATCCTTTTGCAGTTTTTTGGACTCTTATGGCTGCTAGATTATTTTCCAGAGAAGATGGATCAACTTCGTTAATTGGCTTTAATTTTTCTAACTCTGTTAACAATTGGACTATTGAATTAAGTAGTGAAATTAGAAATGCTTTAGGTCTTGAAGATTTTGTAAGATTTGAGCATCATATCTTGGAAACTTGGAAAAGTATTGTTATTCAACCTTATGATAGAAGAGATGAGCTTCTTGAAATCACTACAAAAGTAAAAAACATCAGTGCTAAGCATGAGGGTGCCGAAATTGAAGTAGATTCTAAAAGAGAGCATCCAACAGATATTCTTGATTATTTCAGATCCCGAAAGGAAATCGAAGAAAAGGGAGAAATGCCGTATATGCTTCAAAATTATCTGGATAAACATGAGGCTATAAACAATACAGCTCGTGCTCTCACTGAAAAAGGTTTATCCTTTATTGCGGCACCAAATCTTCATCATAGAGAGGAATAATTAATGCATTTTAAACTAGCGTTTATTGGATATGGAACTGTAGGTCAGGGTCTTACTGAGATTCTTTTAGAAAAAAAAGATATGCTTGAAAAAAAATTTGATTTTCAATGGACTGTTGTAGCAATTTCTGATACTATGAAAGGATCAGTTTACGATGAAAACGGTCTTGACATGAAAAAAATTCTTGATCTTGTCAAAGCAGGTAAGAAACTTAATGAGTATCCATCTGGCAAAAAAGGGATGGATAGTATTGAGACCATCAAAAACACCAATGCAAATACCATTATTGAAGTTACTTTTACAGATGTTAAAACAGGGGAACCTGCGCTAACTCACATAAAAACTGCATTAAAAGCTGGTAAAAATGTTGTTTCAACCAACAAAGGCCCAGTTGTTAAAGAAGTATTAAATTTATTAGATTTGGCAGAACAAAACAACGTCTTTTATGGCTTTGAGGGTGTTGTTCTTGCTGGCACTCCCGTCTTGAATCTTGCAAAATATACACTTGCTGGAAACAAAATTACTGGTTTCAAGGGTATTTTAAATGGTACAACCAACTACATTCTTACACGAATGGAAGAGGGAACGGCTTACGAAGATGCATTAAAAAAAGCTCAAGAACTTGGTTATGCTGAAGCAGATCCAACTGGTGATGTTGAAGGGCTTGATGCACTTGGAAAAGTTGTAATTCTAACTAATGTGGTATTGGGAAAAAAGATAACCTGGCAGGATGTTGAAAGGAAGGGTATTACTGAAATTTCTAAAGAAGATGTGGAAAAAGCAAAAGCTGAGGGTAAACGTTGGAAACTAATCGGTAGCGCAGAAATCCAACCAAACGGCTCAGTTAAAGCAAAGGTTTGGCCTGAGAAACTACCATTAAATGACCCTCTTGCAGGTGTTGGTGAGGCAATTAATGCTCTGACTTTTTATACAGATGAACTTGGACCTACTACCATTGTTGGTCCAGGTGCTGGTCGACGCGAAACAGGTTTTTCACTCCTTATAGACTTATTAAATATTAATCGAGAATCTTAGAGGTGTAAATGTATGACTGGTGCTTACACCGGAAAAATACTTAACATTGATTTAAAAACTCAGTCAATTAAAGTTGAAAAAACAAATTTAGAGGATGCAAAAAATTTTATTGGTGCAAAAGGCCTGGGTGCAAAAATATTATTTGACAGACTGCCACCTAAAACAGATCCTCTCTCACCAAATAACATTTTAATGTTTACAACTGGCCCATTGACCGGTACTTCTTCTCAGACGTCAGGTCGAGGAACAGTGGTTACAAAATCTCCTCAAACAGGTCTTTTTGTAGATTCTCATTTTGGCGGTTTCTTTGCAATGGAGCAGAAAAAAGCTGGATGGGATATAATAATTGTAAATGGTAAATCAGAGAAACCTGTCTCTATTATAATTAAAGACGATAAAGTTGAGTTTAAAGATGCTTCAAAATTATGGGGTATAGAATGCCTTAAAACTCATGATTTTCTTCAGAAAACAGAGGGGAAATCAAGAACTGCTGTAATTGGCCCTGCAGGTGAAAATCTAGTAAAATTTTCAGCAATTACTTTTGATGGTCATAGACACGCTGGACGTGGTGGAACAGGAGCTGTAATGGGTTCTAAAAATCTAAAAGCTATTGTGTTGACTGGGTCAAATAAGATACCGATTCATGACCCTGAGGGTTTTAAAAGTAAAACAAAAGAGGTTTTAAGACAAATCCAGGAAAATGATTTTGTTCCAAAAAGAAGGAAGTATGGGACACCTTACTGGGTTGATTTAATCAATAAAGAAGGTTTTATTCCTACAAAAAATTATCAAGAGGGTAGCTTTGAGCATGCAGATCAAATAAATGCTGAAACAATGCAAAAAAGGATTGTTGACAAAGGAGGTGCTTGTTATAATTGTGTGATTGCTTGTTGGAACAAATCATCAATTAAATCAGGTCCTTTCAAAGGAGTATC
>JAGMDE010000137.1 GCA_023128855.1 Thermoplasmatales archaeon | reverse complement strand
GTTCAAGAGTGTCGATCTGCCGAAGTCGAACAAGGCGCAGATCTCCGCCAACCTGAAGTTTCTGTCGCAATGCAAGAGATGCGAAGGAGAGGATGGGCTAAGAAGAGAGACCTGAAGAAGAAGGGGAAAGGTAGACCCGTTCACATATATAAACTAACCAGACCATTACCGCAGATTCTGAAGAATTTTGAACAAGAAAAAATGAAACAAGTGCAGACTATCAAAAACGACTTGTCAGAATTACAGATTCTAATTAAACAATATAAATAAACCTTTTATTTTTAATAAAGGGATGCATCTTTCATTTAGCTTACTTATTTTAAACTAGTTTTACATTACATTTAGGTATTGGTGGTGAGAGCTTGGAAAGGCGAGTTAAAAATATATATAAAAATCTGGAAAATAAACTCGACGTAATATTAATCAAAAATTCAATTGAGCCATACATTGATGATAATTTCTTTTATGTAACTGGTTTAGAAAAAGGTCTTTTTGAGGGATGTGTAGCGTTTTTGTCTCCTGAGGGCAATATTGATCTTGTTGTCTCTGAATTGGAGGAAGAATCAGCAAAAAAATCTGATGCAAATGTGATGGTATACAAAAGTTCAAAAGATTATGAAGGTTTTCTAAAAGAAAGAATTTCCTCTTGTAAAAATGTTGGATTAAATTTCAAAGGAATTTCATATAGAGATTATATTAGATTAGAAAAAAGATTTCCTGATTTAGAATTTTTTGATATCTCACAATCTATTGAAGAAACAAGGCTTGTTAAGGATGAAATTGAAATAAATTTAATAAAGAAAGCTTGTGAGATTGCAGATAAAGTGGTTGAAAAGATACCAGAAATGTTACATGAGGGTATAACTGAATCTGAGTTAGCAGCAGAAATAGATTATTTAATGCAAAAAAATGGTGCTGATAAAGCCGCTTTTGAAACAATATCTTCTTTTGAGAAGAACAGTTCAGAGCCACATTATACCCATGGTTCTACTAAATTGAAAAAAGGCGATTTTGTTTTATGTGATTTTGGCGCCTGTTTTAGAAAATATAATTCTGATATAACTAGGACTTTTGTGTTTGGTAGAGCCAGTGATAAACAAAAGAGTATGTATAAAACGGTTCAAGATGCTCAAAAGATCGGTTTAGATATTATAAAACCTGGTTTAAAGGCCAGTGAAGTACATGATGCAGTTTTATCGTATATTGAGAAAACAGAATTCAAAGGCCGTTTTATCCATTCTACAGGTCATTCCCTTGGTCTCGGTGTTCATGATGGAGGTATGAGATTTAGCTCCGGTTGTGAACTTGAGTTAAAAGAAAATATGGTTTTTACTGTAGAACCAGGTGTTTATATCCCAGGATTTGGTGGTGTAAGAATAGAAGATGATATTTTAATAAAAAAAGATGGAATTGAGATATTAACAAAAGCACCACGCGAATTAATTGAAATATAACTATTTTAATGCATATTCGACTGCTGCTTTTGCATGAATCTCTGTTGTGTCAAAAATAGGAATATCCACATCGTCTTTTTTGATCAACAGAGGAATCTCGGTACAACCCAGTATTATTCCTTCTGCTTTTTTATCAATTAAATTTTCAATTATTTCTAAATATCTTTGTTTTGAAGATTGTATTATTTTCCCTTGGGTTAATTCATTTAGAATTATTTTATTGATTAAATCCCGCTCATTTTTTTCAGGTATTATTGTTTCGATGTTGAATTTTTCTTTTAATCTTTCTTTATAGAAATTTTCTTCCATAGTGTAGCTAGTACCTAATAAACCTACTTTGCTCAAACCTCTTTCAATTATTTTTTCAGCTGTTACATCAGCAATATGAATGATTGGAATATCTGCATTATTTTCGATATCATCTGCAATTTTATGCATTGTATTTGCACAAATTATTAAAAAATCTGCTCCAGCATTCTCCAATTTTTTTGTAATATCGATAAATGATTTAGAAATAACGTCCCATCTTCCTTGATTTTGTACTACTGTCTCTTCAAAGTTGATGGAGTAGAGAATGCAACGTGCAGAATGTGATTTTCCTAGTTTTTCTTTTACAGTTTCATTAATTATTCTATAATATTCTATTGTTGAATGCCAAGTAGTTCCCCCTATAAGACCTATAGTTTTCATAAGTATGAATAACAAACCTTTTTTTTAACTTTTTTCTTTTTGTTTTTCCATTACCTTTTTATGAGTAATTTAGATACTGCTTTGTGGGATTTTAATGAGTTGGTATGACGAAGTTGAATATATCCGAAAACAGGCAAAGTTGAACAATGAATTTTTTGCGAATTCACTCCCGATGATTGCTAGTGAAAATGTGCTTTCTCCACTTTGTAGAGAAATGCTTATCACTGATTTCCATGGCAGATATGCTGAAGGAAGTCCTGGTAAAAGATACTATGAAGGGTGTAAATTTTTTGACAACGTTGAAATAAAAGCAATGGAACTTGCAAAAAAACTTTTCAATTGTAGTTATGCTGATGTCAGGCCTACAGCTGGAACAACGGCGAATATTGGTATTTTAAAAGCCTTGATAAAACCTGGTGAAACTGCAACAGTTTTAGATCTAGCAAATGGTGCTCATATATCTTTTGGTAAATGGGGTGGCGCTGGTGTTCGCGGTATCAATCTAATTTCTTATCCGTTTAATGATGAAATGATGAATATCGATGTTGATGGCGCTGTAAAACTTATTAAAAAGGTGAAACCAAAACTAGCTCTTAATGGGCGTTCTGTTTTCTTATTTCCAAGTCCGATTAAGGAACTAGCTGAAGCCGCACATGAGGTAGGAGCATATCTCATTTATGATGCTGCGCATGTTTTGGGTCTTATAGGTGGCAAACAATTCCAGGATCCATTAAGGGAGGGTGCAGATGTGATGAACGGCAGTACACATAAAACTTTACCAGGTCCCCAAGGTGGAATGGTTTTATCTGATCATAAGGGAGATACTGATGAGGATAAATCGTTTTTAAGAAAACTTAATTTTGGTATTTTCCCAGGTGTTACTTCTTCATATCATCTTCATCATGTAGCAGCAAAAGCGATTGCATATGCTGAGCATCTTGAATTTGGCAAAGCTTATGCTAAACAGACCATTAATAATGCACAGCATTTCGCTCAGGCTCTCCATGAACGTGGTTTTAAGGTATTTGGTGAAAAACTAGGATTTACAAAATCTCATCAGATTTTAGTTGAAATTGGCCCTGGAAAAGGCAAGGAAGCTTCTAAAACACTTGAAGGTGCAGGTATTGTTACTAATATGAATACAATCCCTGGTGACACAGATCCATTTAGGCCCTCAGGATTACGCTTGGGTACTCCGGAACTTACCAGACTTGGTATGAAAGAAAGTGAAATGGAAGCTGTTGCTGATTTCTATCAAAGAGCACTCATTAAGAAGGAAAAACCTGAGAAGATAAAAGCTGATGTAAAAGAATTTAGGAAAGATTTCCAGGAGCTTCATTACTGCTTCAAGGAAGGATTCCGCGGATATGATTATCATAAGTTGATTTAGGTTTATGATTATTGCAATTACCGGTACACCTGGCACGGGAAAAACCTCAATTTCTAAAGTTTTACAGGAGAATAATTATGAAATAGTTGATTTAAACAAGGTTGTATGTGAAGAAGATTTTTTAATCGGAAAAGATGAAAAAAGAGATTCTAGTATTGTAGATATTGAAAAATTTGACGATTTTGTAAAGAAAAACTACAGTGGAAGTAACATTGTTTTTATTGAAGGGCATCTATCCCATCTTTTAAAAAACGTTGACAAAGTTATAGTTCTCAGATGTCATCCTGACCAGCTTAGAAAAAACCTTTCAAAAAAAGGATGGAAAGAAGAAAAGATAAAAGAAAATCTTGAAGCAGAAATTCTTGATATAATTCTTTGTGAAACTGTAGATATTCATTCAAAGAAAAACATATTTGA
>JAGMDE010000136.1 GCA_023128855.1 Thermoplasmatales archaeon | reverse complement strand
TGATAATTTCTTTTGTAGTGGAGTTCGTATCTCCATCGTTGTCTGTCACAGTTAGTGTAACGTTGTAGGTTATATTATCTAAGTATTGGTGTGTTGTGTTTCGTGATGTTGAAGTATTTCCATCTCCGAAATCCCATGTCCAGTCAACAATGGTTCCATCGAGATCAATTGAAGTATCATTGAACTGAACGATATCATTTACCGTTGGAATAGATGGAATATATGTGAAATTAACTACGGGAGGAACATTTGCTACAGCTATTTGCTGGTTGATTTCATCTGTAGTGTTATCATCGTCGGTAACATTCAAAGTTACGTTATAAACACCATTATCGGCATATTGATGAGTTGGATTTTGTTGTATCGAAGTGTTTCCATCGCCAAAATCCCATAACCATGATACGATTGTTCCGTCTACATCTTCAGAGGTATCAGTTAAGTAGATAACATCGAGAGTGGTAGGGTTTTGGGGAGAATATGTGAAATTTGCCATTGGTGGATTGTTTGGCATTATTGTTTTCTCAACAGTGACGTTCCAAGTTGTCCCAAATGTTGTTATTGTAATCGTACCATTAAGATCAGTACGGTATATCGTCGAATTATGTGCGATAAGTCTGGTGATTGTTTCTGGTGCAGGATGACCATATGGATTGTTACCAACGCTGATTACACTAGCCGAAGGAGTTGACGCCGCATTAAGAAACTCATTACTCGTACTGTATTTACTTCCATGATGAGCAACCTTAAGAATGTCTATATCAACATTCTGATTTTGAATTAATCCAGATTCTACATCGCTACTAATATCACCTGTAAAAAGAAAGCTAGCCAGATTGAAATCAACTCTCAAAACAACACTCGCATCATTTGAATTTGAAGCGTTTTTATCAATATGCAAAATTTGACATGAAATAATACTACTAATATTTATGAAATCACCTGGATCAAGTTCGTCATCTGTATAAATCGGGCAACTTTCATTTTCTGCTGCAGCAATAAATTCTTGGTAGGTACTGGTGTTCTTCTCATAGCCAGGATGATAGATGCTCAAAACATCGAAGTTCTCAATAACTTCATCAGCTCCACCAATATGATCTGCATCTGGATGTGATGCTATAAATGCCTTTAATGTATTAACTGAACGATTATTCAAGAAATTAACAACGGTCGAAGAACTGGATTGTTTTCCGGCATCGATGAGAACAAAATTATTTTCAGGCGTTTGTATTAAAATAGAGTCGCCTTGACCAACATCAATATAGTAAATCATTAAAGAATTATAGACATCAATATTTTGAAAAGTAGTATCTGTTGCTCCATCATCGTCAGTAACATTTAAGGTTATATTATAGATTCCACCATCTGGATATTGGTGGGTTGGATGTTGTTCCACAGAAATATTTCCGTCTCCAAAATCCCATAACCAACTGACGATCATTCCATCTTCATCTGTGGAAGTATCATTAAATTGGACTACATCCTGTGTTGATGGATTTTCAGGAGAATACGTGAAATTGGCTGTTGGTTTCATTCGATTGTAAGCATTCCATACGTTAATTCTGCCAGATCCGGTCAAATTATCTTTACCACTCGAACCAAGATCCAATGCAGATGTTTCAAGTAAATCCTGCAGATCATCTGCAGTACAGAGAGGCCCTACACTCAATAGTAATGCAGCTGCTCCGGCCACATGTGGAGTTGAAGCAGATGTCCCATAGAAGGGACCTGATTCATATGCATAAGTGGAAACTCCATCTGGTGCTGTAACATCAGGTTTTGTTCTATTGTCATTAGTTGGCCCTCTTGAACTAAAACCTTCTAATGAGTCATTTTGCCAATATGTTGCACCTACTGCCATTGAACCAAATGCATCTGCAGGACAAGAGAGACTACTTTCTGGATGGTTATACTCAGGAAATGGAATTTCATTGTTTCCATATAATTCAAAATCTACCGATTCTGTAGCATTCCATCTAGAAATATCAAGATAATACCAATCATCATATGGTATATAACCATTAATCCATTCTCTCGGAGGTTGAGATCCATTCTGAACATTCTCTGACCAATCAATTAAATCAAAATCACTATCAAATAAATATAAATCATAGTCCTGATCTGAATATGGCCAATCGTTCCACGTTAATTCAAAATTATAGATAGTATCTTTTGATAAATATCCGAGATCCAATTCCTCATCACCGTTACCAAACTCATGCCAGCCATTACTATTATTATCCGTATAGGTGCCCTCATAATGATGTTCTGCTTCATTTCCAGAAGCAGTTACAAAAAGGACACCATTAGACCGAGCATTATCTACTATACCGCAGACATCTCCAATCCCAGGATAACCTACTCCATCAAAATTATTGATATATTCATATCCAATAGAGAAGCTGATAATATCTACTCCAACAGAAATTGCATGAGAAACTGTGCTGTTTAATTCAGATATGGTTTCAAAGTTGTATAAATATAAATCAGCCTGAGGTGCAACATCTAAGACTATTTCAGCGCAAGCAGAACCATGAATTTCACCACATTCAATATCACCATCTGCTCTAAATGATTTTACTTCAGCAATCCGTTCAGATGGTAATTCAGGATTGCTACTATAATTTAGAAAACCTATATCTATAACTGCTACTTTTGAACCATTACCATAAACTCCTTCGTTATGTACAGAATCAGCTCCGATAACACTAACACCCTCGCTGATTATATCCATAAGATGAGGTTTAACAGGACGTCTAATATACTGTACATATCTTTCCTCAGATAAAGTTTGTATAAGATTAATTGGAATTAAAACCTGGACTAAAGATTTATAATGGTTCTCAATCTCAATGTTTTCATTAAAATTCTTTAATGTATCTAATTCTTTTTCGTCTGATAGAATCACTTCTAATCGAACCTTATCAGTAACATAGTCGAAATCTGTTAATTGATTGCCATCTAGAACATTAAACCTTGTATTTGGGTTTATTAGATTTAAAACACGCTGTTCTATTTTTCCCGATCTAGCTTTGTTCTTGGATGTAGCTGGGAAAAACTCCTCATTCAAAATTTTCAAATCATCATAATCTGCAATAGTAAAATTGCCAAAATTTCCTAAAAAAAGTGCTATAACAATTATTATTATTGTTATTTTTTTCATAACCTTGCCTCCTTTGCCCTCTTTTGAATCCTCTTATATAATTTAAATGTTCTGATAGTTTTTTATTTGATGCATCTGTAACATAAAAAATATTTAGAAAAATATTTAGAGAAAAGAAGGGAGGCAAAAAAATGAAAAACAGCCCTTCTCCTTTCTCTCACTGGGGAGGAAAAATATGAATTTTCCCAATATTTACTATATATCCCGATACAAATATGGTTTATGGTACAAGATTTTGATTATTATATAAAGGAGGATAGATGGATATTCATATCTTTATTCTGCCTCTTATCATATCCCGCCAAAACTCTAGAGGAAGCTTTAGATTAAGCAACTCTCTACCTCTACCATCCGACATAGATTTAGTAAGCTCTACATAAAACTCTCTTTCAGGCGGTTCTTTTAAACCCGTACGCCAGTGTGCTCCACAACTTTTACATTCCATTTGAAAAATCTTGTGGGTCACCCATGAAGTATAATTCACTTTGCCATCACAAAAAGGACAAATCGGTATCTCAATTGCTCTAGGTGATTTTCCTTCTTTCTTTTGCATTTTCCCATCCCCTGACTACAATTCAATAACTGCTAATTATTTAAAAATCCTCACTACTCTGCCTTTCCACCTAAAGATACTTTGTCTGTATCAACATCTTACCACAATTAGGACATTTGATATCACCTAAACCTCTGTCCTTAACATTATCTTCATTTCCTTTACCAGAAAAAGGTAAACGCCAACCACAGTTCTTACATCTAATGTGAATCATAAATTTACATCCCCTAATTACAATAATGTAACATCTATTTACTTAAAAATCCTTTAACGTCTTCTGCCAGTCATCAGGCAACACAACCTGTCGTTCAACCT
>JAGMDE010000135.1 GCA_023128855.1 Thermoplasmatales archaeon | reverse complement strand
AATATTCTTTGATCCGTCCACGCTTGATGTTTTTGAGCTCCATTACGTATGTTAGTTTCTTAGCATCTATACCATTGGGATCGTAAATCATACCTGAAGAATCAGATAAAGTTACAACCTTTGCACCAAGTTGATTTAATTTTTCAGTAGTATGTTGTGCGACATTTCCTGAACCAGATACTGTACAAATTTTTCCTTTGAATGATTCTTTTTTAGTTTTTAACATCTCCTCAGCAAAATAGACACAACCATAACCTGTTGCCTCTGGCCGGATAAGACTTCCTCCCCAGTTAAGTGCCTTCCCCGTGAGTATTCCTGTAAATTCATTGGCCAATCTCTTATACTGACCGAATAAATATCCAATTTCACGTCCACCTACACCAATATCACCGGCAGGAACATCAGTATTGGGGCCAATGTGTTTAAAGAGCTCAGTCATAAAGCTCTGACAGAATTTCATGACCTCATTGTCTGATTTGCCTTTTGGATCAAAATTAGCTCCTCCTTTTCCACCTCCTATTGGAAGCGTGGTCAAGCTGTTCTTAAACACTTGTTCAAAAGCCAAAAACTTCAAAATACTTAGATTGACACTAGGATGAAGACGGAGCCCTCCTTTGTATGGTCCTATTGCACTATTCATTTGAATACGATAGCCTCTGTTTATCTGGATTTCCCCACTGTCGTCAAGCCATGGGACTCGGAATATAATTACTCTTTCCGGCTCGGCAATTCTTTCCAATATTTTAGCTTTCTTATATTTAGGATTCTTCTCAATGAAAGGCATTAAACTTTCTGCAACTTCGCTTACTGCCTGATGAAACTCCTTTTCGCCTGGATTTTTCCTAATAATTTCATCCATAAATACTTCAACATTTTTATCCATAAGATTCCTCCAATTGCTTGGTGGTCACCGTATCAATATCCTCTATTAAAATCTTGCTATAAGCAGCATTTTCTCTGATTAGATTACTTTAATATTTATTTTTTCAAAATTGATTAGTTTTTAATATTGAGAGTGCATTCAGAATGTGTAATTTTCTTCAAATTTTTATGGAGGAGGAATAAAAGATGGAGCATAAGTCATTCACTAAAGAAGACGTTCTTAATATATCAAAAAAAGAAAAGGTCCTATTTGTTAGACTGCAATTTGTAGATATTCTAGGAGTGCCAAAAAACATTGTAATCCCGCCTAGTAGATTAGAAGAAGCATTAGAAAAAGGTATACCATTTGATGGATCATCGATTGCAGGTTATGCAACTATTGAAGAGTCAGATAAAATTGCAAAGCCTGACCCAAAGAGTTTTGTAATCCTCCCGGAAGAAATTGAAAAAAGAAAAACAGCAAAACTTAACTGTGACATCTATGAGCCAAACGGTAAACGTTTTGCTGGAGATGCAAAATATGTTCTAGAGAGAGTAGCAAATAAAGCAAGGAAGTTAGGATATATTTACAATACAGGGCCTGAATGTGAATTCTTCCTGTTTAAAAAGGATGGAGATGAATCAACATTGATTCCTAACGATGCTGCTGGTTACTTTGATTTATCCCATAGGGATTTAGCTGAAGGCGTTCGTGCAGATATTTCTCTTGCATTAGACAACTTAGGAATAAGTACTTATACTTCGCATCATGAAGTCTCAGACGGGCAGCATGAAATAAATTTCAGATATGATGATGCTATTACAACTGCAGATAGAGTAATTACCTTGAAATATGTTACAAAAGTAATTGCACGAAATCATGGGTTGCATGCATCATTTATGCCAAAGCCTCTGTTTGGTTTGAATGGCTCTGGGATGCATACACATCTCTCTCTTTTTTCATTGAATGGAAAAAATGCTTTCCATGACTCTAAGGATAAAAACCAATTAAGTAAGTTAGCAAGGCATTTCATCGCAGGTCTATTAAAACATATAAAAGAAATTACCGTAATTCTAAATCCAACAGTGAATTCATACAAGAGGCTTGTGCCAGGTTATGAGGCCCCGACATATATCTCTTGGGCTAACAGAAATAGAAGTGCATTGATCCGTATTCCCACTGGCAGAGGAAGCGGTGCGAGATGTGAATTGAGAAACCCGGATCTTTCTGGTAATCCTTACCTGCAATTTGCTGTAATGCTTGCAGCAGGTCTAAAAGGAATTGAAGGTAAATTAATACCTACGGATCCTGTTGAAAAGAATATTTATACATTATCGGAGAAAGAAAAAGAAAAATATGATATTCATCATCTGCCTGAAAGCCTTGGTCATGCACTCTCTTTAATGGAAGAAAGCGATTTACTTAAAGAAACTCTTGGAGACCACACATTTAACAACTTCTTACATGTTAAAAAAAGCGAGTGGGAGCAATACCGAACACAAGTTACACCATGGGAAATCAACAGATACTTGCAAATCTTGTAATTTTAAGGCATATTATATGCAAATTTACATCCCAAGCTTTCCAAAGTTAAACAAATATTATAAATTAGAGTTTACATTCTTTTGTTGAGGTGTAATTATGGGATTTGAGATGCAGATTGTAAGTAATACGCCATTAGTTGGTGAGGAAGATCCTGAACTTGTCGCAAAAATATTTTTTGAGCAAATTGGTTATTTATCAAAGGGTTCGGATCCGGATATTCCTTATAAAATTTTTAATGATTTCTTCTTGAAACATCCTACAAAGGCATGGTATGTTGATGAGATTTCTTCAAAGCTTAAAACGTCAAAACCTACTGTTTATAGGCATCTTAACAAACTTAAAGGGTTTGATATCCTTGAAGAAACTCAAATTTTTGATGAAAATACAAAGCAGAACAAAAAGGCGTATCGTTTGAGATATGGAAACATTCAAAAAGCCTGGAACTTTGTCGAAGCTCATCTTAAAGTAGCAATAGAAAATTATGGTAAAACTGTAGAGCATTTGCAGAAGCTTATAGATAAAGAAAATAAGGGGATCGAATGAATAAAGAAGATAAGATGGAGATAACTGTAGGATCCGTTTACAAAATTACCTCACTTGGTGCAAGAGATAGTGTAATTGAAACAGAAGGTACATTCAAAGGTTTTATTTCCATTGGTGTTGATGAAACTGGTTTGTTAATGGAGTTAAGTAGCAATCATGGAGAGAAGGTAGGAAGCATAAGAATTGTACCATTGCATGTGATTTTATTAATCGATATTCTGGAATCAAAGGAAAACGAGAAAAAAGATGATGACAAAGGTATGGCGCATTACGTAGGATAATTCAAGTAGATACGTATTTTACCTTTTTCCTCTTATTAATTTGTTTAATAATATCTTTCAGCAATTATTTATATAGGTTCCCTCTTATTATTTTAGAAATTTATGTCAAAAACCAGAAAGCCTATCATTAAACTTGATTGTATTTCAAAAAAGTATGATGAATATGGCGTTGTAGTTAACGCCTTAGATGGTGTATCTCTGAAGATTTACCCAGGGGAGTTCGTTTCAATAATTGGCCCATCGGGTTGTGGTAAATCTACTCTCCTTCATTGCATGGGCCTTTTAGATAGACCTTCATCTGGTATAGTATATATTGATGAGAAGGACACATCTAAGATAACAGGTAAGGAAATTGCGTTGTTTAGAGGGCAAAAGCTTGGTTTTGTGTTTCAAAATTATAATTTAATACCGCGTTTAACAGTTCTTGAAAATGTTGTTTTGCCTGGGCTTATAATGCAGAAAGACCCAGAAAAAGTAGAAAAAAGAGCAAAAACGTTGTTGAAAGATGTAGGAATTCTTCATCGTTGTGACCATAAGGGGGTACATCTCTCAGGAGGAGAACAGCAAAGAGTTGCCATTGCTCGTGCGTTAATTAATGATCCTGTTTTAATTCTTGCAGATGAACCAACAGGTGCCTTGGACTCAGATAGTAGCGAAGAAATTATGAATCTCCTCGTAAAAATAAATAAGAAGAGAGGAGTCACATCAGTTTTCGTTTCACATGATATTGACATAGCACGCTTTGGAAAAAGAACGATTGCTATAAAAGATGGGAAAGTTGTAGGCGACACTAATGGAAAGCA